>CAWUJQ010000525.1:0-3206 GCA_963922445.1 uncultured bacterium
ACGATACCCTAGAAGGCGCGTCCCTGTGCCCGATTATCTATAACGTGCTCGTGGCAATGGTCGATAAGGTGGATGACTTATAGAATGAAGATAAAGAAGAAGGTAAATCGGCAATGAACGCCCTCGAACAAGAAATCATCGACAAGTTCCACCAACTTGACGCAGACGCTCAGCAGCGTGTCCGCGCACGGATTGCAGCCGCATCAAAGCCCGACCCAGGCGACCCGCCACGCACCGAAGCTGACGTGCGGCGTCGGTTGTATGCGCGGGCACGGGCCTACTGGACTCAACACGGGCCAAGTGACCGTCTGGCGCTGACCGATGCTGAATTGGACGAACAGTTTGCGTTTATTGATGCCAACGGTGTACCTCACCTGCACGCTGACAACATCCCTGCACCCGCCACAGCGCTAGATGATCTGATTGGCAGCCTGAACACTGACGTGACGGATCTGTCTACGTCTGTAAGGTCTACCCTACGCCAGCACTTTGGCCCCTCTGATGAACGCACTGATTGACACGAGCTTTCTGCTGGCAACAGTGGCCCCACGCGATGCCAATCATGCCCTGGCAAGAGCAACGCTGGCAGGCATCAAAAGCGGATTGATAATTGCCGCGCCAGTTTTGACAGAACTGTTCTACATGGTTATGAGCCGGGTAAGCTACGACGCGGCCCTGCAAACCCAAAAGCGGCTGACAACAGCAGCCATCCCGATCTTGACCCTGACGCAGACAGACTCTATCCGCCAGGACGAGATTATGCGGACGTACCGAACCGCAGCCTTTGACTTTGCGGACGCCGCACAAATGGCGCTGGCCGAACGCCACAACATTCAGCAGATTTACACCTTTGACCACCGTGACTTCCTTCTGTTCAGGCCACGTCATGTCCCCGTGCTGGATGTGCTTCCGTAGCGCTTCCCCTTCCCTCCCCCTTTGAACAGGCCGCCCTGTCCCATTTGCCCATCCCACCCACGGATAAATCTGTTTTAATAGGGGTTCAATTCGGATTTACCCCCGCGAAAGGAATTCATCTATGGGCATGCGTGGTATGTACCGCTACGTGTTTAATGACGGCCCCGACAAAGAAACCCCGAAGGTCACCTGGGCGCTGGTGCGCCGCGTGATGACCTATGCCCGTCCCTATACCGGCAAAATCGCCGCGATGCTGGTGCTAATTCTCGTCAGTACGGGCCTCGGCCTCATTTCTCCGCTCATTATCCGCGAACTGATTGACAATGTGCTGCCGAATAACAACCTCACCCGCCTGAATCAACTCGCGCTGGCCCTGCTGGTGATTCCCCTGTTCAGCGCGGTGCTGCGTATTGTGCAGCGCTGGCTGAACGCGAGTGTGGGCGAGGGCGTGATCTACGACCTGCGCGTATCGCTCTATAAGCACATGCAGCGCATGAGCCTGCGCTTTTTCACCAACACGCGCACGGGCGAACTCATGAGCCGCCTGAATAGCGACGTGGTCAACGCGCAGGACGCCATCAGCAATACTACCGTGGACATCCTGACCAACGCCTTCACGGTAATTGCCACGATCATCGTCATGCTGCAACTGGAGTGGCGCTTGACCATTATCGGGTTGGTGGTGCTGCCGGGGTTCATCTATGCGGCGCAGGTGGTGGGGCAACGGCTGCGCGCCCTCGTGCGGGAGGCGATGGAATACAATGCGGATATGAACGCCCGCATGAACGAAACGCTCAATGTGAGTGGGGCGCTGCTGGTCAAGTTGTTTGGCCGCCGCGCCGACGAAACGCGCGCCTTCAGCCAGGATGCCGCCGAAGTGCGCGACATCGGCATTCGCCGCGCGATTGTAGGCACGCAGTTGTTTGCCTTCATCGGGCAGATTGGCGCGATTGGCACGGCGATTGTCTTTTGGATTGGCGGCTACATGGTCATCAGCCCGGACTTCGACCTGAGTATTGGTACGGTGGTGGCGTTTGGCACCTATCTGGCGCAGTTGTACGGGCCGCTGCAAGCGCTGTCTACGGCTCCGGTAGCCTTTGTGACGAGCATCGTCAGCTTTGAGCGCGTGTTTGAGGTGATCGACCTGCCGCTGGACATCGAAGAAAAGGCCGACGCCGACGAACTCCGGGATGTGCAGGGGCGCATTGCGTTTGAGAACGTGTCGTTTGACTACAACGCGATTCAGGGCGGCCTGCTCAGCGACGTAGAGCGCATCGGTGAGGCAGGCGAACACACCAAGAGCGGGCGGCGTCCCAAAGCGGAAGAAAACGGCAAGCCAGCCGAAGACGCATCCACCGACGAGCCAGAAGCCGTGCGCCATCAGGCCCGCGAACAAGCCCTCACGAACATAGACTTTGTGATTGAGCCGGGTGAGCTTGTAGCGCTGGTGGGGCCGTCAGGCGCGGGCAAGACAACCCTCACGTACCTGATGCCGCGCCTCTATGACCCCACCTCCGGCAGCATCCGCATAGACGGGCACAACCTGCGTGATGTCACGCTGGATTCGCTGGCGCACAACATCGGCATGGTGACGCAGGAAACCTACCTGTTCAACGACACCATCCGCAACAACCTGCTCTATGCCCGCCCAGACGCAACCGACGAGCAGATTCATGCCGCAGCACGGGCAGCCAACATCCACGACTTTATCATGGGCCTGACGGACGGCTACGAGACGGTCGCAGGTGAGCGGGGGTATCGCCTGAGCGGGGGCGAGAAGCAGCGCATTGCCATTGCCCGCGTGATCCTCAAAGACCCGCGCATCCTGGTGCTGGATGAGGCCACAAGCCACCTCGACAGCGAGTCCGAGGCGTTGATTCAAGACGCGCTCAGCCGGGTGATGGAAAACCGCAGCAGCATCGTGATTGCTCACCGCCTGAGCACGGTACGCAACGCCAACGAGATTCTGGTGATTGATCGCGGGCAGATTGTGCAGCGCGGCACGCACGATGACCTGCTAGCCGAGGGCGGCCTGTACAAGGAACTGCACGATACGCAGTTCGGCGCAGCAGAGGTGGTGGCATAACGAGTGGATTGGGGGTGGTTAATCGCGTGTCTTCCACTCCTAACAGCCCGCATAAACCGCGACTGTAGGAACGCAGCCTGCTGCGTCCGCTGTGAAAACCGGTATCTATTCATGTATCCGTGAGATATTCGGGGCAGGGCAGCAGCGGACGGTATCTATTCACCTATCCATGAGAATTGTGGATGAGGTGCAAAGATGGAAGCGA
>CAWUJQ010000526.1:0-3203 GCA_963922445.1 uncultured bacterium
CTGGACCCGGTTGCAACCGACTTTGCGCGGGCGCTGCACGTCACCAGCGCGGGCGATGGTACCGACCGTCTGTTTGTGGTGCAGCAAAACGGCCTGATCTACGTCATTGAGGACGGTGAGCGCCTGGAAACCGCCTTCCTGGATGTGTCAACAGAAATTTCGCCGGACGCGCTGGGCAGCGGCTACAGTGAACGCGGCCTGCTGGGGCTGGCTTTCCACCCGGACTACGCCAGCAACGGCCAGTTCTTCGTCAACTATACGGAAAAGAACAGCAACGACACCATCCTGGCCCGTTACACCGTGTCGTCCAATCACAACGCCGCAGACCCGGCCACCGCTGAGGAAATCCTGCGCGTGGGCCAGCCCTACGCCAATCACAACGGCGGGCACCTGGCTTTTGGCCCGGACGGATACCTGTATATGAGCCTGGGTGACGGCGGCAGCGCAGGCGACCCGCTCAACAACGGCCAACAGCCCACCACGCTGCTCGGCACCATCATCCGCATTGATGTGGACAGCGGCAGCCCTTACGCCGTCCCCGCCGATAACCCATTTGCAGACGGCGTTAATGGCGCGCCGGAGGTGTGGGCTTACGGCCTGCGCAATGTGTGGCGCTTCAGCTTTGACCGCGCCACGGGCGACATGTACCTGGGCGATGTGGGCCAAAACCGCTGGGAAGAGATCAACTTTCAGGCAGCGGCCACAGGCGGCCTCAACTACGGCTGGAACGTTTTCGAGGCCAGCTACCCCTACAGCGGGTCTCCTCCGATAGCCGACGCCATCATGCCGGTCGCTGAGTACCAACACGTTGACGGCAACTGCTCGGTAACGGGCGGCTTTGTCTATCGCGGTGAGGAAATCAAAGCGCTGCAAGGGGCTTACATCTATGGCGATTACTGCTCCGGCCAAATGTGGAGCACCTACCGCACCCCCGACAGCTCATGGCAGACGAACCCACTGGTAGACACGCCCTACACCATCAGCTCGTTTGGTGAGGACGAAAACGGCGAGTTATATCTGGTTCACTACGGCAACGGCAACCTCCCCGGCCAGGTGATGAAGTTCAGCGCCGTGCGCTAAACGCCACCACATAACCCCATCATGAAAGAAGGGTACTGTATACAGTACCCTTTTTGTGTTGGTGTTACAGGTACGTTACCCTAGACTGATTCGTATTACCTTTTATTTCGCGCTGCCAACCGAATCTGACATGACTTCCCACACCGACCAACTGAATCCGCTTGCCGCCATGCTGCCAGAAATCCGCCGTAATGCTCAAAACCCCGGCTGGCTAGATGCCCACGCCGACGACATCCACGACCTCATCCGGCGCTACAGCCGTGACCATAGCCTGGACGATGCCGTCACCGCGCTCAAACTGGTTGCACCGCACTACCTCAAGCGTCCAGGCTATGCCCGTTGGGCACGGTTGTTGACGCACATCCTGCCGCTGCTGATGCAGGTGGGCCACCCAGACCATCAACAGCAAATGTGGTATCACCTGGCCCAGTACAACACCCTTGGCGACCATCCGCAAAGCGCGCAAACCGCTTTTACCCATGCCGCTGACCAAGCCCGTGAGCAAAACCGTGAACAGGAGTGGATTGACGCCTGCATCGGCCTGGTGCATTCAAGTGCCTTTCAAGCGGCTGGGGCAAATGGCACCGCAGCCTACGACGAGTTAATGGCGTATGCCCAGCAAAACACCAACCCCTACACGCAAACGCTGATCTACCGGGCAGCGGCGCAGCACCACATGATTTACAGCGAAGCCACCGCAGCGCTCAGTTATGCACAACAGGCGCTAGCCATCTGCTGGCAGCAGTTGGAACGCTCCCGCTACCCAGATAGCGAGTTGGAGCGCACAATGGGCCAACTCTATACGATTATGGCGAGTAGCTATCGCTGGTTGGGCCAATACGAGGATGCCGAAAAGCACATCCTTCAGGCCCAGTCACACCTGGGTCGCCTTGCTTATGAACATGACCTGCATGTCAGTTACTATGAACAAGGGGCGCTGTACCTGGAGACGGGCCGCTACAACCGGGTGATTGCCCTATTGGGTGATGTGATTGACCACTTCAGCGAACAAAACTACCCCTACTATGTCACGGCGGCGCAGCACAGCATGGGCCTGGCTTACTGCGAATTAGCGGAATATACCCAGGCGCAAGCGTATCTGCGTCAGGCTTACGAGGGGTGGCGCAAACTCAAGAACACCGTCCAACAAGTCAATGTCAAGCACGCCAACGGCTATTTATATTTGCGTATGGGGGACTACGAACGCGCGCGGGATGTCCTGACGGACGCCTATCAGGAAGCAGCTTTGATTGATAATGCCAGCCGCCGCGCCCGGATGCAGGCTAAGATTCAAGAGGATTTAGACACAGCACACCAGCACATCCAAGAAAGCAGGCAAGGGGACTAAACCCCCTGCGCTGCGCTGTTCCAACCCGGTTAGGGTAGGATGGGCGGGTGCGGCGGATCGGGCGGCAGCGTCGGAAGGATCGGCGGGTGCGGCGGATCGGGCGGTAAGGTATAAACCATTTTGGTCACTCCTGTGACTATCACTTACGATAGTTACAGAGTGGCTTTTTTTGGTTCGAATTTGTGGCTAAGTGGCCAACAATCGGCCAACATGTGGCCAACTTTGGCAATTGGCCCTACTAAACGATTGAGGTGCAGGCTGCGGTTTCGTGTTAGAATGGCGGCGTGAAAACACACGCGAACCCTAAGGGGGTCAGCCAAATGGCAGATGGATACTTTTCAATGCGTGCCGATGCCGATGCGGTTCAGATGTTTGATGGCATTGTGCGGCGCACCCTGGGCACCACAGACGAGGCCATGGTGTGTGAGTTTGAACTGCAACCCGGCGCTGTCGTCCCACAACACCAGCACATGAACGACCAGGTGGGCTATGTGATACGCGGCAAGCTGGAAATGACCGTGGGCGGGCAAACGCAGGTCGTCTGCACGGGCGACAGCTACGCCATCCCCGGCGGTGTGCTGCACTCCGCTGTTGCCATAGAAGAAACCGTGATTGTAGACGCCTTCTCTCCCCCCCGTAATGACTACCGCACCGAGGCCCGTTGACCTGCTGTCAGCGGAGCCATATCCCTGCCATCGACCTAATGTTAGACTGTTGAAGCTAGTTTGTTATAAGGACGACGCAATGGACATTCAGGGACCCAAACGAACCTCAA
>CAWUJQ010000527.1:0-3197 GCA_963922445.1 uncultured bacterium
CCGGGCGGGTGTGGTACGTCATCCACGGGCACAGCTTGCACGCCCTGGCATATCAAGCCGCCGGGGACACACAGGCTGCCCTCACTGCCCTGGAAGCGGCGCTGACGCTCGCCCCTCCATCCGATACGGTGCGCCTGTTCCTGGATATGGGCACACCGATGCTACATTTACTGCGTGAGGCGGTCGCCCAGGATGTCATGCCGGATGCCGCCGCTGAATTGCTGTCACTGTCAAATCAGGATCATCAACATCCCGCCGACGCACTGACCGAGCGCGAAATCGAGGTGCTGACGCATATCGCCGCCGGGGCCAGCAACCAGGAGATTGCCGAAGCACTGGTGATTAGCCTGGGCACGGTTAAAAGTCACATTCACCGCCTGATGAACAAGCTCCACGCGCAGAACCGCACCGAAGCTGTCAGCAAAGCGCGGGCGCTGCATATTCTCCTCGATTAATCAGCTCACCCTCAAATTCTAACTTCTGGTTGATGACAGCCTCCGGTGGTTTACAGCTATCGTGAGGATAGTTCAGTTGACCGGGGTAAACCCATGAATCGGCACTTGCAACCACACATCAAAGCGCTATTTGAGCAGTACGACCGGGCGACACTCGCCACCTGTGGCGCGGCGGGGCCGCAAGTGAGTGTGGTTACCTATCAGACACACGACCTCAACCTGCACCTGCTGCTACCGCAGACCTCGGATCACCTGTTTAATCTGGGCGGGCAGCCCGATCTCGTGTTGCTCACGCCCACCTGGAAACTGCACGGGCGCGGTTCACGGACGCAAAAGCCGCCGCTGTCATTATCGTGGCAGGCGTTTATCACTGTGGAGCCGTTACACCTGCACATTCTCGATAAGGACGGACAGTACGCCGTCGAAACCATCGACTTTTGACCGTCACGAACCACAAAGAGGAAATAAGATCATGACCAACACGCTCGTTCAACATCGTGAACAGACCCACAACCCACACTTGACCTTTTTCGGCGTCTTGCGCCGCATCAGTCGCGGCCTGCTGCTGCTCGTTGCAGTTGTCGTGGCACTGATGACCGCGATTCCCGTCGTGCTTTTGTTTTTCATCACGGCGGTTCCCGTCTGGTTGAGCGCCGTCGTCGCGCTGCTGGACATCGGCCTCATCTATGGGCTACTGCGCTATGCCAACACGCCCCCCCTGGTTGGCGGCGGGATTGTCGCGCTCGTGCTCGTATCGGCACTGGCAATCGGGTTATCGCAGGGGTTCGCGGCCACGCCGCCAATCACCGACGCCGACGGCAACCCGGTTCCCGGCAGTATTGCTACGCTGGAACAGGTCGAGCTTAACGGCAGCCACCAGTGGATTACGGTGCGCGGTCACAGCACCGATTTACCTGTGCTGTTGTTCCTGGCAGGTGGCCCCGGTGGGAGTGAGCTTGCCATGACGCGCAAATACCTGGGTGAACTGGAACAGCACTTCATCGTCGTGAACTGGGATCAACCGGGAACCGGTAAGTCTTATGGCGCGGTACCCTTCGACCAACTGACGCCGGAACGCTACGTACAGGACGGCTACGCGCTGACGCAGTACCTCCGTGAACGCTTCGACGAGGACAAGATTTATGTCTTTGGAGAGTCGTGGGGCACCATACCGGGTATCTGGCTGATGCAACAACACCCCGACCTGTATCACGCTTTCATCAGCACCGGGCAGATGGTGGATGCCGTCGAGAACGACACCCGCATTTACTATCATGCGATTGACCTGGCGGAAGAATGGGGACGAACCGAAACTGTCGCCCAACTGCGGCAGAATGGCCCGCCCCCGTACCCACCAGCAACCGTCATCGGCAAGTTCGGCACCTTCAACGGTGTACTGAACGACTACATGCACGCTCACGCACACGGCGAGGGTACCGGACACAACCTGATGCTGGATTCGCTGGCGGCACCGGAGTATGGCTTGCTGGATAAGGTGAACTGGCTGGTGGGGCTGGCGCGGACGTTCCGCACGGTCTACCCGCAGTTGAATGACCTGGACTTCCGCGAGCAGGTGACGACGCTGGACGTTCCCGTGTACTTCATCGCCGGGCGCTGGGATGTTAATACCGACACGCCGCTGGCACGCGAGTACTTCGATCTGCTCGACGCGCCGCATAAGCAGTGGATCTGGTTCGAGGACTCCGCACACACGCCAAGCTGGGATGAGCCATCGCGCTTTGTGGATGTGATGGTGAATACCGTATGGGTACCGACCCAATAACATCCTCCAAGAACTGGGCACGGGGTTGCAACGTTCACAAAGTCTGGTGTGTCATAGGCAGACCGGGACACCTTGTTTGGCAGAGCAACGAACCGTGCCTTTTGTCATGCTGATGCATCCAGACTTTGACCCCAAGTTGAACGATGTGCATACCCGCGACAGCAGCCAACCAGAGCATTATATCGGGTTGCAAAACGAACAACACACCATAGCCTGCAAACCGTCCCAACACCAACCATATCAGATACGGCAGCGCCAGCAGAAAAGCCAACGGCAGTAAATGGATGATACCCGTCACCAGTAACTGCCACCTAGGGCGCTGTCCCCATCGATTGCGGTGTCGCCACAGGCGCACGACTCCCCAGCTTTCCAGAGCAAGCGTAACGAGAGCGACAGCCAACATTCTCGATCCCAGTGCGCGCATGGAGAGCAACTCAGCAGGGGGCTGCCCGGTGAGCAGTGCCGCCAAGCCGGTGGTCAGCTCCGGGTAACTGGTGAAATGGTGCAGGAAGCCATTCTGATTAACGAGCAGAATGAATCCTATCCCCTGCTGTGGTAGCAAAACCATCTGGGCATGATACGTATTCAGGTCACCGCCATGTTCCAGCACCGGGACCCCGTTTATGGTGCCGGTTTTCCAGCCCATTGCATACGGGCTGTCGATAGTCGGCGGCGGCGTGTGCGTCAGGTCGATGCTCTGCGGCATGACAATCTCCTCACCCGCGAACGCCCCTGCGTTTAACTGCATGGTGAGGTAACGGCCCATATCCTGCGCTGTCGACACAATCCCGCCCGACGGAATAACGTATTCGCCGTAGACCGTCTCGCGGGAAGGAACCGGCAAGCCAAACGCTGTGAGATGCCCCTGCGGCAGAGCTGCCGGGGCAAGCGGCGGCATGGTTGTGGTGCGCGTCATCTCAAGTGGATCGAAAATATGCGTTTGGAGATAGTCCAGAAGA
>CAWUJQ010000528.1:0-3178 GCA_963922445.1 uncultured bacterium
AATCCGCGCTTGCTTGACGTGCGGGGCCATCAGCAGCAGCGCCGCATATGCCGGATGGAAGGGCGCGTCGTTGTACACACTCATTACATCGAAGCCGTATTGATCGGCATGGGCCGCCAGCGCAGCATATTCGGCTGGTGTTTTATTCGTCTGGAAGGCGATGCTCAGTTCGCGTTTGGGCATTAGGTTAACTCATCACTGTCCATTACGCGCTTGTGTGTGCGTTCCACACGCATAATGAGGCGCTCTTCGGGGTCAGGGCACACCACAAGATTGTCCTGTGCAAGCCAATCGTCCGCATTCAGCTCCCGCTGCTTAGCGGCGATCAACGGCAGCACCGCACTAATCGCATAAATGCAAAAGTGCTTGCCCGCCGGCATGCGCAGCCGCGAACTCTCGGTGACCTCGAAGTAGTCGCCGACGGCTAAACCGCAGACCGAACGGCCTTCAATGCGGTCAACGGTCACGCGCAGGTCGTAAATGTCGAAGTCAGCCATTGTGCCCCCTAAAGTGCGGAATCACTTGCTTACCAATAATCTCGATGGCTGCGAATGGATCAGGGCCAAGCGGTGGGCCAAAGCTGATGTGCTGCGCCCCCATCGTGACCAACCCTTCAATCCGCGCGATCAACGCGGCGGGTGTGCCTGCGATGCCAAAGCGCAGCATATCGTGTGTAATCATGTTGGCAGCGGTGGCCAGGTCATTCTTAACCATGACGGTGTGTTCAATCTCGGTGAAATCGTCGTGAGTGAGGCCCAGGTTGGCTAAAATCGTCGGGCTGAACGCATGCCCGTAATAGGCAATCTTCTCGCGCAGCGGCTGTTCGGCTTCGGCCTGCGTCGGCGCGAGTGAACACCAGATACACGCGGCCACATCGACATCATCGGGCTGTCTTGCCGTTGCTTCAACGCCTTCCTGGATGATTGGCATCACCGTTTGATAGTGTTCTGGCGGGAAGAGCAGCGGCAGGCCGCCGTCTGCATGGGAGCCAATCGCCCGCAGCATGTTCGGACTCATCGCGCCAATGTAGATCGGAATTTGCCGGGGCACATCAAAGCGCATGTACGCTTGTGGCTGCCAGTTGATGAAGTGCCCCTCATGGGCAGCCGGGTCGCCCGCAAACAGCTTCCGCAGCGCGTCTACCACTTCCAGCAGGGAAGTCCGAGGCTTGTCATGATGCAGCCCAACCCACCCCAAAAAGTCCGCCGCACCGGAGGCAAGGCCCAGGTTGAAGCGCCCGCCAGAGAATTCGTCAAGCGTGGCGGCGAACATGGCAATTTCTGCCGGGTTGATCGTATACGGGTTGAGGATGCAGGTGCCGATTTCGATGCGTTCGGTGGCGACGGCTACTGCCGTCAAGATCACTGGCGCGCTGCGCAAAAACAGGTCATTGCTCACCCAAAATTGATCAATGCCCGCTTGTTCCGCCGCCTGTGCCAGCGCAACATAGTCCGGCACAGGCAGGTCGTTGTTAAAGCGCAGACTAAAGCGCATCCCCAGCCCCAATGATGGCGTCCGCCTCAATTTCGACCAGATACTCCGTACCAACTAGCGCACTCACTTCAACCAGTGTATTCGCCGGACGAACCTCCGCAAAGTAACGCCCGTGTGCCGCTGCCACGCCTTCCCATTGTGTGGCATCCTGCACATAAACGCGTGTGCGCACCACATCCTTCATGGTCGCCCCCAGTGACCCCAACGCCCGCTCAATCTTTTCCAGGATATACTGCGCCTGTGCCTCGTAATCGCCAGCACCAACAACTGCACCGTTTTCATCGGTCGCCGTCGTGCCCGACACATACACAAACTGACCGTAACGCACCGCACGGCAATAGCCCATTGCCGCCTCCCAGTGCGTGCCGGAAGAAACACTCTGCCGCTCTGTCATGTTACCCACCTCAATCGGTTGGCCGTCGCTCGTACCGTGCGCGGTTCAACAATTAGAATGCCGGACTATACCATGGGCGTTACACCTTAACCATGATTTCCAGCGGCCACAGCCGATGCAATTACAGGCGCGACAGCCCCGCTTAGGGCAACAAATTAAGCTGGCCGATTGCACTACGATTAATTTGCATTCACATTCAGAACATGTTAACCTTCCTCTCATCATGCATCCCAAACGGTTCACGTCCAATCCACATTGAAGCTCTTCCTTAACCGCATCGTTGCGCTCCCTACGAACCCTTTGTGGATAGCTGACCTACTGTGATGACCAACCATCCTTCCCATTTGATGAATAACGGTTGTCACTCCGGTTGAATAGTTGATTTGATGACGGCATACGCTGATGAACGCGGCGCAACAATCAGGACGCTACATCACAACCCAGGCAAACCGCCCGACCGCACCGTTGCGCGTGCTGCCTGTTGGCCCTGTGTATCATGTAACACCGACTATCGTACAAACACCCCTTGCTAACGTTGAACAACTTGACCAACGACATTACCCAATGTCCAACTTACATTTGTGGAAAAGGTGGTGTTCGTCATCTGCCGATGACACACCTTTTTATTGTTGTTTTTGTGTATCTACTGAGGAAAATACGAATGAAGAAAGTTCTCGCTGTATTTGCTGTGCTGACGCTGGCCGTGTTGGCAACCGTACCCGTCTTCGCTCAGGATGCGACCTGCGACATCCCCGCCCCTGAAAGCGAAGCCACGGTCAACATGATCGGTTGGACGTACCCCATCATTGACCACTACGCGTCCGAGCTTGAAAGCTGCAACGAGGTGGACAACCTTGAAGTTAATACCCAGTTGCTAGACTCCGGCTCCGCGCATGACCAGATGCGCCTTGCATTTGGTGCGGGTGGCGAGGCTCCCTACGGCATCGTCATGGTAACCGAAGACGATGTAAACTCCTACGTTGCTGAGGGCTGGCTGCTGCCGCTTAACGACCTGATCGACCAGTACAGCGAAGAATACAACCTTGCAGACATTGCTGGTATCGAAGACCTTACGGTGGGCGATGAGATTTACGGCATCCCGATGGAGTTGAACACCCGCCACTTCTACTATCGTCCCGACCTGTTCGAGCAGTATGGCCTGGAAGTGCCGGACACTTACGCTGATGTCGTGGCTGCTTGTGAAGTGCTGGCAGAAGAAGATAGCATCGACATTCCCTTCACCATCAACCTGCACGCAGGCTGGGCATGGCGCATCGAATTTGTTGACAT
>CAWUJQ010000529.1:0-3173 GCA_963922445.1 uncultured bacterium
TTTGCGTCCGAAACACGGGTTCAAAGGGTGTCAACCCTTTGCTGGGGTGCGGGGAAAGAGTCCCTGCAAATTTGAAGCTGGACTTTGCAAAAGCCCTGGAGCGGGTGGTGCAGGGCTTTGGCGCGCCAAACCCCTACGATTGTCGCCATTTGACCCATTTAGCTCGCCAATAACGATGATAGCGTGGATGTGATTGGGCATCACTACAAACACCGGAACCGTGACATTGGGCAGAAGAACTGCCGTTTGTACCCATTCCTCAAATGCAATTTGGCCCCTCGGATTCAACTCCATTACGCCATCTGTAATCTGCCCGAAAAGGTGCGCCCGTTGATACGTGCAGATAGTCACGAAATACGCGCCCTCGCGAGTGTAATCGTAGTCACGAAGTCTGTGGGATTGGCGGGTGTGTTCGGGCATTGGTTGTCTCCAAGTCGATGTAGGTCGGCTTACCCAAAAGTATAGCCACAAGGTTCGTTTCAGTGGCACGCAACCCCCATACCGCCTACAATTACGGACAATCTTCCCGCAGATGAAATAGAGAGGTGCCGCTCATGCTAACCGACTTCCAAAAGCGCAAGCTGGAACGCTACTTCAAGTTCTACGACACCAACGACAACGGCTACATCGAACAAGAGGACTACGAGATCATTGCGCGGCGGCTGGCCAAAGCACGTGGCTGGCAGGAAGGCACCCCCGGCCACGAGATTGTGATGCAGCGCTTTCGCATTGACTGGCAGCTTTTGGCTAACTTCGCGGACGACAACAACGACGCTCAGGTCACACTGGACGAGTGGTTTGCCTATCACGAACACATCTTCATGGTGGATAGCAAGTTCCGGGCCGGGCAGGACGACATCATCAGCACGATTTTCGCTACGATTGACATCAACGGCAGCGGGATGATTCACGAGAGCGAGTTCACCAAATTCTTCGCGCTGTATGGCCTGGATGCAGACACCGCCCGCGAGACGTTCCATAAGATCGATGAAAACGGTGACGGCGTGCTCACGCGGCGCGAGATTGCCAAGCTGTTTCATCAGTTTGTGAAGAGCAACGACCCGAAAGAGCCGGGGAATTGGCTGTTTGGGCCGTTTGAGTGAAAGTGGTGTCTACCCCCAATTTCGAGGAGACTGGATGCCCTATTACCTCAAAAAGATGAGAGAGCAGGGTCATGATTGCGAAAGACACGGCGCGCGGTTCTGTTGCAAGAAATTAGCTAAACGGGTTAGTCTGCCAGCATCAAACCCGGTAGCAGGAGAAACGGTTACATCGACATGGCTAATCCATTCAAGTGCCAGCCGTGTTTTTTCGCCCACTCCCCAGTGGTTTTTTATGGTAGCCAATGCAATGACACAGTATAGTTAAGGCCTATTTTTACGATAGTGACAGGTGTTTTGCTATGACCATTCTCGTACCCGAGAAACTTGATCCAACAACCTATCGCAAACTATTTACTGTGCTTGGCACAGACTATTTTGCAACGCCGCGGGCATGGGTAAGTATCGTGTCGCTGGTGGGCGTGGGGATTGTTGTTGGGATTGTCGCTTCCCCTATGGATGGACCTGGTGCAAATGTGGGTGTTGGCGTTGTATATGGATTGATGATTGTGCTTGTGGAATTCCTACATGGTATAGGACACATCATCAGCAGCCGCGCAATCGGTGCACCCATGTCCCGCATGATTGTCACCATGACGGTGATTACTGGGCAGTTTGACACCAATGATGTAACCAGCCGCCAACACCTCTGGCGGGCACTGGGCGGTCCGCTGATGAATCTGATTTTGGGTGTGATTTTTGTTGTCATTGCGCCGAACCACTATGTAATGTTCTTTGGCTGTTTTAATATCGTCTTCTTTCTTATCGCAATTCTACCGATCCCTACATTAGACGGCTCGGTCATCTTGCGTGAACTGCGCAGGGGTTCATAAACAGTCAACTGCTCGCAGCCCTCACAATTGCTACAGATGCACGTTCATCAGCTTGCGATAGGCTGAAGGCGTTGATTGAATTCGCAATAGGTTCGATGTACGCGGCTTGTTCCCACGTTATGGTGAGTCGTTAGTCGTGAGTTTTGTTGAGGAGGCCGCACTGAACAAAATTGTCCGAATGACTAACGACTGGGTTTGTAAGTCTGGGGGCTGTCGTGCCGTCTAAATGATGTCCCCAAAGTAAACACACAAAAGGATTTCTAATATGGCAAAGGAAACTGCAACCCTGGCTGGTGGCTGCTTCTGGTGTTTGGAAGCCGTCTACGATGAGATGGTCGGTGTGGAGTCGGTGGTATCCGGTTATGCGGGCGGCCATGTGGCGAACCCCACCTACCGCGCCGTGACCACGGGCAGCACGGGCCACGCCGAAGTCGTGCAGATCACCTATGACAGCGATGTGGTCAGCTATGACGACCTGCTGAACGTGTTCTTCACCATCCACGACCCGACGACGCTTAACCGTCAGGGCAACGACATTGGCACGCAGTACCGCTCCGCGATTTACTACCACAACGCACAGCAGCAGGCCGCGGCTGAAGCCAAGATCAACGAGATCACGGCGGCTGGCATCTGGGATAACCCCATCGTGACGGAGGTCACAGCACTGGATACGTTTTATCTGGCAGAGGACTATCACCAGAACTACTTTGTGAACAACCCGAACCAGGGCTACTGCCGCGTGATTATCGCGCCGAAGGTGGCCAAGTTCCGGCAGAAGTTCACCAGCCAGCGCAAGCAGCAGGCGTAAGTTAACATCCGTCCCCGGCCTTCCCCGCCGGGGATGTTTGTTTGGCGACATGAGTACCCCCCTAACACCGCCACCCCACCGCCGCAAAACGTGGTACCGTTCGCGTGTTTGATTTCACGCACTGGAGAGAGATGCCATGTTCAAACACCTAACTGCCCTTTGTGCCGTGCTGCTGCTGGTCACCGTTGCCACCGCCCAGCCCGCTGAACCGCCCGCTGTCGCCAGCATTAACAACGCCGTCTACACCGTGACGACAGACGGAATGACACCCGTTGCAAGCTGCGTCGTGCCCGACGGCGAAGTCATCACGTCACCGCTGGCTGTGAGTGGTAACGCCATCGCCTACCTCACCCGCGCCACCGAAATCACGTCCCTCAACGCCTGCTCCCTGGATGGCTCCATCACCGTCACGGCGGATGCCCGTCCGCAGGT
>CAWUJQ010000530.1:0-3168 GCA_963922445.1 uncultured bacterium
CATGGCAGCCAAAAAGAACGTGCTATTCCTGTGTACGGGCAACTCGGCCCGCTCGCAAATGGCAGAAGCCTTCTTGCGCAAGCACGCAGGCACCCGCTTCGACGTCTACAGTGCCGGACTCAACCCGACTGGGATTAACCCCTACACCATCCGTGTGATGGACGAAGTTGGCATTGATATTCGCTCACAGACCTCCGACCATGTTAACAACGTGGCTGGCTTGCGCTACTATGAATACATCGTAACCGTGTGTGACCATGCCCAGGAAAACTGCCCGGCACCCATCCTGGCGATGGGCAAGCACAAATTCCACTGGAGCTTTGACGACCCGGCAGCCGTGAGCGGCAATGAAGTCGATATTCTGGATGCGTTCCGTAATGTGCGTGACCAAATCGACACCCGCCTCCGAGAATGGCTAAAGAGTCCGCAGGCAATGCAAAGGCGCTAGACGCACCCATGACGACCCCCGAACTCAACTTCCTCAAAGCGCTGGCCCACGAAACCCGGTGGCAGGTAGTGCAAACGCTGGCCATTGGCGACCACCGCGTGCAGGAGTTGGTCGATACGACCGGACGCCCGCTCAATGTTGTGTCCAGCCACCTGAAAAAGCTGCGTGACGCGGACATCGTGGCGGTGCGGCGCAGTGAAGCCGACCGCCGCGACCTGTACTACTCGCTCAACCTGAACGAGGTACAACAGCAGCTTGCGTCTGTGGGGCGGTTGCTGCTGCCAGGGGAGTCGGACAGTGGGGCAGATGTAGAGCCGGTGCGGGTGTTGTTCGTGTGTACGCACAACAGTGCCCGCTCACAAATGGCCGAGGGCTTAATGCGCCACATCGCCGGGGAGCAGGTGCAGGTTTACATTGCGGGCAGCGAACCGACAACCGTGCATCCCGATGCGGTAACGACCATGCAAGCACGCGGCGTCGATATAAGCCGCCATCAGCCGGAGCCGATAGAAGCATATCTCAAACAGCCGTTTGACTACGTCATCACGGTGTGCGACCGTGCCCGTGAAGTATGCCCGATGTTCCCCGGCAACGGGCTGCAAATCCACTGGGGTTACCCGGACCCGGTCACTATTAAGGATGCGACGGCGCGGCAGGCCGCCTTCGCAGACGTCGCCGCCAACCTGGAACAACGAATCCATACCTTTTTGAAGATGCTGCCAATAACAGACGCAGCCTAGACCCCAAAACGGAGCAATCACCACCCATGACTGAACGCATTACCATCTTTGGCGACATACACAGCAACATCAGCGCACTCGAAGCCGTCTTTGCAGACATGACCGAGCGCGGCCTGGACAACAACCTCTACTGCCTGGGCGACCTGGTCGGCTACGGTACCTTCCCGAACGAAGTGATTGACTTTGTACGCTCGCGGGACATCCCGACGGTGATGGGCAACTACGATCAAGGCGTGGGCCTCAGCAGCGATGACTGCGGCTGCGCCTATAAGACGGAGGTCGAAGAGCAGCGCGGCAAAGAGTCCATCGCCTGGACGAATGCCGCCACCACCGACGACAACAAAGCCTACCTGCGCACGCTGCACCAGGAGATTCCGCTGAAAATGGGCAGCTTGAACGTGCTGCTGGCGCATGGCAGTCCGCGCAAGATCAACGAGTATCTATATGAAGATCGTCCCGATGCCAGCTTTGAGCGCATCATGGACGGGGCGAATACCGACGTGCTGGTGGTGGGCCACACCCATCTGCCGTATCACAAAGTGCTGCCCAGCGGACGCCACATCGTGAATGCGGGGAGCGTGGGCAAGCCCAAGGACAAGGACAATCGCGCCGGGTACATCACACTGACGGTAACCGGAGATGACGTAAATGTCGCGTTCATCCGCGTAGAATACGACATTGAGCGGACGGCTCAGGCCATCGAAGCGAGTGACATGCCGAGTCCGTTTGCAGAGATGCTGCGAGTGGGGGCAGGGTAGGTAGTACACCTCTATCGGCGTACATATTCGTAGGGGCGATCCGCCGGGTCACCTCTACGTGTTACAATAAATGCCAAATAGACAGAGACAATCCCCATGCAAAACGCACCCACACGCACCGTCTTTGATGCCCTCACCGACTTTCTTGCCACAGAGCCATCCCCGCAGCAAATCATTGACTATCAACTGCCGGACGACTTGCAGCAGCGGGCGCATGACCTGCTGGAGAAAAACGGTGAGGGAGATCTGTCGCCAGATGAGCAACGTGAGATGATGGATTACGCGCGCTTGGATAACGTGATGCTGCTGCTCAAAGCGAAGATGAAGCGCAAACTGAAGAAAGCAGCTGAATGAGTCTGTCAGATACGCTGCGGAATGCCGTCCGTAAAAGGGCTGGCGGGTGCTGCGAATACTGTCGTATTGCAAACTGTAGCGGTACCGTGCCATTTCATGTAGATCACATTACGCCCCGTAAGCACGGCGGCCCCGATGACGATCTTAATCTCTGTTTTGCCTGTTTCAACTGCAATATGTACAAGGGCTATAATCTGACAGGGATTGACCCGTCAACAGGTGCTATCACACCGCTTTTCCATCCACGGCAGCAGGTTTGGGACGAGCATTTCGAGATTCAGGCGGACATGACGATAGCAGGGCTAACACCCGAAGGGCGCACGACCGTTCGCGTTCTGCGAATTAACCTGGATGAGCGGGTAGAAAGCCGACGGGCACTGGCTACGGTTGACGAGTATCCGTGCGCTGCACCATAACACGCGGCACAATGGGTGGACGTGTTTTGTAGGGAAAGGAAGAGCGGCAGGCTGCCCAGCCGCTCCTCGCGTCAGATGGCGCAATTGACTGTCGATACTGCGCCCCGCCGATGCGTCCATCGTGGGGTTCGGCCTCCCGCTGCGCACAGAACGCCCCTATAATCCCAGGCATCTCAAAAAACTTGTTGTTGGGTGTGGGTTTTTGCCCGCATCCCGACGCGGATTGTTCGGTTAGTTCCGGCGTTTTGTTCAGCCGATGACTAAAGAATACACTCACTTCAGGAATCTTGTCAAGGGTATTACCTGAGGAATTTTTAGGTGTTCAGATGCAGCACCTCTATCGCAATTGAATACAACATTGGGTTGTTTGGTATTGCCCTCTCACCTCACCCCTAAATCCACTCTCCATGGGAGAGGGGACTCGCTTACTTGATGTTGAGACAGCGCTGTTC
>CAWUJQ010000531.1:0-3168 GCA_963922445.1 uncultured bacterium
TTTCACGTAACAATACTCCTCAGTACTTTCTCAGCGATTCATCTCTGCTTACATTAAAGTGTATCATGCCACAGGATTAGTGCATGGCCTGTAATTCGGCATACGCCTCGGCTGCAATGGCTAAGGCTTCTTCATCCACGCCGAACAGCAGCGCGCCACCCCCCGTCACCAGCAGCACCACAGCGCCAATCACACACAGGTAAATCATAGCGCGCTTGAGCGTTTCGTTGCGGAAGTAGTCGGTGAGGACATAACGCAGGCCGTTAAAGCCGTGGACGGTGACCAGCGCCAGCAGGCCGAAGTCATACACGCGCCATACTGCAATACCGCCAACGAAATAGTCCCAGCGGTTGGCCACGAACTCAACTGCCGTGCCCGATTCGTTAATCATGTTGGTGCCGACGACGGTGTGACCGGCCAGCGTCAGGTCAAACACGCCCTGAATAATGTGCATCATCGCCAGGTGACCGAACACCAGCGGCACAATGAGCAAACCGCTTACACGCATAAAGCTCCACCAGAAGCGCTCCAGGCGGCTGCCGCTGCCCTTGCCCGTGACGGCTTCGGCGGCGTCGCCCGCAACCAGCCCGTATAAGCTGCTCAGCAGCATGGCGGCGATAATGGCAACGCCGATGCCCACCACAAACGGAATTTGCGCGGCGATCACTTCGCTCAACGGTAAGATGAACACATCCGGTTCGCGGTAGTGGTCAATAACGTGGCCCATCATCAGGGCAAAAACCGGAATCAGCAGCACGAGTGTGCCCACGATCACCGCCCAGGCGGCCATCTTCTGGTACTTCCACCAACCAGGGCGGTAGTCCATGATGATGATGCGCAGCCCGTTGAGCGCGTGGTACACCACAGCCGCCACCAGTCCGAACTCACCAATGGTGAACAGCGGCGTTTGATAGGAGGCAATGGCTTCGACGTAAAGTTCAGGATAGAAAACGGCCCAGGACGTATCAACGACGTGGACAATGAGGAACAAAACCACACCTAGCCCGGTCAGGCGGTGCAGCACCCAACTCCACTGGCCGATGGCACCGCGATAACGCAGCGTTTCGGTAAGTGTTGTAACAAGTGATGTCATGAGTAAAGCTCCAGGTAACGATAGAGGGGGTTGAGGATGCGATGGAGGATATAGTGCCCGGTAAACTGACGAATATGTGACACTCATAAGTATAGCATTAGCGTGGGATGGACGACAAGCCACATCGTGACGTTTGTCACAGATGGAGGTGAGCGGATTGACGCGGGTGGGGTGAGTATGGGGGGTTGGGGCTTACAACGGCAGGAAATCCGTCCGGTTTTCCCATTCGCTGGCCTCACTGGCCCCCAGAATTGCCAGTAGATCATCAATTACTTTAGCCACCGGAACCGTATCTCGGACGAAGATCACGCCCGCCAGTGGCAGCCCCTTGGCAATTCGTTCGTTTGCGTATTTTGTCATCGTGTCCAGGTCATGTGTGAGCAGAATACGTCCTTCTTCTGCTGCCCAGGCCAACACAGCCGGATCATCCGCCCCTGACAGTTTGGTGTCTTGAACGCGGATCATATCGACATCAGGCTGTCTGGCGCGCAGTCCCCGCACAATTTTCCCGTTGAAGTTTTCATCCAGCAAAAAGCGGATCATTGGCTGTTTTGCTGCTGCTCCTGATGGGCACGCAGACGGGTTCGCAGTGCGCGAGCTTCCGGTGTTAGCTTCGCTTCCATATCACGGACAATCTGCGCTGTTTGCTGGTCGCGCTGGTGTAAATAGGCATCAATCTCCTCGCGGTTCGCCAGGTAGTAGCCGATCACGGCGTACACATCGGCGGTCGTCAGGTTGGGGTAGCTATCGACAATGCCTTCGGGCGTTTCACCCATGTAGTACGCATGAATGACCAGTTCGAGCAGAACGCGCGTTTTGCCAATGCGAATCGCCCCGTGTTCGTCAGTTCGTAGCGGAACAGTCATTGTTGGGGATTCAGGGATCATCCGATAAACCTCATTTGTCTCAGGGATACTGTATGGTAACACAGCCATTCTAGCATGGAGCGCCCGCAGTTTTGGCTGGACGCTTCACAATCTACTGCGTTGCGTCCAGTGCAGCTATTCACAGGTATCGCCCCAACACGGACAATCGCTAGCGCCATATTCGCTGTTCGGGTTAATATAGCTTAACGTAAACGACTAAAGGAAATGCTTGTGGACCCCAACTTCTGGCACGACCGCTGGGCCGCCAACCAAATCGCTTTTCACCAGGGCGTCCCCAACCCCCTGCTGGTGGATCACTTTCAAGCGCTTGCGCTTACACGCGGTGAGCGCGTCTTTTTGCCGTTGTGCGGCAAAACACGTGACATCCACTGGCTGCTGTCACAGGGGTACCGCGTGGCTGGCGCAGAACTCAGCGAAGTGGCGATTCAACAGTTATTCGCTGAACTCGGCGTCGAACCGGAAATTACCGACCTCGGTGAAGTCAAGCGCTACAGCGCCCCGGATATTGACGTTTTCGTGGGCAATATCTTCGATGTGACGGCGGAGATGCTTGGTAGGGTAGATGCAACCTACGACCGGGCGGCGCTTGTGGCACTGCCAGCCGCGATGCGGGTTGCCTACACGCGGCATTTACGGGAAATCACGGGCAACGCCAAGCAACTGCTGATTACATTTGAGTACGACCAAAACCTGATGGACGGCCCACCGTTTTCACTGTCTGCGGAGGAGATAGACCGCCACTACGAGGCATTCTACGATGTGGCGGCACGGGTCAGCGTGCAGATAGACGGCGGGCTGAAGGGGCGCGCACCCGCAACCGAAAATGTATGGTTGTTGAATCCACTGTAGCCAGGAAAGGGCAAGGCGGCGTGCCCTGCCCAGCAAACACAGCTAGTTGTTCGGGTACCAGGGTTCCAGCCAGTAGTCGCCGCTGCCAATCGGTGTTTCGACTGTCCAGCCGCGCCCTTCGGTGAGCAGGACCTCAAACCAGACGTAGCCCTCATTGCACACCGGGCCGCTTAACACCTCCACGATGGTGCCCGCAGGCAGCCTACCCACGACTTCTGCTGAGGTCGTCGGTGAGACGCGCATGTTGTTGGGCGCGCCCGGTGCCACCTGTACCAGCATTCCCGGTACCAGGCGGCTGCCGTTGAAGCAGTGCGGCGTCGGTGGGGGTGGAATCAGCGT
>CAWUJQ010000532.1:0-3154 GCA_963922445.1 uncultured bacterium
CTCGAAGATGCCTTAGGCAGCACCGGCTCATAACGGTTTTTGTAGGGGTTTGATGCACCAAACCCCTACAATTCTCGTTGAATTACTTTTATTGCTCTATTCCTCGTCATCCAGCAGCCGCTTGAGTTCGTCTTCCCACACATTGGACAGTGGATCAAACACCGTTTCGTCAAACCCATCGGACAGGCGCTCGAAGTACTTGCTCACGCCCATTTCTGGGTAGCGGTTGTCCATCTCCTCGATTTTCTCTGCCACAGACTCGTTCAGATCGCGGGTTTTCTCTTCCAGGTCAGCCAGCGCAAAGTTGACCTCCAGCATATGATTGACGCGGCGCATCACGCCCAACCACGCCCGGAAGTCATTCTCAATGCGAAAGCCGTTCGCATTCTGCGCGAACTGCGCAAAGTCGTAGGTGGGCGCAAACGCATAAAACCCCACATATTCCAGATCGCGGTCTTCAGCCCGCTTGCACAGGTACGAGCCAATCGCGGCCCCACCCTGATAGTCCGTCAGGTCAACCGCCAACTCGTCTAGCTCCGGTTTAAGGCGGCGCAGGCTGTAACTGCTGGAAATAGGCCGCTCTTTGTCGTAGGGCACTTCGGCGTAAACCCCGCCAAACGAAATAATCCGCTTAACGCCCAGTTCCTCCGCCGCTTCCAAAATGGCCCCCACATAGCGGTCAACGTCCATGTGCGGTTCGTCACCCAAAAAGTACACAAACCCCTTGCCACTCACTTCACTGTAGTAGAAGTCATTGCGCTTGCTTTCTAGCGATTCCGGAAAGCCCTCGCTAAACTGCACCATCGGGCGGACGAGGTCATGGGTACCGGGGATTTGGAACAGGTAAAAGCCATCCGGCGAGATGCTGCCAATGTGCTTTGCGTCCGTCTCTTGAATCAGATATTTGGGCAGCAGCGACGACATAGACCCCGCATCGGCCCACTGCCGCCAGCCTGTAATCATGTAGATTTCGTCGGCGGTCGGCTTTTCCCAAATGTTAAGTGTTTCGGACATGGTGCTTGCCTCTCTCGCTTTATGATCTAGTTGATTGTAGTTGAATACTTTAGTGTGACGCAGCGATACGCGCAAATCATTCAGAATTCTGACAGTAGGGCGTATAACGTTGTCATCGCGATTTGTTGTTATAATTCGTTCACACTGTGTGGATTGTAGTCCTGTGAGTTTGCCCTTTGCGACGTGTTCGCCGTATAACGATATTTACCGTGCCGCTAATTTTATGCTTTACCTGCACTGCACCTATTTTCTGGACGTTCGTGGGGCGAGATTTGATGATCCAAGGATCACTACGCGTTTATCCAGATGCCAAGCAATTTACTTTTACATCAAATCACTATGGGGCTGATACAGGTTTTATTGCACTTTACTACTGGTCTCCCGACCACATCACTCAGATTCAGGCTCATTATGAATCATTTGCCCTGCCATTTATTATTGACCAATGGGACGAGATTCCGATTACCGCCTATCATCCCTACGGCAAGTCTCTAGACAGTATGCCATCTTCAGAACACTTGCGATGTGGGTACAAGCAAAGGTATGCGTGTGTCAACGTGCACCTATACAGCGTGGACGAACATGGCCAAGATAATATTCCCGACCTTTCGCAGCGTCCCAATCGCGCTTACGTTGCTCCTGACCTTACAGCCCTAACAGAAACGACAGGAACCGTCATTGTTCACAGCTATTATCGCTACCACGAGTGACAGGCAATCTTAATGCACATCCTGCTAACGCTAAACGACAAAGAACACGCCCTCCAAGTAGAGCCGCACGAGCGCCTTTTAGACGTGCTGCGGCGCGAGGGCATCCGAAGCGTGCGCCCCGGCAACAGCGGCTGCGATGCGGTCATCCTCAATGGGCGGGTGATGAGCAGCAGCACGGTTTTAGCCGCCCAGTGCAACAACACGTCGGTCGTCACGGTCGAAGGCATTGGCACCGCCACTGACCTTCACCGGGTGCAGCGTGCCCTCATCGAAACCGGCGCGGTACAGGGCGGCTATACCACCCCCGCCCAGGTTCTGGCCGCCTATGCCCTCCTGCTGCAAAATGAAGCCACATCGCCAGCAGATGTAGCCGACGCCCTCGCAGGTATCTACAACGATGGCACGGGTTACATTAAGCCGTTGCAGGCCGTGCTGCGCGCCGCTACCAGAATGCGCGGTGAGAATGTGCTGCCCTATTTACCCCTGGAACGCATCGGCCATCCCCTGGAACGGCTGCCCGACGCCGACGACCTGCACATGTCTGAGGTAGACGAAGACACACCCGCCACCACCACTCCTATCATCGTCCGGGAGCGCGTCGTACCGCCCGCTATTGTCATCACACCACCTGGGATGCCCCAACACGCGGTTCTGGGGAAATCCATCAACCAAACAGACGCCCCGAAGTTAGCCGCAGGCAGCCCGGCCTATGCCGTAGACGTGGAAAAACGCGGCTTGCTCCACGCTGCCGTGCTGACCAGTCCACACCCGCACGCCCACATCCGGGCCATCTATACCACCGCTGCCCGCAACCTGGACGGCGTCTATGCCGTCCTCACCTACAGGGATTTGCCCCGCGTGCCCTATACGACCAGCACGGGGCACAACGCTTTGCCCTACGATCAATTTTCATTGGACAAAAAAGTTCGCTATATGGGCGATCGGGTTGCCATCGTCGCTGCCCAAACACCGGCAATCGCACGGGCGGCCCTGGCGCTCATCGACGTAGACTATGAACCCATTGAACCCATCTACAACCCAGAGCGTGCCAGCAGCGGCGGTGCGCCCGTCATTCACGACGAGATAGACGCCATCGGCGGCCACGACTTTCCGCGTAACATTGGCTATCACATTGACGTGGAAGGCGGCGACCCCGACGCCAACTGGCACCGGGCCGACCAAACCTTTGAAGCCGAGTTCACCATACAGTTGGCCCAGCCCCGCCACACAGAACCGCACACCGTCACCACCTGGCTAGACGAAGATGACCGCCTCGTCGTCTATACCAACGCTGCGTTACCCTTTCATGTGCGCCGGGTATTAGCGCCCGTTCTGGGCCTCCGCCTTAGTCAGGTGCGGGTCATCAGCCCGCACACGCACACCCGCAGCAGGCCACTCGCTGGCGAAGACCTGTGCGCCCACCTCACCCT
>CAWUJQ010000533.1:0-3139 GCA_963922445.1 uncultured bacterium
TCGCTTCTTTGGTGTTAGGGTGCCGACATAGGCCCGACTGGGTTGATCGCAACCTGTGGATGGTCAACCTCGTGCGCGCATCATACAAGAGTTCGGATCACCCTACCAGGGAAATGTCCCATGCCATAACTGCCGCCTATACCAAGGAGATCACAGTGCCAACCCAGTCACACAACCCCAACAGCTTATACCCGCAGTACACCAACTACAGCCACGCCATTGAAGTCGCCGCCGGGTCTAGGCTGCTCTTCATCAGTGGATTGAACGGTTACCGGGCCGATGGCCAAACCATGCCAGAAAGCTTCGAGGCGCAGGGCAACCTGATTTGGGGCTACATGGGCGACATCCTGCTGGCTGCCAACATGCCCTACGCCAACCTGATTTCTGTGCGCACGTACCTGGCCCACCCTATGTACGACGAACCCAATATGGCCCTGCGCAAAAAGTACCTGGGTGAGCATCAGCCCACCCTCACTGTGATCTGTTCGCAACTGCTGCTGCCGACCTGGAAGCTGGAAGTCGAGGCTATCGCTGCCGATTAGACTACGGTTCTTCGGTTGCGGTGGCGCTTGCCTCACCAATGAAGCCATTAGCATCCAGGTATTCCTGGGCGACTTCCATAGATGGGCGACCGACCACCTGCACCTCGGCATTCAGCATCTGTAGGGTTGCATCATCCAGGCTGGCGAAGATCGGGTTCAACTGCCCGGCAATCTCTGGGTACTGGCGGATGATGTCCCCATGAAAGATGGGGGCAGGCTGGAAGACGGGTAGCGCGCCCTGGTCATCCTCCAGGATAACCAGGTCATACGCGGGAATCGTGCCGTCGGTGCCAAAAGCCAGCCCCGCATTGATGCCATTGACGCCGTCGCGCACCGCTTGCTCAAAGATGCCCGCGTCGGTCGTGCCGATGACCAACAACTGCGCCCCGGCAAGCTCAAAGCCATACGTCTGCTGAAAGGCGGGCAGCCCGTCCGGGCGTTGGGCAAACACATCACTGCTGGCCAGGAGAATCTCGCCGCCGCCGTTCACAAACGCGGCGAAGTCACTCATGGTGCGCAGGTTGTTCGCCTCAGAAAACTCACGGCGCACGGCAATGGCAAAGGTGTTGTTGGCCGGGGCCGGAACCAGCCAGATGACATCGTTCACAATCGCATCGGTGCTGGCTACCTCGGCATAGGTGGCATAGGCACTGCTAGCGATTTCTGGGCTGATTTCAAACCACGCCACATTGCCGAACAGATTGGCATAGGCCGTGCCCGTGTATTCGGGATAAGCGTCAATCTGGCGGGCGTCAAACGCGCCGCGTGTTTCCAGCGTGTTGCCGATGTTGGTGAAGTCCTCGGCAGGCAGGCCCAGGTCTTGCAGGGCGATGACGATCATTTGGCCGAGCATGATGTTTTCGGAAAAGTCTTTTGACCCAACGCGTATCGGGTCGGGCTCGTCATCCTGAGCGGCGACGGGAGCCAGCACAGCCACACACATCAAGCACAACAGAGCAGTACGAATCATCCAACGCATAACAGGAACTCCTTAGCACACGGCATCAGTGGGTAGATGCCGCGTATTCTAGCGGGTAAGCCGAGGAGATGCACTTCAAGGCGGCCCACTCCGGCGGCCAGAAGTCCGGTTATGGATTTGCTGGACTCACCTATCCATGAGCATTGTTTGGGTGGGGTGTCCAGCGGACGCTATCTGTTCACGTATCTGTGAGATATTCGGGGTTGGGTAACAGCGGACGTGCAGAAGCGTGTCCCTACGGGTCATGACGGGTTGTAGGGGTTTAGCGTGCTAAACCCAACGATCCGCAACGGCGCGTCCGCGGGGGTGTGGGGTAACGCTTACGGGTTAGGCGTATTCGTCGCAACCGCGAACGGCAGCGGCTTCACGCCATTGCCTTCGGATTGGGCGGTGTCTTCCGTGGGTGCGGGGGCTTCAGCCTCAGCCGACCCGCCGCTGAACTGCTCGGCCACCACGTCAATATCCACCAACGGCGCGTCTGCCTCAGCCGCTTCGACCGGGTCAAACTCCACGACGGGTATATCCGCCCCGGCAGCACTTTCCTGGACGGTCACAGCGGGCGCGGCAGCTTCTGCCCCACCCTCGGCAGCCGCTTGCATCGTCTCTTCTGTGGGGATGTTACTCGGCAGTAGCGCAATGTCTTCGGCAGGCTGCACGGGGGTAATCACCAGCTTCTCGCCAGAGCGGAACGCAACCGCGAACTCACCTGATGTGGGCAGCGCGAGCTGCGGCCCCCACGTCGCCCAGGCTCCGTCGTCCAACTCCGATAAGACCGAGTCTAATACCTGCACCTCCTGGACTTCGGCAATCCAGTTGCCGCCGTCACGGTATTGGTATTGTTCGTTTGGCACATAAATCGCGCTGCTGCCCGGTTCAATGAGCGCGGGTAGCACGTCTGGCCGGGAGCCAAGCACGACCATGTACAGGCTACCAAACGGCGATGGCACTGCCGCCACGCCTACTTCACGGTAGCCGGCATTGGTCACCGTGCTGTTGTGAATGGATGAGTTTTGCCAAAAGTTGACCGCCGCACTCGGATCAAAGCCGTTGTAGGCGATTTCGCCCACTGCTGTGCGGTTCTCTGCGCCATAGTACGGCCATTGGTAGCGGGCCGTGACCGCACGCTGCGGCGGGTACAGCCCATTGGCGTCTACATGCGGGTCAGTCGGGAAGTCCGACAGGGTCGAGACGTAGTTGGCCTGGTCGCGGGCCATTTCGGTGAGCGTTTCGTTGAGCTTAAAGGGCCACAGGTTTTGGCTGATGCGCCACTCGTTGAGCATCGCCACCACCATCAACTCTTCTTCGCTGTAGCGGCCTACCAACGCCGCACCGGGCGGACCGCTGTTGCTCGCATTAGCAGGCGTAACACGCTCGTCCGTGGCCCCTTGCACCACAAGCGCAGCGTCGTCGGACTCGATGAAATCTGCCGGGAAGGTTGCCAGGAACGTCTCGTCCGTGGAAACGTTGATGGCCCCACCATTGACCCAGCCGCGTATGCCGTCCAACTCCACGCGGTACCAAGCGCCATCCTCACTGACGCCCAACACACGATTGATGTCGCGTGGGGCAACCGTCCCTAGCGACTCCGTGCTGCTGTTAGGGCCGCGCCGCACATTGA
>CAWUJQ010000534.1:0-3138 GCA_963922445.1 uncultured bacterium
CCCAACCACCCCCTACTGACACCCCCCAGCCCTCGGCCACCGTAACACAACGTGCCGCAACACCCATGCCAGACGTCAGCCTGATTAACTGACGCAACCTGGACTTCAAAACCGCGGCGACTTACGTGTGTGAGGCTGCACTGGCACCGCTGCCCACGCTCAAATAAAATAACACCCATTAGGCACTTGCAGGAGTTGGGTCGTGGCGTTTCAATTTGAATCCTTAGTGGGGCATCTATTTGTCGTCAACGGGCGCACCCTCAGCGCGCCGCCACCGGGTGCCCTTGTCGAAGTCGCTCCGAAGAGCGCCTCCCGAGGGCGTGAGGCAGACACGCTGTATGTGTTGGTGTTGCCATCGGGTGAATCAGCACAGGCGGTGTTTTACGAACAACTGGCGGAGTTGGCGACCGAGCGCTACTTCAACAGCAGCGGCAGCGTAACGGCTGGCCTCCGTGCTGTGTACGACACCATCAACCGCAACCTGCTAGAACACAATCGGACGGGTAAGCGCACGTATGAAGCCAACATGCTGTGTGCCGTTCTCCACGACCGCAACCTGATTTTAAGCCGGTGCGGTTTAGGTGTGGCGATGCTGCACAATGGCGATGATGTACACATCTTCCCGACTGACCCACTGGACGAAACAGATGTTGTTTTTGGCCCCCCACTTGGCGTGCAGCAAATCCCCGATGTGAAGATGAAGCAGTTTACTGTGCAACAGGGCGCGCGTTTAATCCTTTCTGACACAGAAGTGACGGATACGGATTTGGACGGGCTAAAGGCCGTCATGAGCCAGGAGACACTGTCTGCGGTGCTGGTGCAGATGAAAGACCTGCTTTCCGTCAATGCAACGGCGATGGCCACGGAGTTTGTCCTACCGGACGAGGTAGACGACCCTTTCATCCGTGAGGGCAACAACAGCAAAGAAATCATCAACGCGCCCGTGCCACTCGAAAAGCAAATCGAAAACATTGATATTGATCCTGGCCTGGGTACAAGAGTCATTGATACCGCAACCGAAATCCGCGATGGCACACAAATGGGCCTGAGCCGGGCGTTCAAAGGTGTTGCCAAAAGTGCGGAAGTCACCAACGGCCTCATTGACCACTACTTTAGTCCACCAGAGGAAGAAGAGAAGAAGTGGTGGGCCGGCCCCTTCAGCCTTGGCGTTTCCATTGGCATTCCGCTGTTGGTCGTTGGCCTCGTTATTGTGATGTGGTTGGGTGGCATCGGCACAACAGAGTATGAGATATGTGTTTCGGATGCCTTTGATGCGGCAGATGTCGCCCGCAACATTAACTCGTCCGATCCAAACGGCATTATTTCCGGTTGGAATGCGGTTTTGCTCATGGTTCCACAGTGTGACGCCATTCGGCCTGAAGGCATTCCCGATGCACCGATTCGCGACCTTGAACGCGAAGGCCAAAGTGTGGTGGACACATTACTGAATATTGACCGCCGCCAGTCCGATGCAATTGTTGCCTTCCCAAGTGCGCAGTTGACGCAAATCGTCTTGCGTGGCCTCACGACTTATGTGTTAGACGATGCCAACAACATTGTCTATAAGATCGAACTCACTGGCGATGGTCGCGGCGTCGCACCAGACACGCAAGAACCGATCCCAAGTATGCGTCAGGGGGCCATCGTCAATCAGTTTACCGTTGGCGACATTATCGACATTGAATGGGCGGAGGATGGCACAGCCCTGAGTCAAAGCAACGTGCTCATTGCCCTGGATCGTAATGGCGTCCTCATTGAACACTCGCCAACAATCCTCACACGCGGTGGCCAGCGGCTGATTGGCACTGAGAACTGGGTAAATCCGGTCTCCATTCGCATTTGGCGCGGCAACCTGTATGTACTTGACCCCGGTGCTAATCAGATTTGGCGCTACGCACCCACAGGCGGGTCGTACCAGGGTGCGCCAACAGAATACTTTGCAGGGCAGGGACGACCTAACGTTTCTGAAGCGGTGGACTTTGCCATTGACGAGAACGGCCTCGTGTACGTGTTGTTTAGCAACGGGCAGATGGGCAAGTATCGCAGTGGCGAAAACGAGAATTTCGACTTCACCATGTTCCCACCTGGGCAAGAGATGGGTACGGCTAACGCCATGTACTTCAGCACCAGTCCCATTTTGCAGTACATGTACATTACCAGCCAGCCGAACCGCACCATCTACAAAGTCACCCATGCCGGGACGTTTGTCCGCAGCTATCGCACCTTTGACGAAGACCTGTTTGCATCGGTCACGGACGTTGTGGCTGACCCCAGCCAGCAGCTCGTGTACGTGTTGAGTGGCAATAGCATTCTGGTGTTTAGCGAAGAGTAGCACTTACTACTTACCTGGCAGCGCCTAACATCAATCAAACAGATAGGGGTTAGGGTGCTAGCGTTTGCAACTTAACCAATCTACACGAAAGGAGATACGATGCGTTGTATCCTAATGACTGTGACAATATTGAGCGCTCTGTTTGCAATGGTGGGTGTTATCAACGCTCAGGATGATGGGCTGATACCAACTGTCGAAGTGACTGGGCAGGTGTCTGTTGATGGAACTGTGTTTATTGAACGGACAGCCATCGCGGAACCGGGTTGGCTCGTGGTTCATGCTGACAATGACGGTGCCCCCGGCGAGGTGATTGGCTTCCGTGCCATCAACGCTGGTGACAACTTCCAATTCAGAGTACCCATTGACGTTACTCGCGCAACACCGACGCTCTATGCCATGCTGCACACCGATGACAACACGATTGGCGAGTACGAGTTTGGCGAAGTTGAGGGTGCTGATGCGCCGGTGACTGTAGATGGCGAGGTCGTCACACCCAGCTTTGAATTCGACGCTGTGCTGGCCCAGGATCAATTTGTCACGGAAGACAACACGGTAACCGTTCCTGCTGTTGTCGCGCACAACGAAGGTTGGATTGTAATTCACGCCGATAACGGCGAAGGCGCTCCTGGAGCGGTGCTTGGCTTCACCTTTTTGCCGACTGGCTTGAGTACTGATGTTGTGGTGGAACTCAACGGTGAAGCAACGGGGACGCTCTTCCCGATGCTGCACGAAGACACGGGCGTCGAAACGGCCTATGAGTTCGGCGATGTTGAAGGTGTTGACCTGCCTGTTGTTGTCAATGGTGT
>CAWUJQ010000535.1:0-3117 GCA_963922445.1 uncultured bacterium
ATCACGGCGCGGTCATAGGCAGTGAAGGCGAGCTGCTGGCCGACTTGCCACCAACCGAGCGTGCGCAGCCGGTAGCGCAGCATTTTGCGGTAGTGGCCTGCCTCAAAGATCACCGCTGCCACGTCGAATCGGGCGGCAAGGTGGTTAATCAGCGTGTAGGAGGTGCGGCTGCGTGCCGCCAGTACAACGAGCGGGTGGGTTGTCATGAGTAGGGGACAGGAACGGGCAAGATTACACCCGCCCGTTCCCGTAAATGCGCCTTAGTGAATTTCTTCGACGCGGATGATGCCTTCTGTCTTGCCACGCTGAATCGCCAGTTTGACCTCACCAATGGCGCGGGTCACTTCGATGTCACGCGGGCAGGCTGGGGTGCAGTTGAAAATGGTACGGCAGCGCCACACGCCATCCGGCTCGGCTAGCACGTCCATGCGGTCTTCTGATGCTTGATCGCGGCTGTCAAAGATGAAGCGGTGTGCCTGAACAATCGCCGCCGGGCCGACGTAGTTGTCATTGGCCCAGTAGGACGGGCAGCTTGTGGTGCAGCACGCGCACAGAATGCACTTGGTGGTGTCATCGAACTTCATGCGGTCTTCGTGCGACTGCAAGCGCTCACGGCCATCTGCCGGAACCGGGTCGTTATTCACAAAGTACGGCATGACCGAACGGTAGTGATCGAAGAACGGCTCCATGTCCACGAGCAGGTCTTTGAGTACGGGCAAGCCGTTGAGCGGCTCTACCTGAATGTACTCGCCCACATCCTGAATCAGCACTTTGCAGGCCAGCGCGTTCACGCCGTTGATGCGCATTCCGTCGGAACCGCACACACCGTGCGCACAGGAGCGGCGCAGCGTCAGCGTACCGTCCTGCTCCCACTTGACGCGGTGCAGTACGTCCAACACCTGATCGGTGGGTTCCACGCCGTTGACGCTAAATTCCTGCCAGTAGGGCTTGTCTTTGCCGGGGACGTTGGGGTTATACCGGCGAATTTTGACTCTTACATCCATTAGGGTTGGTTTTCCTCGGATTTCACGTTTCAAACAATGGTCTGTTGTGCAGGGGTTTGATGTTGGCGTTTCAAAAAATAATATGGGAACGGTCCAGCGGACGCGCCGTTGCGTGTCCCTACATCGTCACAGACGCAACCTGTAGGGACGAGGCCTCCCTCGTCCGCCAGAAACCCCCGTTACCCAATTAAATTTCGATTCTTCAATATCGGCGTCCCTACACACAACGCCTTTGTAGGGACGGCATACATGCCGTCCGCCACCATACTATGATGCTATGTGTTGTTGGGGTTTGATGCATCAAACCCCTACGGAATGATTGACGATTTCGTCTAGTAAACGCGCTCTTTCGGTACGAAGCGCTCGTCTTCTTCTGCCAGCGACAGGTCAACCTTCTTCTTGACGTTGAGTTCGTAGTTGCGGTTGGTTGGGTTCAGGTCAATGCCGTCGTTGCGCGTGATGAGCGTGTGAACCATCCAGTTGTTATCGTCGCGGCTGTCATAGTCCACACGGCTGTGCGCGCCCCGGCTTTCCTTACGCTGCAACGCGCTGATGGTCGTGGTTTCGGCCACGTCTAGCATACAACCGAGTTCCCAGGCTTCCAGCAGGTCGCTGTTGAACTGGTTGCTCTTGTCGTCAATGACGATGTCGGTAGCATAGCGCTCGCGCAGTTCCTGAATGCAATCCAGCGCGGCTTGCATCTTGTCTTCCGTGCGGAACACGCTCACGAAGTCCATCATGTACTGCTGCATGGTGGTGCGCAGTTCACCCGTGCGGCTCTTGCCCCGGCTGTTGCGGATGCGATCCAACTCGGCCTTTACTTCGCCTGCCGGGTCGTGCGGTACCGGGACGAAATCCGCTTCCTTGACGTACTCAGCCACCTTCATCCCTGCACGGCGACCAAACACCACCAGGTCAACCAGGGAGTTGGTGCCCAGGCGGTTGGCACCGTGGCAGCTTACGCAGGCAGCTTCGCCCGCAGCGTATAGACCGGGCATGACCGTCCAGTTTTCGTCAATCACAACTTCGGCGTCTACGTTGGTCGGTACACCGCCCATCGCGTAGTGGGCCGTGGGGTGTACGGGCATCGGCTGCTGAACCGGGTCTACACCCAGGTAAGTGCGGCAGAAGTCCAGGATGTCTGGCAGTTTGCTCTCGACATAGGTGCGGTCAATGCGACGGTCTTCGCCAGCTTCGGCAAAGTAGCGGTTCACCGTCTCTGGCCGGATGTCCAGGTAGACGTAGTTCTTGCCGTTGATGCCGCGTCCGGCGGTAATTTCTTCGTAGATGGCACGGCTGACCACGTCGCGGCTGGCCAGGTCTTTAATGCTCGGTGCGTAACGCTCCATGAAGCGTTCGCCGTCGCTGTTGAGCAGTACCCCGCCCTCACCGCGTACACCCTCCGTGATGAGAATGCCCATCTTGTGAATGCCGGTGGGGTGGAACTGATAGAACTCCATGTCCTGGAGCGGTACGCCACGGCGTAGCGGAATGGCCGCACCGTCACCCGTCAGGCTGTGCGCGTTGGAGGTCGTCTGCCATACGCGGCCCCAGCCGCCCGTTGCAAACACGGTTGCCTTGCCCTGGAAGACGTGCATTTCGCCCGTGCCTAGTTCCCAGGCCACGACGCCTGCCGACTTCCCATCATTGACGATGAGGTCAACCACATGGAACTCATCGAAGAAGCGCACGTTTTCTTTGATGCACTGCTGGTACAGCGTTTGCAAAATCATGTGGCCGGTGCGGTCAGCGGCGTGGCAGGCGCGGTGGACGGGCTTTTCGCCAAAGTTGCTGGTGTGGCCACCAAAGCGGCGCTGGCTGATGCGTCCGTTTTCGATGCGGTCGAACGGCAGGCCCATGTGTTCCAGTTCGATAACGGCGTCAATGGCTTCCTCGGCCAGCACCATAGCGGCGTCCTGGTCTGCGAGGTAGTCACCACCCTTCACCGTGTCGTAGGCGTGCCACAGCGGTTTGTCTTCTTCCAGGTTACCCAGGGCGGCACCAATACCGCCCTGTGCCGCCCCGGTGTGGGAGCGGGTGGGGTACAGCTTGCTGACGACGGCGACGTTTGCGCCGCCCTTGCTGGCGTAAAGTGCGGCCATCAAGCCAGCGC
>CAWUJQ010000536.1:0-3116 GCA_963922445.1 uncultured bacterium
GGAACTCGCGGAGCGTGTCGGCAAGGTATTGGCGCAGGCCGCGCAGCACGCCCGCCTCGTCCGTCGGTGGCTCGAACTGTAACGATACCGACTCGAAGCGGACTTCACCGCCCACAGGCCCGTCAATGTTGCCCAGGGTAGGGGCCGTATACTGCAAGTTGCCCTGTATCCCGGCGTCTTCTGGCAGGCGCAGCCCCGGGTTCACCAGATTCAACTCAATCGGGAACAGAATGAACAGCGTTTCCAGTTGGGCTGTGGCCTCTACGTCGCTGGCATCGCCCACACTGGCATAGACGTCGCCGTCAACCGTGCCCATGATCTCTAAAGCTGACCCCCAAAACGACACGTCGCGGCCCACGTTGCCTTCAATGCGCAGTTGATAGCCTGCGGCGGTGACGGTACCGGGGACGTGGGCACCCGCGTCAATTTGCGTACTCATGGTAACCGTGAACAAATCCGCGAGGCGGCTGCGCAGTTGGGCGTCTTCGTGGATGGCGAGGCGTACCCCTAGGTAGTGCAGGTCTTCCCCCAGCGTGCCGAACAGGTCGAATTCGCCGCCCAGCATGTAGACGCCGTTGCGCACATCGCCGTTGATTTGCGCATTGGTGGCCGCACCGATCACGTTGCCGTCCACGGTGCCGTCAATCACGAGTGTTTGGCACAGCACAAACAGCGTACCGCTCACGGTTTCGCTGGCGTCGATCAAACACTGGTCACCCTGCATGTAGCGCCGCGCACTGGCCGTGCCCACGACAGAAAGCAAAGCCAAGACCAGCAACAGGATACGGCGTCGGCGCAGCAGCATGGCGTCGTCTTTCTGGATATGGCGAATTAGGAGCGTTCATTCTAAGGCAGGGATTCCGTCGTTGCCAATTGTGCGTTCGTCTGGCATGATTTCCTGTAGGCAATAGCGAGTCTGATAAGCTCCACGCACCCATGACAGACGACCACCCAACCGACGCCATCCCCATGCCGGGAACGCCCCGTCCACCAGGCGAGGTGCCGTCTTCAGCAACAGAGTGGGTGATGCCGCGTGAGGTGCTGCTGGAGGTTCAGTTCGAGCGAAAAAAAACGCGCATTCCACTCGACTTTGCCGATACCGCGCTGCTGGTGGGGCGGGGCGACTCGGACACGCCGGTTGACATCAACCTGACGAGCCATTTGCAGGCAGCCAGTGGAGTATCGCGGCAGCACGCGCTGCTGACCCAACGCGCAGACGGCATCTATGTGGAAGACCTGGCCAGCACCAATGGCACGCGCATCAACGGCTTTACCCTGCCAGCGAACCAGCCTTACCGCCTGCGCAACAGTGATGAAATTGAATTTGGCCAACTACGAACCATCATCCGGTTCAAGACCTAACGCCTATGTATCGCAGCTTTACGGATCGTATCTTTGGGGGGGTATGCGGCGGCATCGCCGCTGTGCTGCCCGTCAACGCTTGGATTGTGCGCGGCGCGTTTATTGTGCTGTCTGCAATGACGCTGGGCGGCTTTGCCGTGCTGTATGTGGCGCTGTGGCTGGCCATGCCGCAAGAATCGCTCGTTATCACGGTGGACGGGGGCACGCTGGCGGGGTTCGTCACGCTGCTGCTGACGCTTGTGGTCACGGGCTGGTGGATTGCCTACCTGAACGGGCTGACGCTGCTGCCCGACGGCGAAAACCTGTACTTCCCGCTGTTGGGGCTGCTGTTGAGCCTCGTCTTTTTCGTCAAGCAACTGGGACGTAGTGCATGAGGCTGCGAAGTCGCAAAAACTGGCTGTTCGGACTGCTGGCGCTCACGGTGACGGTGGCGATCCTTGTGCGCATGTTGGATGTGTTCCCGGCGTACATTAATGACGTGATTGGCCGTTCGCTGCCCGTGGTGCTGGTGATTGTCGGCATATCCGTCATGCTGCGCAACCGCGTGCCGTTTGGCGGCATCATTGCGATTATCCTGGGGGGGGTGCTGGTGGCGGGTGTGAGTACAACCGCCTTTTCTGTGCGGGAAGATCAAAACCGCGACGACAACCGCATCGAAATTGACGAGGAAATGGGCGACCAAATCGTGCTACTGCGCGTGCGCCTGCAAACCCTCGCGACAGACGTCGAACTCGTGCGCGCTCCCGCTGGCAGCGATGACCGCACGGTGCGCACGTTGTTTTTAGGCAGCATGGAAAGCGACATCAGTGCGGCCTACACCGAAGAAGCCGACCGTACCGCAACGCTCGCCCTCACTGAACAGCGGCCCAACCCCTTCCCAATGTTGGAGGCGGTAGGCCGGGGCACGCTGCTGGTCGAACTGCCGCCGGGGATGCCCGCCGATGTGCAGGTCAACGCAGCGGACGGCGATGTGAGTGTCAACTTCACAGGCGTGGACTTAGAGCGGCTCAATGTGGATGTGAACGAGGGCGATGTGATTATCTCGCTGCCGGACTACGAACCGACTTATTCCCGGCCCGAAGAGACGCTGGGCACATGGCGTGTGGGCACGGGCGCGCTGACGATTCGCATCCCAGAAGAAATCGCCGCCCGCTTTGACATGAGCCAGAGCAGCGGCCCCGACCCCGACTACGACCCCGACGTGTATAACTTACTGTTTGGCCGGGACATCCTGGAGGCGCGCAACTTCGACACGGCAGAGACCGTCATCCGCTACGATTTGGTCGTGCAGCGGGACGGCCTCAGCGTGGATGTGACGGAGTAAGGCACCGCCCACACACTTTTAGCCTGAATTGGAGTTCAAAGTACATGGATCGTGATCTGAAATCCCTGTTTGAGACAGTTGACCAGCTTAATCCTCACGAGCGTGCCCAACTCATGAACTACCTTACCAGTGGCTTTCGTCCTCACGCACCTGACAGGCAACCCCCGCGTGAGTGGCAGTTTGACCTGGCTCCTGGTGTGATCAAAACAGCCCCCGACTTCGATGACCCGCTGCCAGACGAATTCTGGATGGGTGAGGCATGAACCTGCTGTTGGACACACACGTCTTTATATGGGCTGTTTCAGATTCGTCCCGGCTATCTGACAAGGCGCGTGATTTAATCCGGGACCCACAGCATCTAAAGTGGTTTAGCCTTGTCAGTGCGTGGGAAATGCAAATTAAATTTCAGATCGGCAAGCTCACGCTAGAA
>CAWUJQ010000537.1:0-3108 GCA_963922445.1 uncultured bacterium
CTACGAGATGCGCTTGTTAGATGTGACGGGCTTTCGGCCTGAGCTAAGTGATTGCGTCATTTGCGGGGAGCCGATACGTCCGGAGCATCAGTTTTTCAGCATTGCCGACGGCGGCGTGGTGTGTCCGTCGTGTGGGGCCAGCAATCCGAACTACAGCGCGCTAACGTTCCAGGCGCTCAAGCTGATGCGGCACATGCAGCGCAGCCGGGACTTCAAGCAGGTGGGGTCGCTCAAGCTAAAAGACGACCTGCTAACCGAAGTCGAGACGCTGCTGCTGGGTTACATCACCTATGTGCTGGAACGTAAGTTGCAATCCGCAGAGTTTGTGCGCCGTGTGCGCCGCATGACCTCTTGATCTCACCGCAACCTGAAAGTGAATGCTTTGACAAATCAACCGCGTTGGATTGTGTGGGCACGCCAGATGCGTGCGCTAGCCCAAACCGGCCAGCACTTCACCAAAGACCCGTTCGACCGTGAGCGCTACGACAAGCTGGCCGCGCTTGCCGACGAAATCATTGACCATCACACGCCGGACATGGATACGGCCACGGTGCAAAGCATCTTCGCGGCAGAGGACGGCTACGCCACGCCAAAAGTTGATGTGCGCGGGGCAGCGTTCAATACAGCGGGTGAAATCCTGCTGGTGCGTGAGAACTTTGACGGGGGCCGCTGGACGCTCCCTGGCGGGTGGGCAGATGTGAATGTGCCGCCGTCAGTCAACACGGAGCGCGAAGTGCTTGAAGAAGGGGGCTATAGCGTCAAGGCGGTTAAGTTGATGGCGTGCTATGACCGCGATGTGCAGGGCCATCCGCCGTACATTTATCACATCTACAAGTTGTTTTTCATCTGCGAACTGCTGGATGACAATCCGGTGCCAAGCCCGCAGGGCGACCTTGAAAGCAGTGAAGCGCGCTGGTTTGCGGAAGCCGACCTGCCGCCAGACGGGGAACTGTCCATCGGCAGGGTGACGCGGCGGCAATTGCAGCGCTGCTTTGCGCACTACCGTGATGCGTCACTGCCCACCGAGTTTGACTAGGTGCGGCCTCCCCCTAATAATCCGGGACGCCGTCAATATTGCCGATGATGGTCACATAGGGCGCGTACACCCAGCCCAACTGCCCCTCGTGGTTCACCTGATACCAGAAGTTTTCTCGCCCCTGTATCGTCCGGCTGAGTATCTCAAACTCTGCGCCCCAATCCAGGATTTGCAGCGTAGGTGTGCGATAGCTAGGGAACTGGCGCATCCGTAAATTGGAGCGGGTGATGCCCTGAATCCCGGTTGATGGCGGGTTGGTGAGCGTTTCAAACACGGACGCCTGCGAGGGCACCGTCGATTGTGGGAAGTTGAGCAAAAAGTAGCGCCCAGAGACCCACCCGTAAAGCGGTGGGCGGGTTGACATTTGCGGGACGGCGGTGGGCGCGGTAATCGGTGTGGCGGTGGTGAGTGGGTCAAGCGTGGCGACTGCCGCCGGGACAGCGGTAGCGGCTTGCGTTGGGGTGCTGCCAGGGCGTGCGTTAATCAGATACCACGTAAACTCACCTTCCTGGTCGTTGCGGGCAAATACCGGGAAGGTGGTGCCCGGTTCAATGCTCGTCAGGAATGTCGCACCCAGGTAAGGGCCACTGCGCACACTCAAGCCCTCTACCGTAACCACCTGACCGTTGCCAAATGGCCCACCGCTCAGCGGCAGCACAGCGCCCGATGGCACCTCCGCCAGCACGTTCCGTGTGAATGCCCAGTCCACTTGCAGCCGCGCATCCCCCCCCGCATTGAAGTACTCCACGCGCACGGTGTGAATCGCCGCTGTTAGGAAGATCACAGCCGTGTCTTGCTGTGGCTGGAAGGTGCGCTGGTCAAAGCTGTTGATGATGATCTGACCGTCTACATAGACGCGCACACCATCGTCACTGCCCGCCTGGAACTCATAAGAGCCTTCGGCAAAGGACTGCTGCGTTTGCGCAACCAGCGAAAAACGGTTGCGGCTCACCTCCGGCGGCAGCAGGCCCGGATTACCATTGAAGTCCAGGTCAAGGCGGGCAGCGCTGCCCGTTGCGGCAACCGTACCGCTCAAATCGGTGGTGTTGTAATAGGTCAAGCGCCAGCCGCTGTCGTCGTCCTGGGCACGGACGGGCGATAGCAGCAGCATGGCGGCCAGCACAGTGAATAAGGGGAATAGTTGTCGGGTCATGGGATGGTCGCTCCCGGTTGCAAGGCATTTCATAACGAATCACTCACAGTATAACCCGGTTTGTGTTTACACGATGTTTATGTGTTGCAACGAAACTGATGCTGACTGACGCACGTATAGTAAAATAGGACGCATTCCGAGAGAGATGAGGAAACAAAGACATCATGGCTGATAATCAAAAGAATGGCACCCCGGTACGTGAGACCTTCGGTGAATATGCAGCGCAGCGCGGGCGTCAACTGCTCGGCCAGAGCAACGCCCGCCAAGTGGTCATCCGGTTGGGCAACGGGCGCAAGCTGCTAGAACTGAACATGACGTTGGCGGTGGTGTTGGTGGGCCTGGCGCTGCTGCTGCCGTTTTCTGTACTGCTGCTGGCAATATTGTTCATCGCCGGGTTTGTGGCAAAGCTGCGCATCGAAATCATCCGCAACATTGATGAGGACAACAACGTGATTGATGTCGATCAGATGGACGTGTAGGCCAGCCCGAAAAGCCTAGCACCCCGCCTGCAAAAGCAATCAGACGACTGAGTGATAAGTTGAGGAGATCACAGCAACATGACTGAAGAGAAGAAAAAGACCAGCACCGAAGACATGCGCGACAACACATCCGAGGCGTTCCGCACCATGACCGAACAGGTGGAAGTGGTGGGCAGCCAATTGGTTGACCGCGTCAAAGCGCTCATTGCCGAGGGCAATGTACGCCGCCTCATCTTCCGCACGCCCGATGGCAAGGTGCTGATGGAGATGACACTCACAGCGGGCACCGTCATGGGTGGGGCCATTATGCTGAGCGCGTGGTGGCTGGCCGCCCTGGGCGCAGTTGCGGCAGCCTTCGCCCGCATTCGCATCGAAATCATCCGCGATATTGACGTGCCGGAAGTGGTCAAAGGCACGGCTACCCCGACGGAACCCGCCCG
>CAWUJQ010000538.1:0-3106 GCA_963922445.1 uncultured bacterium
TTCAGTCAGCCGCCGCCCGATACAGCGCCAACAAGTCAGCCGCCGCCCGCTGCCACGTCCAGGTTTTGGCATGGTCGCGCCCGGCCTGCCCCATGCGCTGTGCCACACTCGGATTATTCAGCAGCATCAACACCGCCGAGGGCAGTTCGTGCTCCAAACCCTTCTGGCTAACCAGTAGCCCCGTCACCCCCGCCACGATAGCATCTTCTGCGCCGCAGTCACGGGTACCCACCACAGGCAGTCCGGCAGCGCTGGCCTCCAGGTGAACCAACCCGTAGCCCTCAAAACGCCACCCATCGTTGATGGACGGCAGCACGAACACATCTGCCGCGCCGTACCACCCCATGAGGGCGGCTTCATCCACAAAGCCCAACAACTGCACATGCTCGCGCAAGTCCAGCGCAGCGATGGCATCCCGCACCTGCTGTGTGTAATCCGTTTCATATTCGGTGCTGCCCGCAACGATCACCTGCACGTTGGGCCGCTCACGCCGGATGTGGGCCGCCGCGTGAACCAGTTCCAGGGTGCCTTTACGCCGCTTTACCCCGCCCACAGTCAGGATGGTAGGCCGTTCTACGGGATGGGCCGGCGCAGGCAAATCAGCAAAGGCAGTGGCATCAATCCCGTTGGGAATCACAGACGTGTTGAGTCCACGCGTGTAGCTGGCGGCACGGCGGGCTGTGTACGCACTCACGCATACGACGGTGTGGGCACGGCGGAAAGCGCTCTTGTACATGGGGCGAATTGCCGCGTGGCGATCAACCCCCGCCTGGGCATAGCTCCCGTGCCCGGTGATGAAATAAGGCCGCCCGTGGGCGACCCACATCGCCAACGGCGCAAACACCTCCACCGTGCAGTGGATTAAGTCACAGTTGCGCAGGGCACGCCGCACTGCCAGCGTGGATTGAGCCATTTTCGCAAGGCGGCGCGGCTCGGCGGGGGCCAGGTTTGGCAGCAGCCGATGCACGGGAAAGTCAAAGTTGGTCGGGGAGTTATGCGGTGCCACCACTGTCACCTGTACGCCGTTCGCCCGCAATGCCTGAATCACGCTGAGGCTGTAATGGCCCCAACCGTGCCCATGATGCAAGTCTGATGTGATGAAGCCAATGTGCATGATGTGAGGCCAGTGGTTGTGATCATCAACATACCATTGTTCAGTATGCGTAGGGCGTGGAACAAGGGCTATCTGGCCAAGGGCGAGCAAAGCCAAGGTTGCCCAAGTAAAACCGTTCGTTAACTTGCGTGCATCTATCAACGTGGCTAGACTGTAATAAACAATGAAATGGAGTGAAGCGCGTGAGTACCGTCAGGATTGAACCCTACCCCAACCGAACCGATTGCATCCGTATGGTGTGGGAAGAACGCGTCCTTTCTGCTGATGTGACCACGGCCTTTCGCCACATCCAACAGCACATGGATGCCCACGATCACCCCCTAACGGTTGTGGTAATACTGCACCCAAAAACGAACTTCCCGCTCAGCATTACCGTCGCCCACGCGCTGCCCGTCTATCGCGATGAGCGTTTGCGGGCGTGGTTGGTGGTTGGCAAAAGCACGTTTGCAAAGATTATTGAGCGCGTGCTCAGTTACCAGTCCCAGCGGCGCACCGTGTATTGGTTCGACACCGAAGACGAGGCGCTGACCTACCTGCAAACACTCACCACAAATGCGTCTTAAGTCGCGCTGCCACGCCATAGGCTCGTTAGAGTATTAAGAAGTGTAAAGATTCCCCCAGGAGTACACGCTTTAATCTAACACTATGTTACAGTGATGTCAGGTCAACAATTGAGATAGAAAAAGGCGCTGGCGTTATGACTGCAACAGTGATTATCGAAGCGGTAGCGGGGTGTGACAGGTGTGTGCGCATGGTGTGGGAGCGCCATGTGAACCCGATAGATGTAATGACAGCGTTCCGCTGTTTAAGGCAGATGCTGGATACAGCTCAAAGTCCGCTGTATGTCATGATCGTTTCAGACCCGAAAACAAAGTTCCCCCTGAGTACAACGCTAATGGGGGTAAGAACGGTATTAAGGCACCCGAAGTTAGCCGGATGGCTGATCGTTGATGCAAATGAGGCCGCCAAAGCTATTGTCCACGGGCTGGCGCTTAGCGCCGGTGACGACCGTTTTCACTTGTTCGACAGTGAAGCAGATGCCCTGGCTTTTGTCACCGCTGAGGAACAGCAAAGCGCCTGATTGCACAAAAAACGGCGTCCCCTCTTCTTTTGATGAGAGGGACGCCGCTGTGAAGATGATGCCGGAGGGTATGAGTTCGAGAGAAGGTTGCCTTGTTACTTCTTCTTTTTCTTCTTGCCCAGCTTCTTCTTCGCCTTTTTGAGCGCTTTGCGCTCGTCGTTGACCTCGGCTAAACCACGCTCGAAGTCCTCGATTTTGGCCTTCAGTTCAAGTGTCGTCTGCTTGACCACATCACGCTCGTCGGCCAGAGCTACACGCTCTGCCATGATGGTTTCGCGCTCTGCATCCAATGCCTTGCGGTCATTCGTGACCTGACGGCGTCGGTTGGCCAGCCGCTTGCGTTCCGTTTCCAGTGCGGCAAGGTCGGCTTGTAACTGTGTGCGGTCGGCTTCCAAACGCTCCCGAAGTCCTTCTAGTGCTTGCACATCCTCTGCATTAGCAGCCTCCGGCGGCTCGCGTTGTGGCGTGATCGGATTCTCGGTCATGATCTGCTCCTTCTACTGTGTGTCGATCATGGAGAGACGCGTCCTCCGTGCGCCAAATGTTAAGTGATTTAACGCAGGCATAATCTTATCTTAAAAATAGCGCGGGGACAATGCCGTTCACAGGCACAGTGTATCGAACTGATAAAAATGCCCCGCCTGGCCTCACGACACAGATGCCCGCCATGTACTCCAGTCTGCAAAGCCCTGCCGCGCCCACTCCGGCTGCCAAAAGTCGGGATGCTCCGGGTTAGTGTAGCGGCTCATATCGGTATCGGGCGTCCAGTGCTTGTCGTAGATGGGTATCATCCGGCCTGCACTGCCAATGATGACCGCATCCGGCAAAATCGTGTCTTCATTGAACGTCGCCCGTGCTAATGGACAAACACAAACAGATGCGCATGATATACTGGTCGCATGGCAAAAAGA
>CAWUJQ010000539.1:0-3091 GCA_963922445.1 uncultured bacterium
ACGCTGAGGCACTCGACGCGCTACCCGCCGTGTTAAGCGGTCGTTACGAGGTCGGCGCACCCGACGTCACCTGCAAATACTGGCATCTGCGCCCGGTCGGTCGCCCCGGCGGACGCGGCTACGCCTGCACCCTCACCAGCTACGACTTCGCCCCCAACGACTGGAACTTCTTTCAGCCGCTCGGCTCGCTGTTGCAAACCGCATTCCCGATCGCCATCTGCATCGACATCCCCAAAACCTACAACAGCAATGACGCCATCACGTAGGTTGAGGGCATGATCGTGGCGTATCGTGCCAGCGTCGCGGGCAAGTTTGCCCCGGATAGCCGTGCCCAGAAGAGGCTCGTGGACTGCGAAATCTCGCTCCAGCAGCTCAACGGCGGCGATGCGATGCACGAGGCGCAGATGGTGTTGTGCGTGGAGGGTGAAACTCGCGTTGAACTCCAGAAGAACGTCGCGTCGGTGATTGAGGCGGTCAAGCCGTGGGTGGCGCTGCGTCCCGAACCCGGCGGCGGACAGGTCGAGGCCGTCAAGTTCTTCAGCAGTACCCCGTCAAAGGCGATCAACGTCCACCAGAAGCCGTGGCATGTTGTGTCATCCGAATTGGCGCTGTTCTTCGCACCGCTCGGCTACCGTAAGCTCGGCGGACTCTCCGGCGTGATGCGCGGCGAGGCGCAGGGGACGCGGTATCCGGTGTTTTTCGACAGTTGGAAGAAAAGCAAAGAGGCGACGCATGAATTGTGGGTCGGGCAGACCGGCTCCGGCAAGACGTTCGCGCTCAACTGCTATCTGTCGCGCGAATACGTCGAAAATGGTGTCGGCTTCGACCTGCTGGAACCGATGGGACACGGGAAAGTCGTCGCAGGGGCGCTCAATCTGCCGTGGTATTCGATTTCGCCGCGTGCCACGTCACTTAACCCGCTGGATGTGATGTACCCGCGCCTGATTGACCAGGTGACGCACGTCATCCGAATCGTGGAGACGCTGCTACACCGGCAGTTCGGCGGCGACCAGCGCGGCAACTTAGAGAAGGCACTGCTCGGTCGGGCGGTGGAGACACTTTACCGTGAGTGCGGTGGTATCGACCGGCTGGCTGACCCCGCGCAAACACCCATCATTGAAGATTTGGTGGCGCTGCTCCCGTCCGTAGTGGATCGCGGCAACCGAACCCACCGCGAGTTGGCAACGGGATTGGCAGGTGAAATTGGCGGGTTGTGTACGGGCAACGGTCCGTACAGCGAGTTCATCAACGGACGCACATCACTGGACCTATCGGCAACCGGAAAACGGCAACCGCGTGTGTTCAGCTTCCATGAGATGAGCAGCGATCCCGAACTGCTGGCGGTCGCCTACACGCAGGTGCTGACCGCCATCCGCCGTGACAGTCTGGTGGACGAAACACCGCGTGTGATCGCGGTCGATGAGGTCTACCGCCTGATGCGCCATCCATCGCTGCTCGACTTTCTCGTGGAGGCGGTCAAGACATTCCGTACCCGCCGCAAAAAGGTCATTTCAATCGACCAGAATATGACCGTTTTTCTGGAGGGCAAAGCGCGATTGCTGTTTGAGAACAGTCCCATCCGCGTGATTTTCAATCAGCGGACCGGAATGCAGGCATTTGATGATGATGCCTTCTCACACTTCCATGCCCAACATCTGGACATCATACGCAACCTGAAACGTGGACACTATATCTTCGACGTAGAGGGCACGCCACAATTTATTTTTATGCGAAGTAGTAGCCACGAGCTTCAGCGGTTTGGGTCAACATAATGGCAAGCCTTGACGAGTTACGCGATCACGCGAGGCGCACCTATCGCTACTGGCCGATTTATCTGGTGCTGCGCCTACGCGAGTTGGAACAGCATCTTGACCCGGACAACCGTCCTGCCCTACTCAGTGCTAGTGGTACCTTGCCGCCACCTGATGTGTCGGGATTGGTTCAGGCAGGACTCTGGCGCGGTCGGATTCCAGCAGGCACGACACCACCGTCATCGCTCACTATTCCCGATGGGGCAACGCTCTGCTTTGAGGTGCAAACGACATCCGACACAGCAACGTTGGTTGCGCTCGCACAGGGAGTCTACGAGATTCATCAGGTCGAAATTATGCGCGTGCCGTTCGCACATAAGGATGTGCTGACGAAGGCGGTCGATCACTTCAACCTCGTCGTGCTGTCTGATCCGGTGGCGGCGCTGGATGCTGCGCGTCTGTGGGCGACCCTGCACGGCGCTCGCGCTCTGGATTGGCAACAGGTGTCCGTTGCTATCACCGACACGGCATCCCCGACGCCATCCTTACCGCCCCGTCGTCGCGGCAAGGGGCAGTTCCGAACCCCGTATTGAAAGGCATTTCATGACCGATATCCGGCAGCAAATCAAGAAGGCACAGACACATATTGCAGCGGAAGAATGGACAAAGGCACGCGCTGCGATCAAAGATGTTGACCATCTCAATCAATTTGTACGCCCACCCATCTATCTCAGGATTGTATTCAGCGTAAAGCGCAATCTGCTCACGCCATTCATCAGTACTCCAAGTCATTCTTGCCACGATTTTCTCCTGACTTAATTGTTTAATCGTGTGTCCGAATTCGCTTGTCACCGCGATAAAGCGCGGCGGCTCTGTTTCAGTTGCGCAAAACCATTTAACTACACCTGATTTATTCGCCTACTATCAAAAAATCAGATAGGTTATTCGAAGATGCAAAAAGCAATTGAATCCCACGCTCGTTGAGTTCTTCGATCCATACCGCCATTCGCCATGTTTTCCGATACAGTCTTGATGGATCGTTCGCAACAACCGCGACGACATCAAGATCGTCCAATCTTTGGTTCAACGCTAGCCATGCAGGTCGTCCTAAATTGGATACACCTGAATTTGGCTTACTCACGTCCATGAACAATTTGTATTGCCATGTGTTTTCCTCACAAATCCTGACGCTATTTGCGACTTGACGCTCAACGCTATTCTCATCAACCTTGTCCAATGTTTGGGACTTACGAACATATATGAGAGCAACATTCTTTTCTGTCATGTAACTACTCAGGTGGGTAAAAAGAATATCTTGCGGATTGGGATTTTAGCGTGAA
>CAWUJQ010000540.1:0-3084 GCA_963922445.1 uncultured bacterium
CCGTGACGATAAGCTGGGGCTGCTTCAGTTCCCGCACAAAGTGGGCCACGTCGCTGGTATCCCCGCGCCCGACCGCACACCGCATCGACTCTTTCACGGTGAACAGCCAGCGCCTGCCTACGCTTTTCATGCGGTCTTCCTTGAACTTGAGCGGAATGCGCGCCTCTTTCATATACTGCTTGATGAACGCCACGGTGCCCTCGACTGCTTTTTTGTCGCTCTCGACCCCGGCTACGTCCGCGCCTAACATCAGCCCAATGAACAGCGTTGTGCCCCCCCCCGCCAGCGGATCCAACAGCGTGAGTTTGTTCCAGGGCGTGGTGTGATAGTCACTGCTGTGGCGGGCGATATTGACCATAAACTGCGTGAACAGTTCGTTCGTCTTGCCACTGTAGCGCCGCGTGACGATGAGGGACTCCGGTAGGGCGTATTTCGGGTCTACGGTAATCGGCTTGAGCAGCGGCCCGTCCACGTCAGCGATGCGGTCATAGTGGTAGAAGTAGGCGTCCGTCATGGCGAGGCGCGCCAGGGATTGCAGGGTGGCCGCGTCGGGGTCGGCCTCAAGCGTGAATTGCAGATAGTCCTGGTTGCCAAGCCGAATGGGGGCAATCTCGCCTGTGATTTGCGCGCCTACGGTACTGAGGGCAATCTCGTGGGGGGCAAGCTGCGACACGAGTTCGCTGTATTGGGTGCTGCGCTGGGGCGCAATTTGGGCGAGCAGGGTTGGCATCTATCCGGCAAACATTGCGTTAACGTGCTCCACGAATTGTGTCTCGTACACCTCAAATGGCACATCCGCGGCGACGATTTCTGGTTTTGGAATGGCGTTGGTCATCACTCAGGAAATCCGAGCGCCGTCAACTGTGTGGAAGGTCGGTTCTAGCAGCACCACGTCGTCTTCCTGGCTCACAGCGCCCAGCACAAGGACCTCGCTTTTGACCCCGGCAATGCGCTTGGGGGGGAAGTTCACCACTGCGACAATTTGCTTGCCGATGAGGTCTTCTGGCGTGTAGTTTTTGGTTAGCTGGGCTGAACTCGTCTTGATGCCAAGCTGCGGGCCAAAGTCGATGGTGAGGACGTAGGCGGGGTGGCGGGCTTTCGTGTTGACCTCAGCAGCGGTAATGGTGCCCGCTCGTATATCAACGCGGGCAAAGTCCTCAAAGGTAATCGCGTCACTCATTCCAATACCCCCAAGGCATTGTTGACGATGAAGGCCGGGCATTCCACTTGAAAGACGGCCTGCCCCAATTGCAGCACATACTCGATGAAGTAGCCAAAGATGGAAACGGGCCAAATGATTGCCCAGCCCACGTCACCGATGGCTGTACCCGGATAGCAGCGCCAGTTGAACATCAGCATCAGCACAAAGCCGATAATATAGACGATCAACAGGTTGCGCTGAGTGCCGCTGAGCTGCTGCCAGTACTTTGTAATTGTTTGGGCGAATGTGGGGTCGGAGGATGTATTGGTCATAGTGAGGCGGCTTTAGGATGGGCGATGGTTAGTGGGTTAGGGGGCTGTTGCGCTACAGGCCCAACCACTGAACGAGCGTATCACGCACCCAGCGCGGTTTGAAGGGCTTTTCAGTAAAGGCGTCGCAGCCTGCTGCACGAGCCGCCGCCTCGTTGTAATGCTCGGTGAGGGCCGTCATTGCCATGATCGGCATATTGGGGTCAATCTTTGCGCGGATAATGCGCATCAGGTCTAGGCCATCTAACTCGCCTGGCAGCGCAAGGTCAACGACCATAGCGTCTGGCTGAATTTCGGCGAGAGCTTCCAGAGCTTCCTCGGCGGTTTCAACGCCAATAAAATCGGCCTTCACCTGCACGGTGATCAGATCCCGAATGAGGTTTAAGTTGTCTTCACGGTCTTCGACAGCGAGGATGAGCGCCACGCTACCCTCCTATACCCTGGGTGATTAAATGCTTGCCTTGAAGCAAATACAGCGTTACGAACCATGATTGTGACACGATACACTTACTATAGCACCGATGCATGGCAATGACCATTAAAAAGGCAAATGGTGTTAATTTTTCGCCAATGATAAGGGGGCGATGCATCAATGCGGCTGCCTACTTCAATCGTAATTCACGTATGCTGTATACCGCGTGCTGCCGCGAAAAAAAGCACAATATGTCTTTAGCGCGGCAGCTCTTTTAGCAGTGCGCCTTCCATCTGCTTGCGAGAAATCACCACAACATGTGATTCGCGCCAGGTATCATAATAATCCAGGTTCACTTCCTGCGGGCCAAACACACGCACAAATTTATTCCGGTAGACCCCTGGCAGGCTGGTTCGCACATCGAATAGCTCGAAGGCCACGCGATCAGCCGTGCCATCATCCTGGACGAGATTGGCAGGCAGCGGTTCGTCGTAGGTGTCTTCATGTTGGTTGAGGTCATCCCACAGGCGGCTGCTTGCATAAAACGTTTCCTCTGGCGTCGCTCTAACATACTCCAAGTAGGGTGTGTAATACAATGAAGGGCGTATGTGAATCGTGTGGGAAGCATAAGCTAACCATGAGGCGTTTGTGACGAGTGCCAACGCAACGAATCCGGCGGCGGCAGGTTGCCAACGGGACGGCGCATAGGGCAACAACCAACCGAAGCCCCTGGCAGCCAGCACGGCCATAAACGGGGCCAATACCAGCAAATTGCGCACAATCATCAGGCTTTGCGTGCTAAAGTAGATAACGTATACGGCTGGAAAACACAGATAAACCAAACTCACGCGCCAGTCCTCCCGCACCAGCGCGACAAGACCAACGGGCACCGCCAGTGCCAAGACCAGCGCGAGGGCATCCCAGCGGCTGAACAGCACCAAGCCCAAATACTCACCCATGCGCAGCAGATGCAGTGGCCCGGCGGTCACTCCATAGCGGCCCTCGGTGCCCGCGTCGTATTTGCCCATCATCTCGGTGACATCATCGACAAACGTGCCCGGTGCCAGCACTGCCCCCGGTGTGGTGATAAGGAACGTCAACGCGGCCACAAACCACAGCCCGATTACACGGCGGGCAATGGTGGGCAGGGTGTAGCGCGGCGCGGTGAGGCCAGCCGCGACTGCCAGGGGTAACAGCAGCAG
>CAWUJQ010000541.1:0-3082 GCA_963922445.1 uncultured bacterium
TGACCCCGGTAGGACTCGAACCTACAACCAGCGGATTAAAAGTCCGATGCTCTGCCATTGAGCTACGAGGCCAACTCTATAATCATACTCATTTTGCAACGCGATTCAACCGTCATCTGGGCCAAACGCGTACCCCCGGCGCATGGTTGGTGTTATAGTGCTGGACATGTTCTCATCCGCGAAGTGATTCTACTATGCAAAACGAATTTCAGAACGTTCCGAAAGTGAACTCGATCTTACAGGGGTTTGCCAGCATCGTGATATGGGCGATGGGTTGGCGCCTGGAGGGACGGCCACCCGATGTACCCAAAATGGTGATGATTGGTGCGCCGCACACATCCAACCTAGACGTGTTTCTGATGGTGATGATGGCCTGGAAGATGGGCATCCGCATCAGCTTCCTCGTCGCGAATGACCTCGCCTTTCCACTCAACCAGTTAGCGGAGTGGGGCAACGGCATTGCCATCGATCGTAACCACCCCAACAGCAATACGGTGCAGCAGGTCGTAGACTACATGAACAAGGTAGACAAGTGCATCCTTATGATTGCACCCGAAGGACGCCTGCGCAAAGTACAGTACTGGGGGAGTGGCTTTTACTACATCGCGTTGGGGGCGGGGCTACCCGTTGTGCCCGGTTTTATGGATTATGCTACCAAGACTATCGGCCTAACACACGCCCTATACCCCTCCGGCGATATTGAAGACGACATGGGCGGATTGCGTGAATTCTATGGCGGTGTCACGGCCCGCTTTCCAGAGCGCGTAGGGCCGGTACAGGTGCGCCCGCGTACCGAGAAGATGCAGCAGCGTTTAGCAGAACGGCACATCGGTTATGCTAACGGCGCAGCGTCAATAGAGGAAGAATCCAAAACTCAGGGCTGATGATTATGGCCCACTTCGTATACAGCGGAACGGGCCGCGCTCAGCACTTGCGTTACGGAAATGTCGCGCACGCACGGGTGGTATCGCATATCGTCCCCGTTCCAGTCCAGCACGCGGCAGGGGCGGCAGGCGATGTTTGACTTCAGCACAATGTGCTTTTTCGGGTCGCCCCATGTACCAAACTCGACTGGGTCTGCCGGGCCGAACAATGCAACAGTGGGAACCCCCACCGCAGCCGCCAGGTGGAGGGGGCCACTGTCTGGCCCTAGCACCAAAACCGACCGTGCATACAACGCCCCCAACTGCCCGATCTTGGTATCCCCCGCAACGACGGTGGCCGGGGCAGTCATCTGACTGATAATGTCGCGAATCAGCGGTAGTTCGCTGTCCGTGCCAGTGAACACGACCTGCGCGTCAAGCTGCTCCACTAGAACATCCGCAACCTGTGTCCACATCGCGGGTTCCCAATGCTTGACGAGCGTGCCCGCGCCTGGATGAATGCAAAAAAGGCGGTCGGTTTCGCCAATGCCCCATTCACTCAGATAGCCACGAATGTAGGCTCGGTCGGTTTCAGTCGTAGGGAAGGTTAACGCGGGCGTAGGGGTGTTCGTCTCGCCCATCATCAACTCAACCAGACGCATACTCTGTGTAACGGCATGTTCGTGCTGCCGGGGGATTGTTTTCGTTAGAAAGAGTCGCGTGTCTTCGTCATTGTAGCCATAGCGCTGCGGGATGCCCACAAGCTGCGCAAGCCAGGCCCCCCACCAGTGATCGGGCCGTAAAATCGCTGCTTTTTCATAGCCAATGCGCCGTAAGCGCCGCGCCGTTTGGAACGCGAATTGATATGGCGAACGCCAGTCGGTTTGGTCACTGCGCGTAAAGCCAGGGAAGGGCAATGTCAGCACCACATCCACCTCATCGAAATTGGCCAGCACATCCGCCGACCACGGCCCGACGAGCGCGTGGATTTGCGTGTTTGGGTAGGCCGCCTTGAGCGCGCGTATGGCGGGGGTCGTCAGCAGCAAGTCGCCCAGGTGATCGGGCCGAATAAGCAGGATGCGATCCGTTTTTTCGCTGCGCCGCGACCGAGGCACATAGGCTGAGGCCAGTGAATGCAGCAGCAGCCTGCGCACTTGGTGACGGAACGGCTTCTGATGATAGGCTTCTGCAAGCGTTTTGTTACGTATAGCCAGGGCTTCCCGGTCTTTGAGTAATTCCTCAAGGGGCTTTTCAATCGACTGATTCAGATTTTTCAAGACCCAGTTCCCTGTAGGCATGCAATAAGCGCGGTATCAACACCGACCAATCGTAGTGTTGGAGGATAAACGCCCTCGCGCCAGCCCCTAGAGTAACGCGCTTCGACGGATGTTGCAGCAGGTCGTGGGTCATAGCCGCCATTTCGGAAGCTTGCTCGGCAATACGCATGTGTGTTTTTGCCTCAGCCACCAGTCCAGCGGCAGCGGCAGGCGTAGCGACTAACGCACACCCGGCAGCCATGGCTTCCAGGATTTTAAGTCGGGTGCCGCTGCCCATCCGTAGGGGCGCGATATACACACTAGCCGCCAACAGGTACGGCTGCACTTCTGGCACCCAGCCTGTGATTTCAATGTTGGGGTTACTCCGGAGCGCATCAAGGCTGCGGTGCGGCTTTTGGCCCACAATATAGAGTGTCGCATCGTCTTGCTGCGTAATCTGCGGCAGTACCTCCCCGCCAAACCACAGCATCGCATCCACATTGGGGCGGTAGTCCATCTTCCCTGTGAACACCAGCGCATTTGGCTTGAGGCTTAACTCCGCGTCGGGCGCGGCGTAATCTGCTGCGAAGATGCCGCTGGGCACCACAACCACCCGGTCATCACTGCGAAAGCGCTGCAATATCGCCGCATCTTCTTCCGACACAGCAATAACCGCCGTCGCCGCCTGGCAAATTCGCCGCTCCCACGCCTCAACGCGGCCCGACTGCACTTGTGAGTAAACCGCACTTGGCAGCCGCCGGATGTCCTGCCGATCAATCGTGGCAATGGTCTGCTGTAGTGACGCTTCTGCATTGAAAGCATCGTATATCAAGGGCACATCGGGCCGGTGTTGATGTGCCGCCAGCAAATACCCTGCAACTTCGATGCCCTCAAACTGCACCACGTCAAACACCCCCGTGTCGTGCAGGCCGCGCAGCTCGCGGTGCATGGCCTCGCTTTCCA
>CAWUJQ010000542.1:0-3080 GCA_963922445.1 uncultured bacterium
GTCGGCACGCTTTTCCTCCGCACTGACGGCAAGCCCGCTGGCTGCTGCCTGACAGTTGTCCGTAGTGGCAACGGGCGGCGGCAGCACGGCGGTGGGAACCTGCGTGATTTGCGTGGGCACGGCTGTCGCCACAAACTCATTGACGGTTGTTGCCGTGGGCACATAGGCGACCTCGGTTGGCTGCGCACGCGGCCCATCAAATGAGATGTTGTCCAGTGAGATGTCGTCCAGCACGTCAATTGAAACCGTATCCGTCCAGACGAGCAAAGCGGCCAGCCCCACCACGCCAGCGCACATGACCAGCACGATGCCCGCAATAAACAGCCGCGTAAAAAACTTCTTCATGCTAACACCCGCTTTCGTGATCTTGTGTAACGACTTGCCCCTATTCTACTCCGAATCTACGCCGATGCGCGGGCACAAATCACGGACGGGGCAAGTGGCACACTTCGGGCTGCGGGCGATACACACATTGCGCCCAAACATGACCATGAGCGCGTTCCAGCCACCCCACAGGTCGCGGGGCATGGCGGCTTCCAGCGCTTTACTGATCTTTTCTGTCCCTTTGACGGTGGGCGCGATAATGCCCATCCGCTTGGAGATGCGGTCTACGTGCGTGTCCACCACAACGTGTTCGTCCAGGCCGAAGGCGATGTACTGCACCAGCGTCGCGACCTTATAACCCACGCCAGGGAGCGCCATCAGCGCGTCCAGGTTTTGCGGCACCTTGCCGCCGTGCTGCTCCATGAGGATGTCACAGATGCCCATGATGTACTTGGCTTTGTTGGTGTAAAACGACGCCGGACGGATGGCCTCGTGCACCCGGTCAAAGCCAGCTTCACGGACGGCTGCGGGCGTATCAGCAATGGCAAACAGCGCCTCAGAGGCGGCGGTGGTGGCTTCTTCGCGGGTTTGTGCGCTCAGCATGGCGGCAATCAACGCTTTGAACGGCTGGCGCTCGTAGGGCGTCATGCTGGTTTGACGCCAATCGGCAGTGAGCGGTTCAATGCGCTCGTAAATGGTGCGGATGCGAGTGGGTTCGTTCATATGCGTTATCAATCTATGGCAAGCAATAGGGGTTGGGCAAAGTCAAAGAACCGGGCAGCCCAGAATTGTGTTACGCTTGTGCTGTGCAGGCTCCATTGGAGGTTACCTTATGCAACTGCGTTCATTTTCAATGGGCAAGCTCATCACGATTGCCGTGGTGATTATTATCATGCTGCCCCTGCTTGTCGTCTACATCCGCTATTTTGAAAGCCTGGACGTGGAGGGAACAACACTAGGGTTCGATTGGATGCCCACCCTATATACAACGGTTGAAGGGGGTGTCCTCAGCTACACCCGTGGGCACACACCGCGCTATCCTCCGTGGGGGCTTGTTTGGGCATCACCTTTGGGGCTGCTATCGCCGCAGGGCAGTTGGGGCTTGTTGGCGCTGCTTTACGTTATCGTGCTCATGCTAAGCCTGCCACGACCGCCGCGGCGGTTCGGACTCTATATTGTGTTAGCGCTGGTCACGCTGCTCAGCTACCCAGCACTGCGAACGATAGCGGACGGCAATTTGGAATTGTTGGCCCTGGCCGGAACGCTGCTGTTGTTAACGGGTTACCGCCGCCAAAACCCGCTGCTGCTGGCAGTGGGCGCATTAATGGCAACGGCCAAGCCCCAGGTTACAATGCTCCTGGCGGTGGTTGCTGGGGTATATGCCATCGGCCATTGGCCACGCCGCGATTGGCTGCTGGCGGCGGGCACTGCCGGGTTTGTTGTTGGCGTAACGTTATGGTTTGAAGGACAAGCCTGGGCTGCTGGCCTAACAACCATGCGGGCGCAGGGCAGCATCATGGACAGCAGCCTTGTGTCATCAGCCGCCCGCACGGGCGTAATTGCGCCGTGGCTGGCGAATGGGTTGCGGGCAGCGCTGGTTGTTGCGTCGTTGTGGCTGTGCTACCTCACGCGCTGGACGCTGTCACGAGAGAAGGCGGGTATGCTGATGGCTGCGGCGTTGTTGATTGCGCCCTATGCCGGGGGTAACAGCGCGCTCAGCATATATGCCATTGGGGTGATTCCGTTTTTCATCAAGCGGCCTGTACTAGGTGGGGTATTGATCGCGCTGACGAACCTGCCCTACTTGTTCCTGGGCAACACCGATTTACAGTTCAACTATTCAGCATACTACTGGACGCTGTACTTCTTCGTGGTGTGGGCGGTGTTGGGCTGGCACGTCTATCGCACAGAGCGTTACGTTCCACAACGTGAGGACGCCCCGGCGGGGGTCAGCGGGCAAGTGGCGGGGGCGAGTGCCTCGTAGCACCGCCCCCGTGGGGTTTCACATTACAGCAAGCGCATGGGCGCTTCGAGCAAGTCCTTGAGCGCCTTCATGAACTCGCCGCCCTCGGCCCCGTTGACGACACGGTGGTCGGCACTCAGCGTGAGCTTCATGAGCGTCGCGACACCGATCTTACCGTCTTCCTTCACGACGGGTGTCGGCTTAGACGTGCCCACCGCGACAATCGCGGCACCGGGTGGGTTCACAATGGCAATGAAGTTATCCACGCCGTACATACCCAGGTTACTGACGGTAATTGTCTCGCCCTGGATGTCCTGCGGGGTGACTTTGCCAGCGCGGGCACGCCCGATCTTCTCACGGTTTTCGCGGGCCATCGCCCGCAGTGAAATGCGGTCTGCATCATGGCTGACCACGTTCATCAGGCCACCGTTATCCAATGCAACCGCAATCCCCACATTGACGCGTTCGTTCACAACGTACTTGTCGCCATACCAGTGCTTGTTGGCGTTGGGAACGGCCCGTGCAGCCAGCGCAACCGCCTTCACAATCATGTCATTGACGCTGATGCGGTCGGCTTTGTCCTCAACGTCTGCGTTGAGTTGGGCACGCAGGGCCAACAGCGCGTCTACGTTGACTTCCATCGTCACATAGAAGTGCGGCACCTGCTGCTGTGACGTAACCATGCGTTCTGCAATGCGGTTGCGCAGTTTGCTCACGTCTTCCGTGTCGATGCCGTCGCCCTTGGGCAGCTTGCCATACGTCAACCCACCCAAATAGCCGACGTTGTCTGGTA
>CAWUJQ010000543.1:0-3079 GCA_963922445.1 uncultured bacterium
TTCCGGCACGGTATACGGGCACAGTTGCAGGGTTGCTTTTGCATAGGACTGTGCCTTTAACCGTTCCGTTTTGACGAGCGTGCCGTCTAAATCGAAGATGACTGCGCGAATCGTCATGCGCCAGCCAGCCCGGCGATACCCTTTGCTGCGTCTTTAAAGTGCATCCGCAGCACCCGTCGATGATTGTCCAGTAAGGCGCGGCGGTCACCGAGTGATTGGGCCATCTTTAGCGTGCCAAAGCTCATGCCGCTTTCCGTCTTGCCCGCTTCATCGGGGATGTCCGCATCTTTGGGCATGTCTGCCGTGAATTGTATGAAAAGCCCCTTGCCGCCGTCGCCCTTGTGGAGTTGGCCTGTGCTGTGCAGGAAGCGCGGCCCGTAGCCGACGGTAACGGCGGTCTTGTAGGTGTCCCGCAGGTGTTTTTGCAGCGCGGCGAGTGCCTCTGTGGTTGCCTGTGTTGGCTGAACGTAAGCATGAAGCGAAATGTAGGTGCCAGTGGCCTGAGCGTACTCCATGAAGTCGGTTAGCGCGCTGGCTGCACTGTCCGCGTCAACCTCACCGTAGATGGTCACCTCGTCATTGGAGAAGGCGGGGTCAAGTTCAGGCAGTTTGCCCTTTTCCTGGAACTCGGCAATCATCTGGTTGGCCGCGACCTTTGCGGATTCTACGTTGGGTTGGTCGAACGGTTGAATGTCCAGGCTATGACCGGCAATGGCGGTGGCCATCTCCCACATAAAGAACTGTCCGCCCAGGTCATACATGTCACTCAGGTCGATTTGCGCCACAGGGTGGCCCGCGTCAGCCAATGCCTTGATCTCGTCGTCGTAGGTGCCGTTCAGCCGGATGTAGGCAAAAAAGCGGTCGTCGTTGTACACACTTGGTGCGCCCAGCGGTTCACCCACAACTGGCAGGATGCCTGTCCCGCTTTTGCCTGTGCTTTCGGCAATCAACTGCTCAACCCAGTCGCCAAAGCTGGCAATCTCTGGCGACAGCACCAACGTGATCTTGTCACGGTCGGCTTTGGCCAGTTCACCCATAGCGGCACCCAGTTGCGCAGCGTCGTTGTCAGCGGGGGCGGCTTTGGCGTTTTCAATTGCGGCTTCCGCGCTCTTGAGCAGCTTGTCCAGGTCAACACCGATGAGCGCCGCCGGAACTGTACCGAAGAAACTCAAGGCGCTGTAACGGCCACCGATGTTCGGGTCGTTCTCGAACGTTTCCCGAAACTTGTAGTCCTGGGCCAGCTTGACCAGCTTGCTACCGGGGTCGGTGATGGCCACGAAGTGCTTCCCGACTTCATCTTCACCGACTTTATCCAGCGTTTGATTATAGAAGAACTTGAAGAATGACAGCGTTTCTGCCGTGCCGCCGGATTTGGTCGCAACGATGTACAGCGTCTTGGCGGGGTCAAGTTCGTCGGCATAGGCCAGCACTGCACCGGGGTCGGTGCTGTCTAGCACGGCTAAGTCCAGGTGGCCGTTTGCCACGCCATAGGTGAGTCGGAACACTTCTGGTGCAAGGCTACTGCCGCCCATGCCAAGCAGCAGCGCGTGAGTGTAGCCGGCGTCCTGTACCGCCTTGACCAACGCGTTGATCTTGTCCATATTGTCGCGCACAAAGCCGACGCTCGTTAGCCAACCGAGGCGGTTGCTAATTTCGGTTGGGTCGTCCTTCCAGACGGTGTGGTCGATATCCCAGATGCGCTGCACGATGTTATCGGACTGCATGTCAGTCAGGGCGGCGTCTACCGCGCTCTGATAGGTGCCTAGGGTCAGTTGCATAGGTTGCTCTCCTTGTGTGGGGTTCGAGGCGAAGGGTAGTCGAAGCGAGGGGCGCTGATTGCGCCCCATCCGGTGCGTGATGTTCGCTTATTCCGCGACGAGTTGTTCGCGCTTGGATTCGATGCTGGCCATCAGCTTGTCGAACGGCTTGATGAACTTCTCAATGCCTTCTTCCAGCAGCTTGGCGGTTACGTCGTCGTAATTGATGCCCACACCTGCCAACTGATCGAGAACTTGCTGATCCAGGTCAGCGTTGCAGGTTGTCATGATCTTCACCTGTGCGTGGTCTAGCAGCGAGTCCAGGGTGGTCGGCGGCACGGTATTGACCGTGTGTTCAGCAACCAGGCCATCGACATAGAGCGTGTCGGGGTAGGCGGGGTTCTTCACGCCAGTTGATGCCCACAGCGGACGCTGAACCATAGCGCCTTTGGCAGCCAGGGCGTCCCAGCGGTCGCCGCTGAATGCCTTGCAAAAGTGAGTGTAGGCCACACGCGCATTGGCAATCCCACCCTTGCCAAGTAGGTCTTTGTTGCCCTTTGCTTCGAGCATCTCATCCACCATCACATCCATGCGGCTGACGAAGAAGGACGCGACAGAAGCCGTCTTCGCAAGGTTGCCACCGTTGGTGTCAAGTGCTTCCAGGCCCTTAATATACGCTTCGGCAACGTCGTCGTACTGCTGCAAGCTGAACATCAGCGTTACGTTGACGTTGATGCCTTCGCTAATCAGCGTGGTGATAGCGGGCAAGCCAGCGTTTGTGGCGGGTACCTTAATCATCAGGTTGGGGCGGTCTACCGCTTTGAACAGGCGGCGACCTTCTTCGACGGTGCCATTGGTGTCATTGGCGAGGTTCGGGCGCACTTCCAGGCTAACGTAGCCGTCAGCAGCGCTGCTTTCATCGTATATTGGGCGCAGCACGTCGGCGGCGCGTTGGATGTCCTGAATCACCAGCGCTTCGTAGATGTCGTCAATGCTTTTGCCCTCGGCAATAAGCTGGCGCATCTGGTCGTCGTAGTCGTCACTGCCTGCGATAGCCTTCTCGAAGATGGCCGGGTTGGAGGTCACGCCGCGCACACCGTTGTCTACGACGCCCTGCAGGCCGCCGTTGTCGATGTATTCGCGCCGAATGTAGTCAAGCCAAATGGACTGTCCGAGTTTGTGTAGTTCGTGGGCTTTGGTCATGTGGGGTCAACTCCTGTGAGCATAGTCATCAACTGCTTGCCATTATGACACATTCGCGCAAAAGGAACGTAAGTGGGCTAACATTCTGATGAAGTTTGTGCGTAGAATGTTACGCGGCT
>CAWUJQ010000544.1:0-3076 GCA_963922445.1 uncultured bacterium
GATAGCCTGCGGGTCGGGTGTGGCGGTGGGGGTAGCGGTAGGTGGCGGCGTGGGCGATGGCAGCGGCGTCGGGGTGGCGGTGGGAGCCGCCAATGCAACTGTTGTGTCACTACGCAGCCGCTCAGACTCGGCTACTACAGCGACCTCCACCCGATAATCACCTTCTGGCGCGTCCACGGTGGCTTCTAATGATTCATCCAACGGGGAAGTCGCCTCGGCTACCAACCCGTTATCATCCTGGATGCGCCACTGCAAGTAGAGGTCGGTGGTGGTGGGCTGGAACGGTATCGCCAGTTTGTAGTTGCCAATGGCATTGAGGACGTTGTCCGCCAAATCGCCACGCGTTAGGTCTGTGAAAGCTGCCCCGCCCAGCGCAAAGCCGCTCAAGCGGCTCAACCGGAACGTGAGCGCTTCATCCGTGGTCAGCCAAATGCGGGTGATGGCGTTGCCGTTGTCATCAAGGTAGTCAATATAAGCAGATTGCGTGGTTTCGTCCTGGCCAGAGCGGGCCGTTAACCCGTCCAGGCTGAGCGTAAATGGCTCACCCGGCACGATGCTGCCGTCAGCCGCCAGTTCACCGCTCACGCTCACGTTGCCGAGGGGTTCTAGCGCTTCGGTGTAGCTAATCGGCTCAAAGCCGCCCCTGGCCTGCCGCTGCGACTGCGCAGAAATGCCGACGATGATCTTGTAACGGTTGATTTCCCCCACAGACCAGCGCAGCATCGCTTCTACCAAGCGGTCAGTACCCGGCGCAAACATGGTCGGGTCGATGCGGTCAATGTTGACCTGCACATAGTCTGCCGCTGCACCGATGCGCTGCCAATCGTATGCCCCTGTTTCCCAGGCACCGCTTGTGTTTTGCGCTGCCGGCACGACAACACCCAGGTTCATCCCGCGTGCGTCCAATGCTGCACTCAACTCCTCAACGAACAGCGTAAAGTTTTCACGCTGGTCTGCCGGGATGTTGCGGTAGTCAATGAAGATGCCGTTGAACGCCCCCGAGAACGTCGCAATTTCCTGGACGTGCTGGCTGCGAAGGGTGCTGTTTGCAATGAGCGTGACGACGGTTTCAATATCCAAAGCGCGCGGGTCGCTAAAGTTGCGAATGACTGGCATGACGCGGTAATCAGCATTGTATTCAACGCCTGCCGCCAAACTGCCGACGATGGTGCCATCCGCATTGGGCTGCATCCCCGCTGGCGTAACGATGCTGGCTGTATTGGCCACATCCGCCGTCATGACCGTTGTGACATCAACAGGCACCAGCACCACCGGGGCACTCGGCGACGCCGCCGTGAACAGCGCAAGCTGTTCTGGCAGTTCGCTGAACTCCATGATAAGCGTTTGCTGGTCAATCAGTTGCGACGGCACAAACTGCCACTCGCCCGCCGCTGAGTCCCACTCGTAAGTATCCAGGCGGTCGAGGTCGTCCACATTCGCAGGGATAGCTACGGTGACCGTCGCGCTGCTGGGAGCCGTCCCTGTTGTGTCAAAGGTGAAAATTTGGCTGCGCAACGTCAGGTTCGGGGGCACGGCTGCGCGAGCGGCTGCCACCCAGGCCCCAGTCGCCGTCCCGTTCAGGAACGACTCTTCCTCCACGCTTTGCAGCGCAACCCCAAATTCCTCCCCGGTGTCATCTGGCTCCAAAATAAGCGTTAAAGTGCCGTCTGGATTGCGGGCGGCGTTGTTTTGGCCATCCAGCATCGCATACTGTGTGTCGTTCAACCGCTCTAGCAGTTCAAACGGGGGTAGCAAAAGCGCTACGCCGATTAGCACCAACGCGATGAACAGCGTGAAGATAGTCGCGGCGGCAGGGAGAAGTAGACCAGGGCCGCCGCCGCGCCGAGCGGGTGGAGGCTGATTGGCTCGTTGGAATTGTGGCGGAGGCGTCGCGTTGCTGGGAGGTTGGGATGTCATACTGGCTCCGGGTAAGAATTGTTTTTCAAATCAACAGACGCAGGTCTGCCCACAGGATGTGAACCTTACTGCGTCTGAAGTCGTTATCGAAGGGTGAATCGTTCCGTTAACTGCCGAGCGCTTCGCAGGCGGGGCAGCTACCGTTGGGGCGGATGATCGCATAACCACCCAGGGGGTCATCGCCAAAGCTGCCGGTGTAGTTAATATTCCAGACGATAACCAAGCGCACACGACCGGAGCTACGTGCAATGTTGATGGCCTGGTCAAGCCAGGCAGCCTGCTGGGCAACGGTGACGTTGCTAGCCCAGGCGAATCCAGGTGAAAGCGGGCCGTAGCCTTCGGGGGTCAGGTACCCCATCTCTGTAAAGCACAGCGGCACACGACCGCCAAACGCACTGCTGTACGTTTCGATCATCGGCTGCCAATAGCGCGTGTAAAACCCACTGTTACCGCGCGGGTCACCGCTGCGTGCTGTTGGCGGCACCACGCCTTCGTTGTAGTGGACGCCGACACAGTCCATGTAGCGTGCTGCACCTGCTGCCGCCATACCCTGAATAAAGGGCAGGTCATCGCAGCCAGAAGGGCTGCACCCACCAAAGAAGCCCGTCGGGGCAGGGGCACCGCTCACAACCAGGGTCGCTGGGTTAGCAGCTTTAATTGCGTTATATGAAGTCGCCAGGAGATTGGTGTAGGCCACAGGATCAATCTGCCCAGATGGCCATTCACGGTCAATGTTCGGCTCATTCCAAATTTCGATGGCATCTGCACCCCCGGCGGCCAGGCCAGCGACATAGGCGGCATAGCGGTCGGCATAACCAGGGCGATTGACGTCACCCGGTGCGCCCAAAACGCCCAGCAACACGCGGAAGCCCGCGCCCTTGGTCGCATTGATGAGGCCGATGTCAGGCTGCTGGCCATCGCTGTAGCGCACCTGATGCTTAACCCACGTCATGCCAGCCTGCTGCATGTAACCAATGGCGTTGCTGTCCAATGTGCGGACGTGCCCGCCATAACCAAACCCACCAACCGGGGCCAGGTTCTGTGCCACGGGTGCTGGCGGCGCTTGTGGGGCAGCTGCGACCTCTTGCGGGGCTTCTTCTTGAACCACTTGCTCAGGTTCAGGGGCGGCCTCTTCAGCCGCAGGTTCGGCGGCGGCCTG
>CAWUJQ010000545.1:0-3075 GCA_963922445.1 uncultured bacterium
TGAGCGGGGCGAGAACGACACGTGGACACAGACGGCCAAGCTGGTGGCCAGCGACGGCGCGAGTGATGACTGGTTTGGCTACTCGGTGAGTGTGGACGGGGACACGGCCCTGGTGGGTGCCGTGGCCGACGATGACAAGGGCACCAATAGTGGCAGCACTTACATCTACGATGACTTGACGCAGTTCATACGGCCTAAGATCGTTGATGTGTCACCTGGCAGCAGCGATGTTGACCCCAACACCGACCTCATCATTGAGTTCAGCACGGACGTATTCGCCGTCAGCGGCAGCATCACCATCATGCAAAGCGACGGCACGCTGATTGAGCAAATCGACGTTACGTCGGAGCAGGTCAGCATCACCGGCAGCACCGTCACCATCAATCCGCGCACGCTGCTGAACTATGGCACATCCTACATGATTGAGATAGACAACGGTGCCTTCGAGGATGTCACTGGGAACGACTTCCCTGGTTTGACGAGTGCGTCCAATTAGCAAGTATTGGGATGTGAATGTGCGTAAATTTCACAATTGTCTATCCATTCTAACCTTTACGTCACATAGATTGATGTATTATGTTGGCGACAGTCTTTTTTGATCGACGAATTGGGTTGGGGATAATTAGGATGATGGCAACGGCGCGGGTTATGTCTTCCGGCGGGGTGCTACTGGCTGGGAGCAGCAAGGAACGCTGCGCCAAGTTTACGGCGATTGGATAGGGTCGTTCGCGTTTCAAATCGCGTTAGAGGGCGACACAGTCGTGGCTAACGCCGAGCTATTTGAAGCGGACACGGGCGCGTCACAGGGCGTTGTGTATCTGATTGACGTAAGCCAACCAACGCTGATGGCCATTGCGCCGACGGGTGACGCAGTTGACCCCAATACCGATTTTGCGCTCACATTTGACCGAGAAGTGGTTGCCGCCGAAGGCAGCATTATCATCAAGCAAGCCGACGGCACAATTATCGAAACCATTCCGGTTAGCTCGGCACGGGTCACCATAAATGGCAACATCATTTCGATTGACCCGGTGAGTTTACTTAACTTTAGCACATCCTGCGTAATCGACATTGAGTCGGGTGCGTTTGAGGATTCGAACGGTTTTAGCTATGGGGGACTGTTTAATTGACCGTTAAGGTGATTGATTCTGTCGCCTCAGTTTAGTAGACTGAAGGTGGAGTAATCAAATCGCATTTCTATTATTCAATATCCATTGAGTTGCAGTCATTGCAGTTTTGAGCAAGTCAGAAGAGGAATTACGGGAGATTCCATGAACATATTGTTTGACAAGATAAATCGAACCAGTAGCCGTGTGCTGCTTATCATTGGGATACTCCTTGTGGCAGCTACTGTTGCTGCTCAGGAGATCACGAGTTGGACGTTCACCACGTCTGACGCGAGTGAAAGCACTGTTGTTGGCGACGCGCTGAAGATCATCGCTGGGGACGGCAAGGCCAGTGATCGCTTTGGCTTTGATGTCGCGATTGATGGCAACACGGCACTCGTGGGTGCCCGCAACGCTGATGATGGCGACAAATCGTCTAACGGTGGTGCCGCCTATGTCTTCATTAAAGACGGCGAGGTTTGGAAGGAACAAGCCAAACTCGTTTCCGACGATTTGGTCAACGGCAACCGCTTCGGGTGGTCTGTAGCGCTTGAAGGTGACACGGCACTCGTCGGTGACCCGGAGGTTGATTCGGACACGGGCGCGGCCTATGTGTTTGAGCGTAACCCCAATGGTACATGGGAGCAGAAGGCTAAGTTGGTGGACGGCGGCGGTGCCAGTGGTGACGAGTTCGGTTACGATGTCGCGCTCTCTGGCAATCGCGCTCTGGTCAGTTCGCCCGGTAAAAGTTCTGGTCAGGGGCGGGCTTTCGTCTTTGACGGTGACAATACCTGGAATCTTGAGGATGACTTCACTGCGGGCGGCGGCGGTTCCACCTTTGGCTACTCCGTTGCGTTGGACGGTAACACGGCGATCATCGGTCACCCCGCACAGAAGCGGGCCTACGCTTTCGTTAATGGTGGCGGCAACTGGGAAGCCAACGGCATCGCTGAGCTGGCCCCGGCCAACGGCGGTGATGCAGACGACTTTGGTGGCTCCGTGGCGCTTTCCAGCAACACGGCCATCATTGGTGCCGAACAGGACGGCAATAATGACGAGGGTGCGGTTTACGTTTACTTGCGCACGAATCCGAATACATGGAACCAGCGCGGCAACCCGATAACGCCCAACGACGCGTCTAATGGTGACCGTTTTGGTGACACCGTCGCACTAGATGGAGATGTGGCTGTCATCACTACGGCTATTAATAGCGGTAAAGCTTATGGCTTCGTCCGTAATAGTGACGGCGACTTCGTACAAGGTCAAACGCTTATCCCTGCGGACGGCGCGAGCGGTGATGATTTCGGTGAGGCTGTGGCTGTTGATGGCTTCACCACGCTAATTGGTGCGTTCAATGATGACACCAACCCCACCGACGCCGGCTCTGCTTACTTCTTCGATTTGCGCGAGTCCGTGTTGCCAGCAGAGACAAACTTGCTGACCAACGGCGATTTCAGCAATGGCACTCAGCGGTGGTTTGGGAACTCACAAATGGCCGACCTGAACGTTGTGGGTGGCCAGTTGCGAGCAATCCGCGAGGATGCGAGCAATTCATCGGCCTGGGTCTATCAGAATGTCGATCAGGTGGTTCCGCCTGGGTCCGAGATGGAGTTGACGTTTAAACTCACGAAGGACTCGTCCACGACCAAGCAGGTACAAATTGTGCTGCGCGGTTTGAACAGCGGGGGCACCAATGCCCAGGGCAACATCAAGTGTGTAGTTGAGGTCACTGAGTTCCAACAGGCGTTTACCTTGCAGGGTATCAGCACGGCAGAGTGGTCACGCATACAGGCCCGTGTAGACATCCTTGACTCTGACACGACGACGGCGATTTTGATTGATGATGCTGACCTACGCTATCGCCCTGACGCTGGCATCACCGAGAATGACTGTTTGACCGGGCCGGGTGTAGATGCACCGCAAGCCGACACGAACCTCATCTTGAACGGTGGGTTCGGCTGGAGCGACC
>CAWUJQ010000546.1:0-3069 GCA_963922445.1 uncultured bacterium
AACGGTGCAGGCCCAGATGAAAAAAGCACCTGCCTGATCGAGTTGCAGGACATCAAGAAGGTATATAAGACGGAAGCGGGCGACTTTTTGGCGCTGAAGGGCATCGACCTGCAAGTGGACAGTGGCGAGTTCGTGGCCGTTGTGGGCAAGTCCGGTAGTGGTAAGTCCACGATGATTAACATGATTACCGGCATTGACCACCCCACCAGCGGTGACGTGATCGTCAATGGTACGGCCATCCACAACCTGAGCGAGGGCAAAATGGCCCAGTGGCGCGGTGTGAACATGGGCGTGGTGTTCCAGTTTTTTCAACTGCTGCCCACGCTGACGGTAATCGAAAACGTCATGCTGCCAATGGACTTTTGCAATATGTTCACGCCCAAAGAGCGCGTCGAGCGGGCCATGCACCTGCTGGATCTGATGGAAGTGGCCGAGCAGGCCAACAAGCTGCCCACCATGATTTCCGGCGGTCAGCAGCAGCGTGTGGCGATTGCCCGCTCACTGGCCAATGACCCGCCCATCATCGTCGCAGACGAGCCGACAGGTAGTTTGGACAGTAAAACCGCCAACAACGTGTTCCAGTTGTTTGAGCAGTTGGTGGACGAAGGCAAAACGTTTTTGATGGTGACACACGACGAAGACTTGGCCCACCGCACGCGGCGCATCATCACCATTAGTGACGGTGAACTGCTCAGCGATGAACGCAAGCGCACGTCAAGCATTGTGCATGACATGGCGGAGGAGGAAGAAAGTGCTGAGTCCACGCTGGCGTAAAGTCCTTAGGGACCTGTGGGACAACAAAAGCCGCTCGTTATTGGTGGTGCTGTCCATCGCGATTGGTGTGATTGCCTTCGGCGGCTTGTTCACGGCGCGGGTGGTGCTGCTCGATAACCTTGATGCCCAATTCCTCACGTCTAACCCCGATGACCTGACGTTCAACTTGAGCGCGTTTGACGATGAGTTGGTGCGCTGGATGCAACGTCAGGAGGGGGTGACACAGGCACAGCCCTACACCGAGTATGTGGCGGATGTAGAAGGCAACGACACCGAGCCGTTTACGACGTTTGTTACGGCGTACCCCGACTTTGAAAACGTCACCATCAATATGCTGGAACCAGAAGAAGGGGCCTTCCCGCCGCCACGGGGCACCTTTTTGGTTGAGCGCAGCTATAAAGATAACCTGGGGCTAGAAATTGGTGAGTACGCTACGTTTAGCTTTGATGATGAGACGTTCCGGCTGCAACTTAGCGGCACACTGCACGATGTGAATGTGCAGGGGGGGAATGTTGGCGGCAACATCCTGTATGTGTACATTTCTCCCCGCACACTGCGTGAACTCAACCGCCCAACGGACTACAACCGAATGACGGTAACGGTGGATCGCTCACTGTTCGATATTTCTGGCTCGCAGCTATCCGATCAGGCTGACGACCTGCGCGACGACCTGGAGGCACGGGGGCTTGAGGTTCGATCTGTGACCATCGAGAGTGAGATTGAGCATTGGGCTAGTGGCAACCTGAGCGGTATCGTGCTCATTTTGATGAGTGTGGGCCTGTTCGCCCTGATCCTGACGGCGTTTTTGGTGGTGAACACCATCAGCGGGGTGTTGCAGCAGCAGCGTAAAACCATCGGCATTATGAAAATCATCGGCGCGTCGCAGGCGCAAATCACGGCAATCTACCTGGTGATGGCGGGCGCGTTCGGAGCGTTGGCATTGATTATCGCGCTGCCGCTTAGCTCCGCGCTGGCCCGGTTCATCAGTACGTTTTTAGGGCCAGTGATGATTAACTTCGACATCGATGTGTTTCAGGTGCCGCTGTTCATCCTGGCGATTGAAGTTGCGGTGGCCTTCCTTGCACCCATCATCTCGGCATTGGGGCCGGTTATCAGCGGGGTGAGTGTGTCAGCAGCGGCAGCGGTGAGTGATAACCCGACGAATCCGAAGGCCAACCCGTTTGATGTGGCGTTGACTAAGCTGAGCGGCCTACCACGACCGATTCTACTGGCGATTCGCAACACCTTCCGCAAGAAAACCCGCCTCATCATGACATTGATTACGCTGGTGATGGCGGGCGCGCTGTTCATCGCCATTATTAACGTGCGGGCCTCCGTCCGCGTGGATGTTTACGACATCTTCCGAATGCAGGCGTTTGATGTCATTGTCAACTTTGATGATCCTTATGACCGCGATGGGGTTATCCGGCGGACGGAAGCTGTAGATGGGGTGGTCATGGCTGAGGGCTGGTGGCGCGGTCAGGCCAACATTGAACGGGATAACGGTACGCTGAGCGAGAGCTATGAGTTAAACGGTGTTGAGGCAGAGACACCCTTCATTGACCCTGAAATGCTAGAAGGCCGCTGGCTGGAGCCGCTCACAACAGCCAACCGGGATGACCTGGTGGTGAGTGACGAAATTGTGAAGGCCGAGCCGTGGGTACGGGTGGGTCAACCGCTCACACTGGACTATCAGGGGGAGACGCGGACGTGGAATGTGGTGGGCATCGTCAATACGGACGACTTCGGGGGCGAACCGCTGCCCTATTACACCCACTACGAAAGCGCGACCCGCTTTGGCGATGAGACGAACCTGATCCAGACGATTTTGGTGCGCACGGAGGAGTCGTCGCGGACGTTTCAAGAAGCGGTGGAGGCTGAACTTGACGCCACGTTTGAGCGGGCTGACCTGGGCGTGAGTTCCACCGACAACAGCGCCAAGTTCCTGGAATCCATCGTGGACGCATTCGATGTGATTATCTACCTGCTGATTATGGTGGCCGTGCTGGTGGCTGCTGTGGGCGGACTCGGCCTAGCCGGGACGATGAGCCTGAGCGTGCTGGAACGCACCCGCGAGATTGGCGTGATGCGCTCGGTGGGCGCGTCTACGAATACGCTGCGGCTGATGTTCATTGTCGAGGGCATCATCATCGGGGTGATGAGCTGGGTGCTGGCGGTGATTCTCAGCTTCCCGGCGACGAGTGTGTTTGGCATCGCGCTGGGCAATGTGATCCGTGAAAAGCCGTGGAGTTACATCCTGACGGTAAGCGGGCCGCTCATCTGGCTGGCCATTGT
>CAWUJQ010000547.1:0-3063 GCA_963922445.1 uncultured bacterium
ATACGGTGGGCACATCGCAGATTGATAACGACGCGGTGACGGCTGACAAGCTGGCCAATACTGCGGTCACGCCGGGGAGCTACACCAACACTGACCTGACGGTGGACGCCCAGGGCCGCGTCACGGCGGCAGCAAACGGTAGCGCGAGTGGGTCATTTGCCCTAGGGGATGCAACGGATGTAGGTACAGCCACGCCTACAGCCAGCCATGTGTTGGTAGGAGATGACACCAATTTTGATACGCGCCAATTGGACTACGACGACATTACGGGGCTTGGCGATATGGCCGAGCAAAACCACGATGACGTGAATATCGACGGCGGTCGCATCAATGACATTTTGGACTTATCAATGGTGCGCGAGGGAACGTCTCTCACCTTTGAGATGACGTCGTATGGTCAGGGCAATGACCCCATTTTCAAGATGCAGAAAGCAGAGGGGACAGAAGCATCGCCCGCTGTTTTAACTGACGGAGAAACCATCGCCAAATTTCGCGCTGAACTGTGGGACGGCACAGGCTTCGTGCCAGGGCCGGGGTTTGAGGCCCGAATGGTGGGTACGGCCAGCGCCACCAACCGTAACAGCAATTTGCTGTTGCGTGTCGGCTATGGGAGTGAGAATTTCGGGCATACGGCAGTAGAGATTCAGCCTGACAGCAGCGTGCGTTTTTACAATGTAGAAGCCGCGCCGAGTGCGCCTGGGTCGGGCGGCCTTGTGTATGCTGAGGGTGACACCATCAAGTTCATGAACGACTCAGGAGCTGTTGGTACCCTTGACGATATCCGAAGCAACTTAGACAGCCCAAACCCATCAACCGCCACCTTCCCGTCTGTGAAGGTACGCAATTCGGGCGGTAATAACATGAATGCCAGCGCGACCGACAATCTCATGTCGTGGGATATTCAGGATTGGGCCGACGGTGGATTTACACACAGCACAGGTAGCAATCCCAGTCGCATTACTGTGACTGCCGCAGGTCGCTACCTCTTGACTGTCACAATAAATGTGACAGGCAACACAGGCAACTTCCGCTACAACGGACGCGCCAAGGTTCGTATCAACGGCAACACCACGCTTCCAGAGACAAGCCAGGGTGGTTACATTCGCGCAACGAGCGGACAAAATGAAACGTCATTGCAGCACAATACGATCCTAAGCCTTTCGGCCAATGATTACATCGAAATATTGGTTGACAGAGAATGCTCAAGTGGAGGTGCGGCGACAACTATCGCCGACACCTCGCACCTTGAGTTGAGTGCTATGTTTGCCACACTAAGCTAACTAAGGGGTTTCGCCATGAGAGAGAAAACCATTCTGCTTTACTTTGACGGAGATGCGGATTTCAAAGCGGACATTGAGGCCGTGCCCGTTAGCGGTGATACGCTGAGTATGACTGAGTATTTTGCTGCGCAGCGCATCACGTTTGCTAAGCCAGAGGTCGATGAAATGTTGCAGTTCGCCCGCGATTTTCGCGCTCGTCACGGCAAGATCATGTCCCTGCTGCGGCAGCAAGCGGCGCAGGCTGCAATCGGAGATACATCAGCCTATGAAACGGCATTGTTAGATGCAGTAACCGCGCTCAACACACAATACATCGACACCGAAATCGGCGACCTGGAAGCCGCCCAGCGCGCTGCTGCGTTGCGGGCAGCAGGTGGGTTGCGGGCAGTCCTGAACGCATAGCTCATGGCTGACGAACTCACCATATTCTATCCGACAGGCGCAACACTAACCGCTAAGGTCTACCCCCCTGGGCAGGCCCAGGAGGGCAGTGATGTGTCTTTGGCGGAAGTCGGCAGCACGGGTTACTACGCTGGCGACATGCCAACCGTCAGCGCTGGGGTGTATGACTTCCTCGTGCTGGAAGGTGCCGCGCAGGTGGGTGAGGGGCGCATTGTGTGGGATGGGAGCGCCGAAGTAACGCTCAACGATCTATCCACGTTCGACGCCAGCACCGACGAGGTAACAACGGACAGCGCCTCACGCACGGCAGCCCAGGCAAACGTGAGCGGGTTAGCAACAGCGGCCAGCATTGCTGCGCTTAACGACCCGACGCCCGCTGCTATTGCTGATGCAGTGTGGGATGAGGCGCAAACAGGACACAATACACCGGGGACGTTTGGTGAGTACCTGGACGCAGCCGTTAGCACTCGCAGTGACCACAGCGCGCCTGACCTGTCTAACCTCGACGCGGCTGTAAGCAGTCGGAGCAGTCACGCGGCACCGGATTTATCTACGGTGAACGGGTTCGTAGCAGATGTCACCGAGGACGACGGGGGCACACTTCGATTCACCGCCAACGCGCTTGAGGAAGCGCCTACGGGCAGCGGGGGAGGCGGGGGCGCTACTGCACAGCAGGTGTGGGAGTATGCCACACGCGGCCTCACGGAAGCAGTGACAACCGATGCAGCAAGCCGGACGGCATCACAGGCGAACGTGTCAGGGCTATCTACATTTGACCCGGTGAGTGACACAGTAGCGCTCACGGGCACGCCGCAGGTGAACGTCGTGCAGGTTGTAGGCGACGCCCTCGTGGACATTGACGATCTCAAAGCCGACGTGTCAGGGCTTGCCACAGCATCAGCCGTAAGCGCTATCCCAACAACGCCGCTTCTAGCCGCTGACTACACAGCGCCACTCAATTCCACGCAGGTTCAGGCGGCAACGGAAGCCGCACTTGCAGCCTATGACTCGCCGACGAAAGCCGAGTTAGACGCGGCAGTGGCAACCCTCATCAACGCGGCGTTCCCCGACGCCAGCACCAATGTCAGTGCCGGGGTTGCGACCATAACCTTCACAGATACGCGGGACGGCAGCACGGTAACACGGACGCTGACGCTGACCAATGACGCCGGGGCAGTGCCCGCGAACTTGGCGGCAGGTGCTATAAACGTAGCAGTAAGTACGCCATAGGAGGACAGTGTGGTTATCAATATCCCTGGGTTTTTCGTCCCTATCAATGCGTTTGGGGATACGATCATCAACGTTACAGTAGATGAAGCACTAACGGTGTCAGTCAACGATGATGCACTGGTAATCACAATCGAAGATCATGAACCCCTGA
>CAWUJQ010000548.1:0-3047 GCA_963922445.1 uncultured bacterium
GCTCGCGGCCTTGTCGAAGTTCGCCAGGTGGAGTGCCATCAGCCGCAACGTGTCCGTGCTCAGTCCAGCGTGCAGTACCGCCGCTGCCAACCGGTCGCGCCGCCCCAACATCGCCGGATGCCCGACGAACTCCAACGCCACGTCGATGAACAGGTTGAGCAACTGGTGCGCGGGTTCACTGGCGAGATCGTCGGTGTTCAGGTCAGCGGCAATGGCAGCCTGCACCGCCTGATAGGTCGTGTTGTTGTAGCGACTGTGATATGTACGCAGTGCTTCAGATTCAGAGGTCATGATGATTTCCTTTGTTTGTGAAGTTGAACAGCAGTTAGCGTGGATTCGGGGAGTAGCTCCGGTTTGAGGTCACTCAGCCACAACCCCTGTCGGAAGCTGTAGCCGGTGACCGCTTCGATGCGGCAGTATTCGCGGTAGATGTCGGGGTTGTGAACGGCACCGTTAATGAGGTCATTCACGCTGGCAAGGATGCACAGCGCACAGGACAATCGTTCATTCGCTGCCCCTCCTGGAAGTTTGTACGCAGGATGGGCAATGTCGCCGTGTTCGCGGATCGTCTGCCAGACCTGCTCGGTCGTCCAATCGTGAATCGGTAGCCAGTCGTAAACAAAACGCCCCTTCGTCGGGGCGCTGCTGTCTTTCCGAAGTTGGAATGTGGGGCGTTTGGCGCGTGCATGGCTCTCGGACGACCTCAGACCTATGGCGCAAATCACATCGCCGCTCGCAAAATGGTTCCTCAAGAATTTGGAGATCGGGTCCCGCTTTCCGTAAGACGTGCAATAGCGTATTTTCGATGACGGCCACGGCGGACGGTCTTTATTCTGGTGATACCGCTGCCAGATGCGGTCGATGAGGTCGGTGTGGGCACTGACCACGTACAGGGGAACCCCTTTGCGCTCGGCAAACTCACGGACGTAAGCGGGGGTCTGCTTCCAGTCCGCGCCATGAAGTTCGGCATGGAGCATGCAAACTTCACCCGTCCAGCCTTCGCGCTGGCGCTTATCCAGGAGGTAGTGACTCATCGAATCTGAATCCTTGCCCGCCGATACAGAAAGCACCAGCGCTGCACCGTTGCGAAGTAAGGTCAGTGGGTGTGAATTCCAATGTAACTGCAAAATGAAATGCCTTTCCAAACTAACTGCGAAAAGATTTACATGTGAGTGACCAGGAGATGACCATTGCATGGCAAGATAGAGGTGATATTTGAAGGAGAAAAACCACATACTACCCAGGCGAAAACCATCCCCTGGCAATGTTTGACGTGTCGCGTCGATTAGCAACAATCTCCGCTACACCCTGTGGTTGAACGAACCCAAATTGCTTGTGTGTTTGTCGGGTTTCCGTGACCGCTAAAGGCACACAATTTTTTCGCGCTTGCGCTGGAAAACAGCAGCTTTTTCGCGTTTATGCTGGAACAATTTGCTCCTGTGCAGCGTATCCGTTTCCCTGAAATGCCCATAAAACGGTCATTTCATTTCGCACTTACGTTGGAATTGACAGTGGGTCGGGCGCATCCGGCTCCGGCAGATTGAACAGCGGAAGCTGCTGGTTCATGAGCGCACCCGCCGCATGAGCGTCCACTTCTTGAAGTTGCGCTCCGTGAAGCGTGGGACGCGGTGGCGGAACGTGGTTTTCACTGAAACCTCCTGTATTCAGTTGTGGTTTTGAGGGGGATTATTCGGCGTTGAGATACGTCAGCACGTTATCTTTCGTAATGTCCTTGCCGCTGACCGTGTGATCGTCAGTGTTAAGAAACGTCATGAAGGTGGAAATTGGCTTCCGGTGCAACAGCTTATACACGTAACTGCCGATGACAGTGGCTTGCCAATCATTGACTAAGAGTGACTGGCTGCCTTGCTCGACCAACTCACCACAAGATGGGGCGGGTTGCGGTGCGACGATGGGGTCAGGTTCAAGCAGCGATGGGAACAGCAGTCCTTCCGATGGCAGATGGCGCACCGTACCATTCCGCCAGTTCGATTCGTGCAGCACAAGTTCAGGATCATTGCAATTTGAAATGATGACCTGTCCGTGATCCTGTTCGTTCCCAGATTGCACGAAAACACCTTTGGCGCGGTGGGTAGCCTGACGTGCTTCGTGATTGTCCACACACGACACAATCAGATTGCCGCCGTAGCGTTCGGTGTGACGGTCGGGGTCGAACTTCATCGGGATTGCGCCGATTTCTAACCCCAGCGCAAAGCTCAGTCGTCTCGCTACAGTGGTTGCCTTCGGGGAGCCAACATCAGCAGGCAGGAAGAGTGCTTGCCTACCAATATTTTTCTCCTCAACCGTGTCGTGATCGACCAGAATCATCTGCGGGGTGTGCTTACGGCTGCGCTCCATATCGTACAGAATACGAGCGATGATGCGGGCGGCACTGCTTCCGGTTCCGCCCACGCCGACCACGTAGATCGTCTTGATATAGGTGTGTGGGTCAAAGACGTGGGTCATGAGCGCACCGCCAGTGCATCCGACAGTTTTGCCTTCGCCGCGATCAGGTCGGTGGTTGGGTAACGCTTCTTCCCCACCGCCTCCAGCGTGATCAACTGCTTACGCACGTCGTCCCGATGGGCTTTGGATTTGCCTGAGCAGGCGTGCGATCCAAAAGACGAACCGAGAAGCTGCGCCCACCCTTCTGCCAGCGAGACGCCCGTCAGCGCCTCATCTGACACGCGCTCGACAGTGCCCCAGCAGATGCCGCCGCTGGTAAACACGTTCGGTATCGGGGCGTGGTACAGCGGCACATCCAGCGTATTTGGGCGGCGCTTAACGGCGTACAGCTTGTAGTCGGGGCGCTGCTGGTGGCGCGTGACGCGAATCAGGACCATCCCCGGAAGCGGTACTCGGACGGCAGCCTCACTGCCTTCGAGAAACACGCCCGTGAGCTGTGGCTTGCGGTACTCGGCGACAACTTGTGTGCCGCCCTCCTGCCAGACGTAGAGCGTATCGGCGCTGAGCAGACCGGTTGTGAAGGTCATCTTCGCCGCCAATGCGGATGCCGCCTGTTCGGGGGATACGGGATACTCGGTGAC
>CAWUJQ010000549.1:0-3041 GCA_963922445.1 uncultured bacterium
CCCGGCGCGGTAAATACCCTATCCAACCGGGGCAACCTGGCCTCTGCGTCCCGGCCCAGCGCAGTAGGGGCCGTCTGCGCGAGCATGGCCAGCACTTCGCGCTCGTAAAACTCGGTGTAGAGCGTGCTGTCCACGGCCACGTCCGCCCGCAGGTAGTGTTCGCTATCCAGCGGCGTGATGACCACCACCTGCCCGAAATCGGGTTGGTAACTGGCGGCTTGGCGGTCGCCAAACGTCGTCACCGTGATGCGATCTGGCGGGTTGCCGTTGAACTGGGCCAGCACCAGTGCCTGCTCCGCCAAGCGGATGTCCGGGGAAAGGCCGATGTCAGATGAGTAGCGCTGCACCTTCAGTTCTACGATGGTCTCGTCGGCCCCGCTCTGCTCGAAAATCGACAATGCCGGGTCAAGTGGACGGTTGTTGCTGCGGGCGATGATGGCGGTGGGCGTGTCGGTCACGTACCACCCCGGCGGGTACGCGGTGGCGAGGTCGGCGCGGGCGCTTACAAACGGTGATGGGGCCAGCGCTTCGACGCCGGTCGTCGTCAGGTCGGGGTATTCGCGTGTTTCCAACCGGAAGAACGGCTCGTTCACGCGCTCTGCGGACGCAAGCACATCGTAAAGCGTGCCTTCAAAGCGGTTGAGGCCCGTTGGCTCATAGGTGACTTGCAGCGTGAGGTAGTGTGTGAGCTGGCGCGGTTGGTCGTCATCGCGGGGCGGTTCCAGCACCAGCCGCGTTAAGAAGAGCGTGCCGTCATTGAGGACTGCCCGCGCCACTTCGGTGCCGTTCCAGAATGTGTTATCCACATGCAGCATCCGTTCTGCCTGACCGGGCAGCGCGTCGTACAGCAGGCTGACCGGGTTTTGCACCGCGTCCTGGGGAATCTCGCGGTATGTGGCCAGCGCGAAGAACTCGCCAGGGAACAAGAACGGTGTTTCGCGGTTGGCTACGTCCGCGTTGGTGATGAAGAAGGTTTCAAAGTCAACTTCGGTGAGCGTCCACTGGCGCGGCACACTTACTTCCAGGTTGCCTGTGCTGAAGTCATAGGGTGTGAGCGCGCCGCCGCTGTAGCCAAACGGAAAGTACAGTTCACCTGACGGGGCACGCCGCGCATCACCTGGGGGACTATCCAGCAGGGTAATCGTTTCCATGATGCGGGCGAACGTCGGCTCAAACTGGTTGAACGCGCCGGGGGCGGTGCCCACGAGGATTTCGGCATAGCGCGCTTGATCCAAAAACAACAGGTAGCGGGCTGTGTTAGGCAAGAAGGGCGCGGTCAGCACGCCGCCGCGATAGCGCACCAAATCGGTATAGTCAACAGCGTAGGCGTCGCGGGCGTTTGTTCCGGGGACTAGCCGCACTGTACCTACCAGACTGTCTTCGTTGGGCGGGATGCGGGGCGTATCGACATAGCGGCGCACCCTTATGGCCATAAACGCCTCGTTGAGGTCGATTTGCGTGTCATCGTCGTAGATATTGAACGAGGTGGCCAGGTAAAGGGTACCCGTGCCGAACGACTCAAACGCACGCCAGCCGTCGGGATAGCGCACATAGATGCCCGCATCAGAGCCGTAGGTCGCCCCCGTTAACGGCAGCGGTTCGTCGGTGTCGTCCGGCAGGGTGAGGGTGGGTTGGGGTTCTTGGGCCAGCAGCGGTGCCGCTATCAACACCGCCCCAATGAGCAGCAGCCATCGTGTCAGTCGCATCAATTGCTCCCCGTGAGTTGGTTATGTTTAACGTTAGGTTTGTGTCTATCATAGCCCTGTTTTGGGTTTCGCGGGGCCAGCAAGTAGGGCAATCGTCAGGTGAGCGTGGGGAATCGGCAATTATCCGTTACGGTGCCACGACACCACACCCGGAGTGTAGACGTCAACGTGGAAGCACTCATCAAAGCCGTACTCTAAATCCATGGCCATAATTTCAAGGCGCATGCCGATTCGCCCATGGCTAAAGCGTTCATCGATTGGGTCTGTGTACAAAATTTGGGCGTAGCGCAGCTTGTGCGTCAACTCGTCTAACTGATATTCCATCGAGTAGGGCCGAAGGTAGCCAAAAGAAAAAACGAATACGCCCCGGCGCTGCGTAATGCCTAACGCCTCGCACGCGGGTTGCGGAAAAACCGCCAGCTTGATGTGCATGTGAATGCTCGGCTCGATACCGATATAGTTGATAAAACTGCCGTGCAGCGTGACGGATTTTTGGAAATCGTGTATGTTCAGAGGGCACACCTTTCAGCGTTGGGGAACACAAAATGGAGTGGGGGCCAAAAACAGCCCAACGATGTCCTGATTTCACATAGGGACGAAATGAGATTCAGTTGTGTGGGTAAGCGTTAGCTTGAGTTAGGCAACGGATGAAAACGACAGTTTAAGCGGGAGCCGATACGGTCGAACGGATTGCCGATTAGGTGCAGGCCGGGCAATATATCGTGAGTCAGTCGTTTTTGGCAAGGGCCAAACCGCCGTGAACCTGATTTTCGCCGGATTCGATGCCATAGGGTTCGTATTCAGTGAGTTGCAGGCCGTGCGGGGCTAGGAATGCAGACAGCACATCGCGTGCGGGTGCCCCTGTGGACACACCAAACGTAAGCGGCTCCCCGTAAAAGCGCAGCGTGGCGAGCGCGCTGTTATAGCGCGGCGGACGGTAGCTGCCGTCTACAATTTCCGCTGATAGGTAATCAAACGCAATCGCGCTGCCCGGAGCGAGTTTTTGCCCGACGGTTTGCAGCGTCGCGTGAATCGCATCCGCATTCAGGTAGTAGGTCACGCCCTCCCATAAGATGAAAGCCGGTTGTGATCGGTCAAAGCCTTCACGCAGCAGGGCATCCAGCCATCCCTCTTTATTGAAGTCCACAGTCACAAATGTGACGTGAGCCGCGTCAATGCTTGCTTGCTCAAGGGCCGCCCGTTTGCGCGATTGTGTTTCAGCGGCGTCTACCTCGAACACGCGCACGCCGGGACGCTTCGCCAGCCCATAAGCGCGTGTGTCCCAGCCTGCACCGAGGACAACGAATTGGCTCACCCGGTCTAGGTAGCCTGCGA
>CAWUJQ010000550.1:0-3030 GCA_963922445.1 uncultured bacterium
CTGCAAGCCAGCAGCGCACCGGCAGGCCGCTTGACGCTGGTCAATGTGGCGACGGGGGAGCAGGGGGTGCTGTCGCAACCGGAACGGGTCTCGCAGGTGCGCTGGCAGCGCTAAGCGCCGCAGACAATGACACCGTGATATGCTAAGAGCAACCATCCACCACGGAAGCGCACTACATGGCAAACAAACGCAGCCTGTGTCATGCGACGTCGGGTTAGGGTCATTTGATGCGACAATGGGTAATGCGTTTTTACGTCTCACCTCACCCCCCGCCTGTGTTATCATACCCGCCGCAAGCAACCACACGGAGCCAACCCCGCATGGCGATTGACCACGTCATCAACTACCTGTGCGAACCCAAAGACCAGCTCACCACGCAGGGCATCCTCATGCGCCTCAAAGGGCGCGATCAGGCCGACCGTATCATCCAACTGTTCCGCGATGCGGGCGACGACCGCCCGCCAGAAGAAATGGGCTTTGAGTTCACGCGCAGCGCCGCCGACGGCGACGAAGAAACGGCCATTATCAAAGTGAGCGAAGTGCAAGCCGCCAGCGCCCAACTCGACCCGCTGGCCCATCACTGTGAAGGGTGCCCCGCCAACGTCCAGGGCAAGCCGTTTGGCTGCTTCGGTCGCATTGGCTACCCCATCAGCGACCAGGCCGAACGTTGGCTGCTGCTGCAACTGCCACTACCCGAACAAGCCCCACTCGTGTGGACGCTGCTGCAACAAAACCTGCGCGACCTCAACCAGCACTCGCAGCAGGTGCAGGCCGTGCGGCAGAGCGGCAACATCTTCGAGGGCGAGGGCAACCCGCGCCGCAAGTTAGGCGAAATCGCCCTGAGCGGGGACAACGTGTTCTACTTCCTGTTTATGCAGGGCCATATTATTCCCTCACGCGCTGCCGTGACGCTGCTCTTCTTCGATGCGATTCCGCGTAACATTGACGCAACCGACATGTTCAAGCTGGCCCCCGCCCCCGCCGATGTGAAACAACGCTACCCGCTCCTCATCACAGAAGGCGTTGATGATGACCGGACGGTTACCGAGATCAAGGCATTTTTGCGGGCGCTGTACACCGCGTGGCGGCTCAACGTGGATTTGCTGCTGGACACGTAAGCAGTGCGTGGGCTGCGTTTGCCCAGGCGATTGATGGTTGAACACATTGCCCTCAACGTTTTGGCTGCCATCCTTCTATTCCCGTTCTTATGCGGGTCTTGGCCCATCCTCACTGATTTTCGAGTATACTGCATATACATAGCTTGTTAGTCCACTAGGACATATCTCATGGTTAGCTTCTCTGTGTTTATGATCGCATTGGTACAGGTGCTGGTGCTGCTCCTGGTTGCAGGCTGGGCCGTGCGCCGCCTTACCGCCCCAAAACGCGCCCCTGCGCCGGTTCCGGTCAAGGTCAAAAATGAAGATTATCCTCGACAGCGTTAAATTCACGCAAATCTCACCTATGGCCACATAGCGATTCCACCTGGGTGTGTTATTGTTGTCGTATTGACGGCGAACAAACCCGGAGGTCGCGATGCCACGCAAGATCAAGGTTGCTGCTGTTCGTATGGAAGGCGCTCCTGCCCCCAAAGCGGAGCGCCTACAGCGCGCCGACGCGCTCATTGCCGAAACAGCCAGCGCAGGCGCGCAGTTGGTCGTGCTGCCAGAACTGTTCAACACTGGCTACGAGTATCATGACAACAATTATGCCCTACCCGAACCCATCGACGGCGAAACCGTAACGTGGCTAAAAGAACGCGCTGCCCAGTACAACGTCCATCTGGCGGGGTCGCTGCTCATCATGGATGGCAAAGACGTTTACAACAGCCAAATCATCGTTGCGCCAGATGGCCGCCTGTGGCGTTATGACAAAAACTATCCCTGGTTGTTCGAGCGGGCTTACTTCCGCGATGGGCATGACATCACGGTGGCTGATACCGACCTGGGCAAGCTGGGTATGATGGTCTGCTGGGACTACGCCCACCCGGAACTGTGGGCACGCTACGCAGGCAAGATAGACGCCCTCGTCATCACGAGTTCACCGCCGCGCATGGCCCGCTTTGTGATGATTATGCCCGACGGTAGCCGGGTCGATTCGCGTGCGCTGGGGCCGGTGGTCAGCAAAGCATACTACGGCAAAGACGAACCCTTCGGGACTGACCTGGACGCCCACGTAGGATGGTTGGGGGTGCCTGCCATCAACACAACCGCCGGCGGTGAGTTCCGGTCGCACTTCCCACGGCCACGCTTGGCGCTGTTCTTCTACACCATCATGCGGCCTGACCTGTGGCGGCATGTGCGCAAAGCCCACGACGCCGAACTGCTCACGGACTACTACCACCAGACGAAAATTATTGACAGCACCGGGGCCGTCATCCAGCGTGTGGACGAAAACACCCGCGAAGGCTTTGTGCTGAGTGAGGTTGAACTGGCCGAGGCAACGCCCGCCGCCTCTGAGGAAAAGCAGCCGGACTTCTCCTACGCGGCATCAACCTACTTCTTTACCGATCTGTTCGGCCCCGCCCAGATGGAAAACCGCTATCGGCAGGGCGTGCGTCAAAATTGGGGGCAGGCGACCGCACCCAACAAGGGGAGCTATCGCTGGCATGTGATTTCAATCCTGGCCGTGCTGGGCGTGATTGCAACCCTGCTGCGCTTTTTAGGCCGCCTGACGAGTGGGCGCGGCGATGTGCAGGAATCGTAATAAGTCGTAAAGATTGCCCGTACCACAATCATGATGCGCTATACTAGCGTGCGTCTGTAAGATTTCGTTAGGGAGGCGCTTATGCGACGAATGATGCAGTGGCTGGTGATTGTGACGTGTGTGCTACCCTTCACAGCCGCCTTTGCCCAAATGACCGACCATGCTGCCACGCTCCAGGTGATGGCTACTGTAGTGGAACTGCGCCGCGCCAATACCGATGACTGGCTGACCGTGCGCGGCGAGGGCATCCTCGGCAGCGGGGATGCGATTCGCACCCGCTTGCAGGGGCGCGCCCGCATCGTGCTGTTTGACGACGGTACCGAAATC
>CAWUJQ010000551.1:0-3012 GCA_963922445.1 uncultured bacterium
GGCCACCAACATCGCCCAGTTCGACGGGCCACCAGCGGCTCCGGCGCGGCTCACACCCACGTGGACAGACGCGGATGAACTCATTGTGGGCCAGCAAATCACGCTGACGGTGCCGGAAGACACGCCTGCGGGTGAGTATATGCTGTGGGTGGGGCTGTACAACTTCCAGACGGGGGCGCGGCTGGCCCTTACCGACGGCGGCGACGGCTACCAGATTCCGGTTATGGTTGAGTAGAGCGCTGGCGCATCTGGCGTAGGTAAACGAACTGTACCAGCGGCTTAAACACAGGCAGGATGTGATTGAAGACCATGCCCACCCGCCACAACATGGACGGGTACACTTCACGGCGGTTGCGCAATATGCCCTTGATGATGGCGTGGGCAACGGCTTCTGGCTGTTGATTGGGGTACGCGACGGGCGCGCCTGCATTCTCAAAGAAGCTGGTGCGCGTGCCTATCGGGTAGACGAGCATCAGGTGGGCGTTGGCGGGCATTTCGTAGCGGTAGGCATCGGCAAAGCGGTGCAGCGCGCCTTTGGTAGACGCATACAGCGCATATCCCGGCAGTGCCCAGTGCGCCATCGTAGACGCGGTGATGACCATCGTGTAGGCGTTGTCCGGGTTGACCTCGCGCATTTTCACAGCGGTATACACAGGCGAGTACACATTCACCCGGTAGATACTGGCGATGTGTTCCCAGTCGGCTTCTTCTAGTTGTTCGTAGTAGGCGAAGCCGGCGTTCGCAATAAAGATGTCGATGCCGTTCATGGTGGCCATAGCGTGCGCAAACAGCTCATCCGTGCCCGTCTGCGAGGACAGATCGCACACAAACGGGTTGATGGAGGCGCGCACGTTTTGCGGTGCGCGCACACTTTCTCCCAGGCGCTCAGCGTCCCGGTCAGCCGCGACGATTTCGGCGTCGTAGCCAGCCAGCAGCGCCAACAGCGCCCGCCCAATCCCGGATGCGGCCCCTGTCAGCACGATCCGCTTGCCGTTAATTTGCATCGTTCTCCCTGCTCCGCTGCGTAGAACTGTGTTAGTGAGGGAGGCAGCCTGGTTAGGGCTTGCCTCCAGTGCTTCAGGTGAAACTACAATTCCTTGGTGCCCATCAAAATGCCGTCTTCGCCCTCTATCGGGAAGGTGGCAAAGCCGAAGTTGTGCAAGAACTCCACGGAGCGGGCGTTTTTCACCAGCAGTTTGCCAAACACGCGCTGCACGCCCTCTTCCTTGCCGATTTCGAGCAGCTTGCCCAGCACTGCGGAGCCTACCCCCTGCTGCTGATAGTCGTCTGCCACCAGCAACCCGAACTCTGCCACTTCCTTCGTGCCGCTAAGCATCGTTAGGCGGCCTACGGCTACCATACGCGGCGTCTCGCCTGTGTCGTTAATGGCCACCAGCGCGATTTGTCGGTCGTAGTCCACATACGTCAGGCTGGCCAGTCGGTCATGCGTGATGCGCTGTTCCAGCGGGAAGTTGTACATATAGCGCAGCTTGACCGTCTGCTCGCTCAAGCCCATATGGAAGTCCACCGCCATCGGCTCGTCTTCTGGGCGGATGGGCCGCAAAACAAGTTCACGCCCGTCGCGAAGCGTAATGTTGGACGTATACTGCACCGGGTATGGGCGGATAGCAACTTCCGGCAGGGTGTTCAGGTCCGTATCGTGGGGGTGCAGCACCACACGGGCGTCCAGGGCAACAATGCGGTTATCGGAGATGAACAGCGGGTTGATGTCCATTTCCTTGATCCAGGGGTTTTCCACGACGAGCTGGCTAAAGCGTACCATCACCTTTTCCAGTTGATCGCGGTCGATGGGGTCGCGCCCGCGAATGCCCTTTAGCACCTCGCTGATTTTCGTCTGCTCGATCATGCGGCGGGCCAGCGTGGTTGTGAGCGGCGGCAGGCCCAGCGCCCGGTCTTTGAAGACTTCCACCAGTGTGCCGCCCGCACCGAACAGCAGCACCGGGCCAAACTGCGGGTCAATCGAACTGCCCACAATGATTTCGTAGCCCTCATCCAGCTTAATCATGGGCTGCACGCTCACGCCGTTAAAGTCTGCCGGCGTGTACTTTTCGGCCACGTTGCTTTCGATGTTCTCAAAGGCAGACCGCACCTCAGCGGCGTTTTGCAGGTTCAAGCGCACCCCGCCCACATCGGATTTGTGCGTGATTGTTTCTGAGTTGAGCTTGACGACCACCGGATAGCCAATTTCTTCTGCCGCCACCACCGCAGACTCAGCGTCAGCGGCGGTTACGGTGCGGATAATCGGGATGTCGTAGGCGGCCATTACTGCTTTTGACTCGGCTTCGGTCAGGATTTCCCGCTTTTGCTCGCGCACCCTGTCCAATATCGCCCGCGCTTTATCTCGCTCGTAGCCGCTTTCGTGTTCTGCCGGTCGGGGCACTTCGTACAGGCCGCGCAGGTTGTAGCTGTACTTCCACATATAGTTGAACAGGCGCACCGCCACATCCGGGAAGGCAAAGGTGGGGATACCCGCTTTCGTCAGAATTTGAATGCCTTCCGCCACTTCAGTCCCGCCCATCCAGCTTGCAATGATGGGCTTATCGCCCAGGTTGGCATAGGGCACCAGGTACTCAGCCGTGCGGGTGGGGTCGGTCATGGCTTGCGGCGACAGCACCACCAACAGGCCGTCGGCATTGGGGTCGCGGGCGGTGATTTCCAGCGTTTTGGCGTAGATTTCCGGCGTGGCGTCGCCCAACAGGTCGATGGGGTTGGCGTGGCTCCATGCTTCTGGCAGCAAATCGTTGAGCGCGGCCATCGTATCGTCGGCAATATCGGCCAGTGCGCCACCATCACGGATGAGCGCGTCTGTGGTGAGGACGCCGGGGCCACCCGCGTTCGTCAAGATCATCAGGCGCTTGTCTTTGGGGCGCGGCTGCTTACTGATGACCTCTGCCGTGTAGAAAATATCCGAGATGGTATCTACACGCAGCACCCCCACCCGGCGGAAGGCCGCGTCCAGTACCTCATCACTGCCCGTGAGCGACCCGGTAT
>CAWUJQ010000552.1:0-2986 GCA_963922445.1 uncultured bacterium
ATGACATGCGCTCCGATGTTTCCTGAGTGGCGGTTGCTGCCACCCCGAAGACGGCATTCCAGGCGCGTGCCAGGTCACGACGGGTAATCACGAGGCGGCGCACGGCGATGTCTAGCGGCAGCAGCAGCAGGGCTGCAATGAGCAACTGCATCCAAATTGGGGAGGAGGCCCGCTGCGCCCGCAGCGTGTGTTCAAACGCGAGGGCCGGGTCATCGGCAATTTGACGCCCGCCCGCAATGGTTGCCACATCCCCCAAGATGCCCGCGCCCGCAGGCGTCACCCGCAGGTCATATTCCGGTGAGTAGCTCATCACCCAGCCCGTCGTCTGGTTAACGGCGACTTCGCCGTCACCGCCAGCTAAGCGCAGAATGTATGCGCCTTCCTCACCCGGCATGAAGGAGGCTTCGTAGCGGCCCGGTGCCACCTGCTGAAGCTGAACCTGATCGTTTTCTAGTTCCGGGTTAACCAGCGACATATCCAAATTCATGCCATTGAGGAATTCACCGTCTTCGCTGCGGGCATCCACGATGACACGGGCCTGCTCCCCTTCTGTAACGACGCGCATCTCAACGTTGTTGCTGGCGCTTTCCGTAATCGTCCACTCAACCGCCTGCGTCCAAAAGGCGGAAAAGCTGCCCCAGTCCACCCAATCAGCCGCCCAACGCGATGTTGCATCTGACGTGAAGGCGACCGAACGCCCCAGCCCATATTGCCAGGAGGCCAGCAGCGGGTCATTGAAGCCGCCCGCCGGCGCGCCATCTTCATCGAGGAACTGCGGCACCGTCCAGATAACCTGGGCGGTGGCCTTTGGCGTTGTTGCTACATAGCCGTACAGCGGTGGGGTGCTGTCGATGCCATCTACAATCGGGCTGCGCAGCGCCACACCGGGGAAGAACTGCTCTTCCTGGATGTAGGAGCGGGTCGCAAGCACCGTTTCTTGCGTGAAGATGGTCGGAATCTGGTCGATGGAATCGACCATGTAGAAGTTGCCGTCACCGGCTGCTGCCATGTCATCCAAAAAGCTGGCTGACCCGGCACCGATGGCAATCACCGATGTGGTGACTTCGGCGTCCTCGTTGATCTGCCCGGTGAGTTCGATCAGGCCCGTGGGGTCAGCGCCGCCGTCTGTAAGCAGGATGATGTGCTTGCGGTCGGACGGGTCTTCGACCAGATTGCGGGCGACGAGCCGCATACCCGCCAGAATGTCTGTGCCGCCGCCCGCCCGCAGCGTTGCAATAAGCGTTTGTAGGGCACGGCGGTCATTGACGGGTTGCACTTCGGCAATCCAGCTACCGGCAGTGTCGAAGTTGGCCGCGCCGGCGCGGTCAGTGGGTTGCAGGAACTCAATCGAGCGGATGATGGCCTCTTTTGCCAGTTCGATGTTCTGCACACCGCTCGGCCCGACCGCCCCCATACTCCCGGACGTGTCAATCAGGTAAGCAATGGTGAGCTGTGGCAGGCGCTGCTGGTCACGGATGCGTGTTTCCAGCGGTAGGACGTCTTCAATGGGCGTTTGGAAGTAACCGCCGGGGCCGTAGCTTTCTGGCCCGCCAACGAAGACAAGTCCGCCGCCCAGGTCACGCACATAGCTGTCGATGGCATCCATGCGGGCAGGGGACATAAACCGGGCGGGCACGTTCGTCATGACGATGCTGTCGTACTGTGCCAGGGGTACCAGGCCGACGGGCAGTTCGTTGGGGCTGCGCACATCTACAGTGAGGCCCGCTTCTTCCAGCGCTGGCACGATGTACAGCGCTTCTTGCGGGTCTACGGTCAGCAGCAGCACACGTGGTGGCCCAACAACCCGGCTAAAGGCGGAAAGCTGGTTGTTCTGGTAAAAGCCGTCGGTACCTTGCGGCTCCACCAATACACGGAAGTCACGGAAGCCGCTGTCGCCCGCTTGCAGCGTAAAAGTGCGGCGGTTCTGGCCTGCGTTCAGTTCAACGTCATCCTGAAAGATGATTTCACCGGACGCGTATACCTGAATTTCGGCAGCGGTGGCTTCTTCTGCCTCCACAATGACGGTCAGGTCAAAAAGCTGCTCAGCGTTGACGGTTGTCGGCACATCGACATCGGTTACCTGTACATCTGGCACGCGCTCCGGGGAAAACGGCACATAATCGACCTGCACATCGGCGGCGGCGGCCAAGCCAGCGGCGGCCTCGGTGTCCCCCACCGTTGGACGGCCATCGCTTAAAATCACCATGCGCCGTGCGGCGTCTGATGGGAAAAGCGCCAGCCCTAGCCGGATAGCCTCGGCAAGGTCGGTGTTGCTGGTGATGGGCGCAGATTGGATGTCACCCAACTCGCGCACGTTATTGACCTGCCGTTCGACGACGGCATTGGTACCAAACAGCACGATGCCCGCGCTGTCGTTGATGCCCATGCTTTCCATCGCCTCGGCCACATAGTCGAACTGTTCCTGTTGTGTGGCCGCGTCAATGCTGTCGCTGACGTCCACTAAGAATACGACTGCCAGCTTATCGGCTGAGCGCACGACCTGCGCCCCGCTAATTGCCAAAATCATCAGGGTGAGGACGATGAGGCGTAAAATCAGGCTGGTGAGGTCGCGAGTGCGGCGGTAGCCATAGCGTGGGAAGCCAATATAGGCGGCTACCGGGATGAGGAGCAGTAGCGCGAGAGCCGGAGCAAATGTAAACGTCATGCTGTTTCCCAGAGAATAGTTTGCTACTTTTACTCAAGCATTGTACAGGCTTTTGCCGCCTCAAGTCGATAGACGGGTATGATAGGCTTGTTGGAACATGACAACGGAGCAGCGCATTGTGACGGAAAACGAAACATTTGAAATCGAAATCGAGACGATGGCCTACGGCGGCAGTGGCCTGGGCAAACATGATAACCAGGTGGTTTTCGTGCCGTATACCATCCCAGGTGAGGTGCTGGAAGCCGCTATCACGGACGCACGCGGCAGAATTGCGTTTGGCAAGGGCGTGCGCCTGCTGGACGCCTCTGCTGATCGCGTGTT
>CAWUJQ010000553.1:0-2977 GCA_963922445.1 uncultured bacterium
TCCCGGTCATGGGCTGCCGCCACCCGCAGCCAACTGATGCCCCCCAGCGGCTCACTCAAGCCAAGCAGCCCGACCAAGCGCGTGCCCCGGTAGCCCACCCACAGGTAAGGCGGTTCGTCCCGCAGGAACTCGTCCACGGTTTGCCAGTCCAGGTGGGTATGCACATGAACGTTGTAAAACGTCAGGTCGCGGGCCGCCCGCAAATCGGCGCGGCGAAACGGACGCACTTCTAAAGCCGGGGAAGGGCGCGTGGCACGCATGACTAGCGGCTCCGCATCCGGTCGACATACGGGCGGGCGGTAATCGCAAAGATGTGGCACAGGCGGCTGTCCAGCATTCGCGTGCGGATTTGCCCGTCAATTTCGTCGAATTCCTGCGTGGTCGTAATCACGGTTGGCAGCTTGCGGATGTAACGATGCTTGATGATTTGCAGCAGCTTCTCGCGTACCCACGCCTTGTTATGATCCACTGCCCCAAGGTCGTCCAGCACCAGCAGCGGTGCTTCTTTCACCTGCTGGAACTGCTCATCAAACGTTACATTGGAACCCGCACCAAACGTCTTACGCAGATAGTCCAACAGGTCAGGGGCGGCCACAAACATTACCTCCCCACCGCTCCGCTGCCAGTGATTGGCAACGCCCGCCGCCAGATGCGTCTTGCCCGTGCCACTGTTGCCAATCAGCACTAGCCAGCCGCGCCCACCCTGCACAAACTCGTGCGCGGTTTGCAGCGCTCGTGTGAGGTTTTGCTGCTCCTGTGGATGAGCGCCGTGACGCACATCGAAGTTTTCCAGGCTGTACGCGTCATACAAATGTAGGTCAGACAGCCGCTCCTGCGCGTTGGTGTGGATGCTGCGGTAGTCCGGCGCGGTGATGCGCACATACGAAACGCGGCTCATGTCCAACATACGGCTGCGCAGGCGTGGGTCGAGCGAGTCCACGCTGACGTTCGTCGTAACGACGGTAGCAAGCTGCTGCGTGTAGCGGTGGTTCAGCAGTTGGAACAGCTTTTCACGGCTCCACTCACTGGGATTTTCCACACCCAGGTCGTCCAATATGAGCAGGTCAGCGCGGCGCACCCGGTCAAACATCTGGTCGTAGCTCTCTTCGGCGTTCGGCGCATAGCCCCCCCGCAGGTGATCGAGCAAATCCGGCGCGGTGACGAACAACACGAGTTCACCCCGCTCCAACCGCCGGTTGCCAATTGCTGCCGCCAGATGTGTTTTGCCGCTGCCATAGGCCCCTTCGATCACCATCCAGTTCCCGCCAGTCGCATCAGCATAACGAATGGCTTCACTGTAGGCCCGCCGCAGCGATTGGTAAGCACTTTCGCTCATCGCCCCCCGGTTGAGGTCGAAATTATCGAAGCTGGCGGCACTGAACGCGCCCAGGTTGCTCAGCTTGCGCAGCGTTTGCTTGCGCTGGTCATCTTCGGAGAGCGGGTTGTTCGGGCAACGAAACACTGTGCTGAAATCCGGGTGACCCACGGGCACGTCGAGGTCATAAAAGCCGCTGCCATTGCAATATCCGTCATAGGTGCCGCACAGCTTGCAGGGCGTGGGGGCATCATCAACTGTCGATGTAGTCCCCGTACCGTCCCGATACGTATCGCTGTCCATCCCGAACTGCTTCCCCAGGTCCATGTCGCCCAGTGATTTCATGATCGCTTCGTCCTTCCTTGCGCCAGCGGTCAAGCACCGCCCGGACAAACTTCATATTTTTGGCCTGCCGCTCTGACGCAATCTCAATGGCCTCTTGCAGCCACACCGCCGGGTAGTCTTTCTCTAAGTCTTTGAGCGTCTCTGCCGTGTGGGGCGTCAGCAGCCCGATTTCCTGCTCATACAGCCGGTAGATGTTCGGGCGCGGCGGCAATATCTCCACCTGCTGGCCGTCAAACAGACCGTAATTGCCCTGCTTCACCGCTGCCACCGCCTCACGGCCCCGCTCGGTATTCATGAAGTATAACGTGACTTTTTCCCCGTCCGTACCGGGGATTTGTGCCCGCAGCAAGCTCCCGCGTGTGACCGCCCGCCCCAACCCATCAGATAGCGTGTGCTGCGGGTTAACATCCGGGCGCGCAGCCTCTAATCCAGCGAGGAGTGCTACATCACTGCGAAAGTCGGCCTCCGTCAGGTAACGGTAGCGGCCCTCACGCTGCTGCAACGCCCACATGCAAAACAGCGTCACCTTGAGTTCAGCCACGTCGTCTATCAGCGGGAGCAGGTCGCTAAAAAACGTCTCTGGAATCAGTATGGACTTATCCCGCCCACCAAAGCCGTTGAATTCAGTCGTCATTACATCGCACTCAGGTCTACACTCTGGCGAGTGCCGTCTAAAAAGCGCGTCGCGGACGCATCGAAATACAGCGGCACGGTGTCCGTTGGACCGTTGCGGTGCTTGGCGACGATGACATCCGCCTGATTAGGGTATTCCGTCGCCTCGTTGTACACCACATCCCGGTAGAGGAACATCACGATGTCCGCGTCCTGCTCAATGCTGTTGTGGACGATAATGTCTTCACACAGGAAGTTGCTGTGGGGCAGCACGGTCAGGTCATAGACGTCAGTCACACCGTCCGGGGTGATCGCCGCGATTTTGTCCCAGTGGATGTCACCCTGTGCAGTGGCCTGTAATCTCACCTCACCCCCTGGCCCCCCTGTCAGGGGTAGGTTTCCTGTAGGGTTGCTGCTGCTGCTAGCCCTCACCCCCCTCATTCCCCCCTCTCCCAACCGCCGCTTCGCGGCTAGGCGAGGGGGGAGGCATGACCCGACCCCGCACGATGACCGTTTTAGCCCCTCTCCCAGGGCCAATGGCCCGTTCGGGAGAGGGGTTTGGGGTGAGGGCCAGATCGTGACTGTGCCCCAAATGCAAATACCTACCCCTGTCAGCCCTGGCCTCCCCTCCACCTGGAGAGGGGGAACACCAGAATCCACAGTCACACCGGCATCAAGTCCCCTCTCCCCACGGAGAGGGGATTT
>CAWUJQ010000554.1:0-2970 GCA_963922445.1 uncultured bacterium
TAAGTACGATTATGCAATGACGATCAGCGAGCACAAATACGGGCGTTGCCTTTCTGATCTTGAGATTGCCTTCCCAGTAACAGACAACTATGAGGGTGAGATCAAAGTGGATAATGATGTTGTGTTCACCATACGCGATGTTCCAGCTACAGAGAGTGCCCTGACCCTGATGCACAAAGGGGGATCCGAAGGGCGGAACGGCTTGCAAGAAACGGTCCGGCTTGCTTACATGTGGATGGCACAAAACGACTACGAGCCAATACCGTCTGTACGCGTCCATTATCTTGTCATTGATGATGACATGCCATCGGAGGATCATCTACGTCAGATACAGATACCAGTTAGGAAGACCTCTTGAATAATTTGCATAACAATGACAACTCAACATATTGTAAAAATAGCATTTTGGGGAAAGATATCGTGCATTCAATTCAACCCACGGCTCACCTTGCTATTATTCTCAAATTACTTTTACTGCTTACTATTGGAGTTACAACTGCACACGCACAATCCGACGCTTATCAGCCATTTGAACATGGGTACATGATATGGGACAGTGCAACGGGGGGTATCTGGGTGCTTTATGGCGGCACCGAAATGGCAGAATACTATCCACAATCCAGTTATGAAAATTTGCCAGACAATCCATCAACAGTGGAACCGCCAGCCGATTTCATCTCTCCCACCAGCGGATTTGGTCGTATATGGGGAAATTTCCAGAGTGTGCAACAGCTTGGATGGGCAACCGCACCTGAGCAAAACTTTAACTTTAATCTGCGTGCAGGGCCTACTACCGCTGGCGGATTTGAGCAACAGGTAGCGAATTTACCGGGCAACACCGAAATCGTTATTCGTAGCGATAACTCATGGGGGGTTTTTGGGCAACCCCGTTCAATTCGTTCCTTACCACCAGTAACGACCTTTCCAGCATCCTTTCAGGAATTTGAGAATGGGGCGATGTTGTGGTGGAGTGAAACGGGTACCATCTGGGTATTGTATAACAATGGAGTAGCCGAGCGATATGACTCGGTGCAATACGGAAATCTGCCAGAGAATCCTATTCTGATCACCCCACCTGCAGGATTTTCTACGCCGATTCATGGTTTCGGCAAATTGTGGGGGAATGATCAAGACCTGAGACTGCGTCTAGGGTGGGCGATTGGTCCGGAAATTAGCTATCAGATGGATTTCGAGCTAATGGTAGATTACGTACCTCGGTTGGGTCATATCATCCGTTTTGGAGTTGACACACCACATGGGCACATTGAAATTCGAAACGATAGCGGGTGGAATTTCAGATAGATCAACATATATAACGTGCTAATTCAATTAGTGACATCAACATCCTACGAATGACTTTCCTAGAAATGCAACAGGATTTGCCCGGACAAGCGTAGTTATTGAGCGTGAAATGGAGAAGGCATGATGCACAACAAAGTGATCTTGATCGGAGGGGCACCAGGAGCCGGTAAGACCACATTAGGGGCTGCTCTGGCTGCGAAGTTGAAGATCACATCACTCACCATTGATGATCTGGTTACGGCGGCTACTGCGATAACGACCCCGGAGACGCATCCGGGACTGCATGTTATGCGCCAAACAAACCACCTTGACTACTATACAAATAGTTCGCTCGAACAGCTCCAGGCCGATGCCACGCACCGTCACGAAGCAACATGGCCGATGGTCGAACGTGTGATTCGTAAGTATGTGAAACAAGGCTCTGGTATCGTAATTGATGGCTGGCACTTACGCCCTCAATGGGTTGTTAATTTACAATTTAATAATATATTCTCCTGCTGGATTGTGGTAACACCTGACGTTCTGGAAGCGCGTGAAAAAAAGCAGGTGCAGTTTTTTCACGGATCATCAAATACCGACAAAATGTTCAAGAACTTTCTCGGACGTAGCCTCTGGTACAACGAACTTATTAAAGAAGAGGCCGAGAAACTTCAAATGAAGATTCTGTATCAGACAGGCAAACAATCGGTAGATGAGCTGTGCCGAACTATAATGGCAGAGCTGGTGTAAAGACCTTATTCAATGAATCTGGATGTAACTGTTTTTATCATCATCCAAGCAACAAAAAAGCGGATTCCGTGTGGAAATCCACGCACTTTTTCCAGGCTTACGATGCAAACCCATTCCATTCCAGCGTTACATTGCAATTCACAGACGCGCAACGGCGCGTCCGCCGCAAAAATCACGGCAAGGTGAATAGATACGGGGGTGAGGGCCAGCGAATGCTACGTCCACGCTGTTCTGTGGTGCTACCGGGCGGCTAAAAGTCTGTGGCAATTTCTTCGAGGAAGTTCGGCTGGATGTACTTGAGCAAGCCCAGGTTTTCCAGTTCACGGATTTTCACACGTAGCGCTTCATAGGGCACAAAGCGGCACCCATTCACCAGCGGGGCGGCGCTGCTCACAAAGCTGGGACGGCAAATTTGTGTTTGAATCCAATCGCGCATTTTGCGGGGGGCCACGATGTACAGTTGCAGGTCTTTTTCGGGCCGCGCCAAGTTGATGTCGTTCAGGCGTACTAACCCGGCCAGCACATTTTCGTCCTGTTCCACGTCAAAAACGGAAACAACGCGGCCTTCTTTCATCCACAACACATCCACCTCACGCAGCATTTCACGCAGGCCTTCATCTAACGACTCTGGCAGGTCGTGAATCAAGTGGTCGAACGCATCGAAGGACACATCATCGTGCAGCTTTGCCTGCCGTACCCAATCTGGCAGCCACAAATGCACCCCAATCTCCTGGCCAATTTCGCAAATAAACCAGATCATTTCCTTCTCGGTGAAGGTGCCTGTGCCGTTCCCGTTGGTTGGTGCGGCGGCTGCATCTGCGTCGTAGGACGCTTCGACCTCAACGCCATCCTCCGTGTACTGTTCCAGCACATCGTCGTCGTGGGCTGGCTGGGCAGCTACCGGGGAGGGGGTAGGCTGCGGGGCCGGACGCACAGGGG
>CAWUJQ010000555.1:0-2964 GCA_963922445.1 uncultured bacterium
CTACTTCCCCGTCCGGGTGCCGTTTAAAACCGCCGTTGACCTGTACAAAATGGGCCTGTCCCGGTTCAATCACCTGGAAGACGTGACCTTCAACTTCGACACGGAATTTGAGCGCACCATCACGGAAAAGGTCGCCGTGTTCGATGCTTATCCCGAACACAGCATGGTCTTCCTGGACGACGACCTGAACGGCCTCACAGAAACCTACTGGCGGGCGCTGGCCACCGTCGCGGCGGAAAACCCGGATTACGCGGCGTTCGATGACAACAGCTACACGAGTAAGCTACTGGGTTACACGCTCACGCAGGACGGGGCGCTGACCTATAACAGCGACGGGGCACTGTTCCCGGAACTGGGACGGCGCTGCTACGACCTGATGCAAAAGCACGCCGGGGCCGCCCGCACCGGACTCGCGCTGGCGTTAAGTGTGCAGGCAGATTTAGCCGTGATGTGGAATCCGAGTGGGGAAGCAAATGCAGATGTGGCCGAGTCGCTATTTGTGGCGCTGCCCACCCACTGGAACCCGTCCGAGATGTTGGGGGAAAGCCTGGCGACTATTCACGAGGAAGTCGGTGACAGTGAGCGCTTGGTCAGGGCGTCGCCGCGCTTGATTGACGCGATGATCCATAAGGGGCCGTATTTTCGCTATAACTGGTCGCTGGCCCACACGGATACCCTGTGCTTGAATCCGGTTGTGCTGAAAGATAGGCACTCGCGCAGCAAGCCTGACCTGAACGCAGCCCCCACACCGCGCGCCGCCCTCGATTTGCTGTTTTTCCGGGTGGAGCGGCAGACGTTTTTAAGCTACGCCGACCTGAACCGCAGCCTGTTTGTCATTCGCATCTATGCGCGCCCGCTGATGGACGCGATCAAAACGCCGGAGCGCGCCGAAGGTCTGGCTGACGCGCTGGCATCCATGACGCCGGGGCACATCGAATATCGCTCAATGATGGACAGCCGCGACCAACTGATTGCGGGGCTGCGCGAGGTTGCGGCGCAGATGAATTAGGTGTGGCGTGTGACGAACGTGCCTCCGGTTTTTGGGAGCACACGTTGGTGCTCCCCTACAAGGCACAACGTCGCGTAGGGGCAGGGCGGCGTCCCCGCCCGCCAAAATTAACGCGCATCAACCCGCCGCCAATGATGCTGTCCTGGCTCAATGAGGACGCCATTCTGCGCGAAGTTGGCCGCCACGGCTAACGCCACCTCCGGGTGTATGCGTTCGCTGGCAATGGTTAACCACTCGTGAACCAGTACGGCTTTGACGCGCTCGCCCTCACGTTTGCCTTGATACGTCACATGCCAGCGGCCCTTTAGATCATGCAGCACTATGTGACCGTCACCGTAGTGGATGTGGACGACCTTTGTTGTTTGGGGTTGTTGTGTTGCTACCATGTTGGGTTATCTCCGCTCAATTTCTACGTAACGCTTTTTCTTCGGTTTGTCGCGGCCAAATTGTTCATAGATTAACAGTCCAACCAACTGCGCAAGGCCTTGAATCACAAACGCCAACAGCGCGTTATCTGCCATTTCCTGAACGAATGCAAAAGGAAGAACCGCTGAGAGCGGAATTGCGAGGCAGCACAAACCACTAGCAAAGGCAACAAATCCATAAAACACTGCCCCCACACCCTGAACAGTACGCTGCGTACCACGTCGCTTGTTACCTAGGGTAAACGCTTGATTATGGATAATGGCAATGCTTGTCCAAATAAGCACAATTCCAACGCATCCGCTGATAATGTTTACGAAAATCGGCATGCCTGAGTTCATATTGCCCTCTGCCCACTCAATTACTACAAACAAATTGTAAAGCCAAACCCATCGTCCCAGTCCCCCAATCGTTGGGGCTTGGCGGTGATTGTCCCGGCCCCGCTGCGTGGGTACAATCGCGTACTCCTAAAGTACAACCTTCATCGAAAAGGAGTTACCGTCATGACAGACCCCGTATTGGACGCCAACCCTATCCTTGACCGCTTCCGTTTGGACGACCGCGTGGCCCTCGTCACGGGTGCGGGCCAGGGCATCGGGCGGGCATATGCCCACGCGCTGGGTGAAGCCGGAGCCGCCGTCGCTGTAGTGGATATGAATACCGAAGGTGCAGAAACGGTCGCTAATGAACTGAGCAACAAGGGCATTGACGCCATCGCCGTGACCGCAGATGTGACCAAGCAGGATCAAATTGACGCGATGGTTGACAAAATCGTGGATAAGTGGGGCAAGCTGACGATTGCCGTCAACAACGCGGGCGTTGCCGATTGGACGGCTGCGGAAGACGTGAGCGCGGACAAGTGGGACAAGATGAACGATGTCAACCTGAAGGCGGTGTTCTTCTGTGCCACTACTGAGGCCAAGGTCATGCTACAGGCGGGCTACGGCAAGATCATCAACACCGCGTCCATGTCTGGCAACATCGTGAACACACCGCAAAAGCAGGCCGTGTACAACACCACCAAAGCGGGCGTCATCCACCTGACGAAAAGCCTCGCCGCAGAGTGGGCACCACGCGGCGTGCGTGTGAACTGCATTAGTCCCGGTTATACGCGCACCGCCCTGGTAGATGACCTGTTAGAGACGCCTATCGGCAAGGAGATGGCCCCGCAGTGGATGGGGCTAACGCCGATGAATCGTATGGGCGAGGTCACAGACTTGCAGGGCGCGATTGTGTTCCTGTCGGCGCAGGTGTCCGACTTTATGACGGGCGCGGATATGATTATTGATGGCGGCTACTGTACGTGGTAGTGGGCACGTCTGTTTGCGGTGATGCACTACGCTAACAGAAATTATTTGCAGGGGTTTGATTTGACGTTTGGAAAAATAATCTGGGAACAATGCGTCGTGGTGTCCAGCGGACGAGGCAGGCCTCGTCCCTACAGGTTACGTCTGCGACAATGTAGGGACGCGCAACGTGTTACGCGACGTAGGGTTCGGGTCATTTGATGCGACAGTGGGTGATGCGTTTTT
>CAWUJQ010000556.1:0-2963 GCA_963922445.1 uncultured bacterium
AACGCGGCTTGCAGCGCCGCAGCACCCCCCAACACGCCCACGATGGCCCCAAGCTGCACCCCGATGTACAGCGTCAGTGAGATCAGCCGGGCGTTTAAGCGGCTGGTCGTCCAGGTCGCAGCCACCAGCGCACACAGCGTGCCCAGCACAATCGACTGGCGAAATTCGATGTGAAGGACTAAAGACGTCAAGATCAATACGACGAAGGACAACCCAACACTAAGACGAAAGAGAATTAAAGAAAGCCCAATAGCAACGGCAACGGCCATCATCGACTGAAAGATTAAATCATGTTCTAAACCAGCACCAAACAATGTGTTCTTCCGCCGGAATATCGCCTGCACCACCAGCAGGTGGATGCCATACTCGCCGGGCGGCGTGGTCTTGAGCAGGTCAAAGCACCCGGTTTCCTTTTGGGCTGCGATTATGCTGCTTACACTAAAATTCAGCTTTAACCCGAAGATGAATCCCACCGAAACAAACATCACCAGCGGAATAATAGTTACAGTAATCATGGCGATTGTGAAAGGATTTAGGATTAGTAAGCCAATTCTTATCCAGTATATTGCATCTTGTGGGGCGGGCAGGAGCGGTTTCGGCGTCACGCGGATAAACAGTGGGTGATTGTCCGGGTAGGCAAGGATTTCCAGCAACAGCCGCCGCGTGGGGAGTGAATTCAGCATCACGACTCCTGCATATGACTCAGATTGGATAGGTTCGGCTGGCCGAAGTCATGTTGCAGGTGACGCCATAACGAGCGAATCAGTCCCTCATAGGCCGCTACCAGCATCACACTGGCAATTAGCAAGCGCCAGCCCGCGTCGATAGGCATTAAGCTCACTGGAATCAGTATCCCGGCATAGATGGCCATCAGCACGGCCAGGTTCACGCCAAACGCCCACGTCCGCGCCTCCGTGATATTGTCCGTCAGCCGGGGGATGCTCATGCCAATCAGTTGGCTCAGCACCACCGCTTGAATCTGCTGCAAGTAGATGCTCACCAGCGCCGCCGTAAATGCCACAATTAGCCCGATCAGCGTCAGCCCGTTCACGCCGTCCGCAGACGACGGCGCAGCCAGCGTCACCATGACGACCGCGAACAGAATCAACAACACCATCCCGCCCAGTATCATTGTCACTCGTAGCCCATCTAGAATGTACTGGAAGATGTACTCAAACGTGCTGCTCTTGCGGATGACCAACACCGACAGCGTCCAACAGGTGGCGATGGCCCCACCCGGCAGCAGCGCCAGCAGGTCAAACCGCCCCTGCGTGTGTTCCTGCTGGATGTCGCCCGCAATTTGCCCCGCCCAAATGGTGCTAAACACAAAGATCGTCAAGATGGGAATCAACCCGAACAGCGGCGCAATCATAATGTTGAGCGCGATAAACAGCAGCGTGCCCACGTTGAAGTCCCGCGAGGCCCACCCCCGATAGCGGTTGTAGCCCAGGCGCAAATGCACATACAAGGGCGTGCGGTCATTCGGGTGTTGGAGGGCGTGCCACAGCGTCAGGCTGGTTAGCAGGCGGCGTTTCATCGCTCAACAGCCCCCGGAAAGTTAAATAGTGCCACAATGCACCGATGATGATCTCACGCGACAGAAAAAACACAGCCAACTGCGGCAGGCCAAAGCCCCAGCCTGCGGCAATGCCCACAACAGGCAGCAGCCCCAACAAAACGAGCAGCGTCAGGCCGTACCCGGTGAATTGTAGTGTAATGAAAGCCAGCAATGCAAAGGTGCGTGCCTGCGCGTCGGGCAGTGGGTGGTCATTGACGGCGACAGTCGCCAGTACCGCCACAATACACGAGTGCATATGATCCAGGTACAGCGCGGCAATCCCACACACCACAACCAGCCCCGGCCCAACGAGCATACGGCCCTCGTCAGACAGCATGACCACCCCCACAATTCCAGCGATAATCAAGGCGGCACGCGGCGAAATATCAAGTGACGGCGCGGCCCGCTCCAGGCTGTTGCTGCGATACAACACGCCTAACGTTGTGGCCCACATCGCGTTCACTGGCCCGGCGGGTGCGGTTGCAATCAGGTCATAAATGCCGCTCGTGCGCAAGTGGGCCAGTTCCCCGCTGATGTCCAACGCCCACATGATGCCCGGCCCGGTGCCACTAAACGCGCCTACAATCAGCACGGTGATGAGAACAGCGCCAGAGGTCAGAATGATGCGAGCCACTCCCGGAAACGTTGTGCTGTACACCACCAAAAAGAACGTGCCAATCACGCCCATCACCAAAAAGCCCAGGTGCTGCGGCTTAACCGCTTGCAGCAGGTTGGTGTTCAGCCGCTCTGCCGATGACTGCCGGATAAACAGCGGATGGTGCGCGGGCGGGCGGTTAAAGCGCCGCCAGATGTGACCCGTGTACGATGGAATGCGCATCAGTCTGCCGATGTGCCAAAGCGATTGTACAGCCACCACAGCCCGCGCAAGCTCGCCTCACGCACGGCCAGCAAAATCCCGACGATGAATAGGATAAACACATAGCTCACAACGGCGGATAGCACAGGGCGTGCATTCCCGTCCGATGAGCTAACCAACCACACAACAAGCCCGACCCCGGCCACTATCAGCACATACGCCAGCGCTACGCCAACCACGACCGCGATGTACACCACCAATTGCAGCCCCACGAACCCTGCCCCAGCCGCCGTCTGCGCCGTTAAGCGATCATCAAAGCGGGCGGCACTTAGCAACCCAATCAAAACCGCGCTTGGCACCGCATAGAATCCGTCCAGGCGCAGCGCGACCGCCCCTAGCACCGCCCCAATTGTGACCAACACCGTCGTCAGCCAATAGTCTACCCAGTCGGTTGGGCCGAACGCATAATTAAAAAACAGGCTTGGCACAGCGACCAGCACGCCAATAATCAACGGGAACAGTGCCACCGTCAGCGGAATCAGCCAGCGCCACACCCGCATCTCGCGGTAAGCCCGCGTGCGGTGGGCC
>CAWUJQ010000557.1:0-2954 GCA_963922445.1 uncultured bacterium
TTCGATGTCCCGGCCCACAGTGACGACCAACCCGGCGATGTGCCGCTGCGCCAACGCTTGAATGTACTGCACCTGTTCGGCGGGGGTAGCGGGCATATTGCGTGCGGTGGTCAACACGAGTTCGCCGCCGTTGAGCCAGTTGTACGGGTCGGGCACGCTGGTGTTGTATACCCAATCAACCGTTTGCGTCAGGCCAGCAGCCCCCGCCACCACCTCGGCCCCGGCGAATTCGGTCATTTGGAGGGCATCGGCCACGGTGAGCATCGTCATAGGGCATGCCTTCGGAGCTTGTTCCACAATGCAGATAGCAAAACCGACGCGGGAATGCGTTGGCTAACCCATACCGCGTCATGGACTTGCCACTGTGGGATGGCGGCCTGCGCGGGTGGGGTGCTGAAGTCTTTCATCAAGAAGCTGCGATAGCCCCCATGATAGTATTCCAACACCGCGCTCATCAGGTCAAACGAATAGGTGCCGCCATTGCACAGCGCGTCTTGCAGGGTATTGTGCCGCAGCCACTGCGCGTCGCTCAAATACCGCGCATACCAATCCGCGTTCAGGTCGTCCGCTTCCCGCTGCGTTTTGGGTGGGGCAATCGGCACTGTCTCGGCCTCACCAATGCCGGTATGACGCAGCACAGCGCGCACGCTCGCCTCGTAGTCGTTTGTGAGCGCTTCATAGGTGAGCCGTAGCGGTTGCAGCCCATATTCACAAAAGAACTGCTCCCACATCTGTTCCATATACAGCACATTCATCAGGCGGGTGGTGATGTGCTGATAGTCATAGGCCGCCTCACGGGCGTTCGTCTTGCGTTCACGGGCGGCAGCCGTCCACACGCCCTCTTGCTCAGCCCGCACGAGTGAAATCGCCTGCTTGATTTTGTTATCCCGTGTGAGGGAAACCCACTGCGGCGCAGGGAAGGCCTGTTGCAGGGTTTGCCACACGCTCCAGGTGGTGTGATGGTGCGCGTTAGCATAGGCTTGCACCCGGTGCAGGTGCGCCGGGAACAGCTTGATGCCAAAGACGCCGTTGGCGGTGGTGCCGTGCTGTAGCATGGCCTGCCAATAGGCGCTTTTGTCGTGTGGGTCAACCTGCCAGCCTGCGGCAAAGCGCTGCAACATCGCATGGGTGAAGTATTCCCCAGGGACGCCGCACACCCCGGTTGAGCGCAGCGCGCCCACGAGTAGGTTGCTGCCACTGCGCGGTAGTGTACACACCAGCACCGATTTGTCCGGCCCCGGCGTCATCCCCGACCCCCGATGCGCTTGCGCAGCTTTTGCCATAGCGCCCCCGTCAGCACCTTGATCGGTATTTGCTCACTAAGCCACGTTGTGTCCTGAATGTCGTGCTGCATCGTGTCAAGTTCGCCGCGTAAGTTGCGGTTGGCTTTGCGCAGCCGCTTGATGACGCGCTGCTGCTTGTTCCCCTGCTTTTTGCCGGGTTTTTTCGGATTGTTGCCCTTCTGGGTTTTCGCACGGCGGCGTTGTTGGTTCTTCCTGGCCTTGGCAGACGTGAGGACAGGCGCGCACATCAGCGACACATCGCCGCCCTCGGTGATGGCCTCGCGCAGCTCACCTTTGTCCATCCAGGTGGCTTCGTTCATGTAGCGCTTGTACCAGTACTCATTGACCTTGTTGGACTGGCGTTTGTTGTCGGCCAGTTGAATCGGGAGTGTTTCCCAGTCTTCAATATCCATAAAGCGCAGCACCGCCCGCACCGTGCCTTCGGGGTCTTCGTCGAACTGTTCGTAAGTCAGCCGCATCGGTTCGATGTTGTGCTGCGAGAAGAACTGCTCCCACAGCGCGTCGCGGTAGACGATTTGCATCAGGCGCAGGGTAAGGCCCACGTAGTTGTAGGTCGGTTTGGCTTGTCGGTTTGGCTTCGTGCCGCCCTCGCGCTCCGTCCACACCCCCGTTTGCGATGCTTTGACCAGCGAAATCGCCTGCCGAACTTTGTTGTCTCGTGTGAGATAGACGAAACGCGGCTGCGGGAACGCCTGCTGAAGCCGTTCGTACCAGGATAGGTGCGCGGGCAAGTTTGGCGTGTATGCTTCCAAAATCCACAGTTGTTCCCAAAAGAGCTTGGTACCCAATATCCCGTTTGGGGTGGTTGCGTGTTCGTAGAAGGCTTCCATGTAAGCGTCCACGTCGTCTACGTCTAGCTTCCACTGATTGGCCAGCCGCTGCATGTAGGTGCGGTTGAAGTATTCCAGCGCGTTGCCGCAGCGCTCGGTCGCCGTTAGCGTGTTGGCCAACACATTGCTGCCACTGCGCGGAGAGGCACATAACACCAGGCTGCGCTTGGCGGTCACTGGCTGAGATCGTTTCGGGAACATCGCGGCGGCATCCACAGCGCTGGCTGGCTAAGTGGCACGCATTTTAACCCTGCTGTGGATAAATGCAATCCGCCGTCTGGGGCCTGGGTGCGGGTGTGCGGCAGTGATTAGAGGGTGTTTTTGCGAACCTTTTTCCACAGTGCGGCCAGCAAAAGCGATACCGAAATGTGTTCGCTCACCCAGTCGGGGTTTTGGCTGTCTTGCCGCAACTGCGCGAGAGCCGCCGCTGCCGTCTCGTAGCGTTCGCGAAACGTGTTGGCGTCCGTTTTGTTGGCTTTGGCCCTCGCCCTGATCTTATTGACCTGTTCGCGGTGCTTCTGTTTTTTCTGCTCCAGTTGCAGGGTGAGCTGCTCAACTTCTTTGTCCTTGGCGGCGATTTGCGCTTCCATGTCTTCCAGCTCTTGCTGGAGGGCGTCGGCTTTTTCTTTGTGTTGTTGTGACCAGTGGCGGGCGACGCCAAGCTGCTGTTGAAGCGTGTCGATGCGCTCTTTGCGCGTGTTGGATAGCTGGCGGGCTTGTTCAAGTGTGCGTTGCAGTGCGTTGGCGTTGTCCTGGTGCTGCTGCGACCAGTGGCGGGCGACGCCAAGCTGCTGTTGAAGCGTGTCGATGCGCTCTTTGC
>CAWUJQ010000558.1:0-2942 GCA_963922445.1 uncultured bacterium
CTGTGGCCACGCTCACGCCCACGCCGATGCCGTGCATGGCCGAGGGCGGGCGCATTGAGGAAATCACCAGCAACCTGAGCGACATTGCTAACGAGAACCTGCGCTATCGGGTGTATCTGCCGCCGTGCTACGCTGAATCGCAAAAGCGCTTCCCGGTGGCGTATCTACTGCATGGGGCCAGCTTCCGCGAACAGCAGTGGGAAAACATCGGCGCGATTGATGCGCTGGAACAGGCCATGCGCCTGGAAACACTCGGCCCGATGATTATGGTCATGCCGTATATGGGCAACATTGGCAACCTGAACATCTTCCCGCCCGACCCGTCGTATGAGTCGGTGCTGCTGGAGGAATTGGTGCCGTCTACAGATCGCGACTTCTGCACGATTAGCAATGCGGATAATCGCGCCATCGGCGGCATCAGCCGGGGCGGTTTTTGGGCGATGAGTGTGGCCTTGCGCCACCCGGACATCTTCGGGATTGTGGGGGGGCACAGCGCGGCCTTGGACATCATCGAAGTGCCGCCGACGTATAATCCGCTGGACTTGGCGCGCAACGCCGCCACGCTGGACGAAACGGACATCCGTATTTATGTGGACAACGGCGCGGAAGACCCGGTCGGGCTGGAATTGCAGACATTTTCCACGCGGCTGACGCAGCGGCAAATTGCCCACGACTACGACATCTTTCCGACGGGCGGCCACAACGAAGACTACTGGAGCAGTCATGTGGGTGAGTACCTGGAATTTTATGGGCGCAACTGGGAAAAAGACATCAATGCACTGCCGAGCTGCCTGGAAGCGTCGCCGTGATGTGGGATAGGTTGGGTTAAATTGGGATATACTGGGGATATATCCCAAGTATTGGGGTGATATATCCCAAATGCGCGGCGGGCATCCCCTGCCACGGACGGTATATATGCCGTCCCTACATTACGGTGGTGTATTTTTGTAGGGGTGCGGTATATCGCGCCCGGCACAGTTATTTTGCCAACAACCGCGCCCGCTCCTCCCGCCACACGGACACCCCTTCGCGCAGATTATCGCGCTGTGCGTCCGTCAGCAGCGACGGGAACGGCAGCGCATCGTCGGCATAACCCGTTTCCGAGTCAATGTGCCACGCAATCGACGTTTGCTGGTAGGCGTGGGCGTAGGCTAACACGACCTAGGGAATGGGCCTTCCGTCATGTGCTGGATGTAATTTGGGGAGTAGACGCTCATGGGTCACCTGCTAAATAGAAGCGCTTTCAGCATACCACAACGCCTGCGGCGCGGTACAATAGCAGGCAACCTAATACGCGAAACGACTTGTATGAGCGACCAAACCACCCTCCGTAAACAGCCCACCACCGAGCGCGGCCAGCGCCGCGTCAACAAAATTCTGGCCGCCGCCGCCGACCTGCTCGTGGAAATGGGCTACGCCAACATCACCACCAATCACATCGCAGACCGGGCAGAAACATCGGTGGGCAGCCTGTATCAGTTCTTCAAGAACAAAGACGCAGTACTCGAAGCACTGGCTGACCGCTACCTGACGGAACTCGAAACCAGCCTCACCGCCTTTGCCGAAACCGACCACAACCTGTCACTGCCTGATCTGATCGTCTACTTTGTGGAGGGCACCCTCAAGTTCTACACGGAAAATCCGGGCTTTGAGCCGCTGTTCTTCGGCGCGGTAAAGTCAGAGTCCATGCAAGAAATTGGGCGCAAGGCCTATGCCACAATGGTGGCAATGGTGGAGCAGCTATTCGCACAGTATCACCCGCAGGCGGATGCCAGCGAACGGCACGCCCAGGCGCATCTCATCGTTTCGCTGTGCAAGCTCCAGTTGCCGCACCGTCACAATTTGCCACCTGCCGTGCGCGCTGACTACATCCGGCAGGTGAAGGCGGCGGCAGCGGCTTACGTGGCCGCCCTGTGATTTTTATCCGAATTGCTGTTAAATTAGCAAGATTGGTGCTGGATTAGACTCCTCAACATATGCTATACTTGTAATGTTTTATAATGTTGATGGGCGAAGTAATTATGACGATTCATGTTAACTGGTACAATGCCAACAAACGCAAAATTCTGTATTGGCGCATTGATGGCTACTTTTCGGTACCAGCACTCTACGATACCTTTGACCGCGTTCACGCGCTGATGAGCGCGGTACCGCACGGCGTCGATCATATTGTTGACCTGACCGAAGCCAGTGCCCCACCCGACGGGTTTATCGCTGCGATTCGGTCACGGCATGAGAAGGCGCGCCGCAATGACAGCATGGCGTTTGTGGTCACACGCAAAAGTGACTGGCGCTCGCTCGTGGTGCTGGCAGACCCGAAAGTGTATCGGCACGGGCGCTATCACGTCACGACGAGTATTGATGAGGCTAAGGGCTGGATTCATCGGCGGCGGGCCTATGGTAACAAATCAAACGCAGGTGATGATTAAATACAACATGCTGCGGCTCGTCGGGCGCACCGTCCCGGTGGTGGCCGTCATCATCATGGTAAGCCTGGTCGGGTTTCGGGTCGCGTCCGCCGCAGTGCAGGCCTCGCTAAAACAGCCTGTGGCCGCTTACGCTGACCCAAGCTGCCTTAGCTTTTGCTGGAACGGCCTCGAAGCGCGCTTGACGCCCGCCACGATGGCCCTGGATGTGATCGAAGAATACGACATTTTATATCGTGATCGACGGTCACAGGGGGCGGTAGCGCTCACGTTTCAGGTGGATGATAACACGGTGGGCATGGCCTGGATGGGCATGGAGTTAGAGCGGTTGCAGTTCAACTTTGAGGCGTGCCCGCTTGACTTGATTTTGCTGCTGGGCACGCCTGACCGGGTGCGGCGTGAGGATGCCAGTGATGATATGTGGCTCTACTATCAGGCGGGGGCGAGCTTGCGTTTAGCACCCCAGGCCGAGCCGGATGCCTTCCATACGCTCTACTTCTGGGATCGCAGCCAGGT
>CAWUJQ010000559.1:0-2921 GCA_963922445.1 uncultured bacterium
GCAATGGCCGCTGGCCGCCACGCTTCTGCGAGGCGCTGGCGCACGGTGGGCGGCACTTGCATCTGCGTGAGTAAGTCGGTGAGGGATAGCCCCTCAACCGCAGTGTAGCAGTTGAACAGCCCGCGAAAGCGGTCATTGACCATGCGTACCCGTGTGCCTTCAGGGGTTGGGCGGGTAATCAGGACGCCGTCGTGCACGGTATTTAGCAGGGCAGTGTGTTCGTGGTAGCTGGCGGCCTGAGCGTGTTGCAGGGCGTGCAGCGCGACCTGCATCGTTATGACAGGCCGCAGGTCGTCAAGCAAGCGCAGGTCACGCTCGTCTATGCCGTCGGGCGCGTTCGTCCCGATAAACACCAGGCCAACCTTACCCTCTGGCTTGATAAGCGGTTGCAAAATCCATGTGCTGACGGGGCACGTCTTGAGGAGTGTCTTCAGCAGATTGGATGCGGTAATCTCTGGTGGGGCAGATTGATCGGACAGCGGCGCATCGGTGTTAAAGTCATGCAGGTTATCATCTACCAGGATTTGCGTGCCTATTCCTGCGGCGCTGACGATGTCTTGCCCGGCGATACCGACCAGTTCCAGGTGGCGTTGGGCGTTGGTGTAGGTCACGTCGCGGACTTCGCAGCGCCAGATGGAACAAATGGCAATCGGCGTGTGCAAAAAATCAACCAGCGTTTCGGCGAGTTGCTGTGGGCTGGCGGCTGCGGTTGCGGCGCGCATGGCAGCGCCCAGCCACTGTTCATCGGCCAATTGTTGCAGCAAGTCGTTATCATTCGGGGCAGAGTGGCTGCTCAATCAGTTGCTCTCTCTGGCTTGCTCGTCCAGGTCTATTATGCACCACTCATTATAAAACAGTGAGCGTTAATTTCGATATGTTGCGGCAAAAAAGGCGTGATGACCCACGCCTTTGTACCCATCCAACCTAGACCTCTTCCAGGTCCGGCTCTGGCGGGCGCACCGTGAACATATAGCCTACACCCCGCTCTGTGCGGATGTAGTGCGGGTGGTGGCTGTCGGCTTCCAGCTTGCGACGCAGCCGGTGCATGTGTACACGCAGCGTGTCTTCATATACATCTTCTGATGGCCACACGCGGGCAATCAGCATTCGGTTTTCTACCACGCGCCCGGCATTACGCAGCAGCACATGCAGCAAAATAGACTCCGTCGGCGTCAGGTTGTGTGACTTGCCGTTGACCAGAATGCGGTTGTGCGCAAAGTCAATGCTCAGGATGTCGTCCACGTGTACCACTGGCTCACTGGCGTAGTCCAGGCTGGGCATGCGCGCCAGCACCACTTCGATGCGGGCTTCCAGTTCGCGCAGCTCAAACGGCTTGACGATAAAGTCTTCGGCATATTTGCGCAAACCCTGCACGATGGTCTCGGTATCGCTGGCAGACGTAACGAAGATAATCGGCACATCGGCCATGGACTTTAACTTCGTGGCGACTTCAAAGCCGTGTGTGGTGGGCAGTCCCAGGTCAATGAGGGCAATGTGGGGCAGCCCTTCCTGGCGAACGTATTCGATGGCCTCGGGGCCGTCGTCTACAGCAATCACTTCCTTATCGCGGCGGGACATGTAGTCCACAATAAGTTTGCTGATGTTGGGGTCATCTTCGACTAACAGCAGCTTGGTCTTGTTCATGAGCCTCTGCTTTACTCCCTAACGGTGGATTGTTGAATATTGCGTAATTAAGGTACACTGCCTGTAATGTTTTTGACAATACTGGAATTGCAATTTTTTACGTAATTCATCAGGTTCTGGCCCAAATCCACACAGATCATTACAATTCGCTGTGTGTAGTTAACAATTAGGGGAAACCGCCCGTGACATCCGTTGCACATCTCATCCGGCGACGCCGTGCGCGCATCAAGCGCAAGCAGCGTGCCCTTAGCACCCGCCGCACCCTGGGGACGGTCTTCGCTGTGGCGTTTACGCTGGTCGTGCTGCTGCCTGTTGGCGGCGTGGGTGCTGTTGGGTTGAGTTACTACAACCGAATCGCCCGCGCCCTGCCTGCCCCTCAGTCAGAAAGTACGCTAACGCCGATTATTGGCGCATCTGAGTTTTACGACCGCAGCGGGCAGCAGGTCATCTGGCGGGTGGAAGACCCGCTAGGCGACGAACGCGAGTGGCTTTCCATAGACAACCTGCCGCCGTACCTCATCCAAGCGACGCTGCTGCGCGAAGACCCCGACTTTTTGCGCACGGCTCGGTTTGCGCCCTATCAAACCTTCCAGCAGTTGGCCTATAACGAGTTTCAGGCACCGCTTGGCCCCAACCCCACCCTCACCGGGCGGCTGGTGCGCAATGCCATCGCCCCGCCGCCGGAAGTCATCAATGCCAACTACCGCGCTCGTGAGTATATCCTGGTAGCGGAGTTGCATCGCCGTCACACCCCACGGGAAATCCTGGAGTGGCACCTGAACACCAACGACTACGGCAACAGCGCCTACGGCATTGATGCCGCCGCACGGGTCTACTTTGATAAGCGCGCCGAAGACCTGTCGATTGCCGAAGCCGCGATGCTAGCCGCTGTGCCCACATCGCCGCGTTATAACCCGCTGGACGACGAAACCGCCGCGCGGGGCCGTCAGGGAGAGGTGCTGCGCGACCTGGTCATCAATGAGGTCATCACGCAAGCGGAGTACAACACGGCGACAATTTCCCCCACGCCAATACGCCCCACCCCCGTGCAACTCCCACGCACTGCCCCGGACTATGCCAGCTATGCGCGTGGGCAGGCCGAAGCCATACTCGATTCGCTGGGCTATGACGGCACACGGATGGTGGCGCGTGAGGGGCTGAAGATTACCACAGCGCTTGACGTGGAATTGTTCCGGCAGGCGGACTGCCTTACGCAAACGCACCTCGCCCGGCTCAACAGCGCCACTCCCCCCCCTGCTGATGACTGCCCCGCGCTC
>CAWUJQ010000560.1:0-2907 GCA_963922445.1 uncultured bacterium
CCGCTGTGACGCGCTCCCGCGCTCAGGCCAAACGGCAGGTTAATCAGACGCAGCGCCTGAGCCTGTGGACGGGCCGCCCGATTGCGGTGCCGTCGGCGTTTGTCGCGTGGAACTATTTGTGTCAGGGTGGGGTGAGTGAGGTGGTCAAGCGGGCGATTGTGCGCGTGGCTGATGCCTACCGTGAGCGGGGGATGCGCTCAAGGGTGGCCCATGATATGCACGACGCGCTCGTCATCGAAGTGGCGCACGACGAGTGGGACGACGCCATCAGCATCACCGCAGGCATTATGACGACGATCACGCCGTCTGACCTCAACGCACGCACAACGCCCGCCGTCCAGTGGCAGGCAGCCCCCAAACTAGAGGAAAATGCGGCCAAGTGGGGCGCGCAGCAGTGGCATCCGGCCCAAGACACAGGGTAAACGCATCAACGCAAAAACTGGTTAGCCTATAATGCCCGGTCTTCTGATGGGCAGTCCACGCTCAGAGACGTATACTCCTATCCGCTAAAGCGCTTCAACAATGATAAGGAGTCACCGTGACCGAATCGAACCACTGGCAAGCCTTTTTTGATCACCACGCGCCCAAATACATGGATGAAGTATTCGTCCAGGGCACGCAGGCCGAGGTCGATTTTTTAGTTGAGCATTTGCAACTCTCACCCGACCAGCGCATCCTGGATATGGGTTGTGGCACAGGCCGTCATGTGCTGGAACTGGCGCGGCGCGGCTATCAGGTAACGGGTGTAGACCTGTCGGACGGGATGTTGGCCGAGGGGCGCAAGATTGCCGAGGCGGAGGGGCTATCTACAGTGACCTTCCAACAAGCGGATGCCACCCAGTATACGACGGACACCCCCTTTGACCGTGCCTACTGCGTGTGTGAGGGGGCACTCGGTCTCATTGGCGCAAGCAGCGACCCGCATCACCACGACATGGCCGTGCTGCGCAACCTGTACGGGGCGCTCAAACCCGGCGGACGCCTGTTCATCACCGTTTTGAACGCGATGCGCCACATTCGCCTGTATCAGCAGGCAGACGTAGACGCAGGCCGGTTCAACCCGGTGACGCTGACCGAGTCCAACACGATGGAGACGGGGGAGGGCGATGACCGTGTGGTTGTGGATGTGGTGGAACGCGGGTTCGTGATCCCCGAACTGCGGCTGATCTTGCAGGTGGTTGGCTTTGACGTGGCACACATCGGCGGGGGAACGGCGGGCAACTGGGCGCTGCGTCCCGTAGAATTGGACGAATACGAGCTGATGGCGCTTGTGACCAAACCCGCCTAAGCGCAGCCTGAACCCCCTGGGTAGCAGTTGCCAACCGTAGCTCTCGGCGGCAACTGCCTACCCGGCGATTAAAGAGCGTGCTTCACCCTAGCTGGTATGTTCCAGCCACGAGTCTGCAGTGTTAGCTTGCATTGCCGTGAAGAAACCGCCAGTTGGGTCAACAATCACGGCGAAGCGCCCAGCGTCGGGGTTGGACATAATCTCTGTGACCACCTGCCCGCCAAGCTGCTTGGCCTTTGCTACCGTCGCGTCAATATCTGCCACGTTGAAGTAAGCGACCCAGGCCGGTGGCATATCCCCCATGGCCTCCGTTATGGCCAGCATGCCGCCATTGTAGCGCCCGTTGTTGCGGATGACGGTGTAATCCATGTTGGGGTCTTTTTCGAACGTCCAGCCGAACACCTTGCCGTAGAAGTCCTGTGCTACTTGCGGGTCGCGGGTATTGAGTTCGTTCCAGACCATGGCACCGGGGCCGTTGACCATACCCGCACCAATGGAGTTTTTCGCCTGCCACAGCGACACGGTCGCCCCGGTTGGGTCTTGGAGCGTCATCATGCGCCCATCCTCTAAGATGTCGAACGGCGCGGTAACAACGGTGCCGCCCGCTTCGGTAACCTTATCGACCATCGCGTCAACATCGTCCACGGCAACGTAGTTCGCCCACACAGACGGCATGCCCTGGTCACGCATTTCTTGCGGCATCGGCCCCACAGCAGCAACGCGGTGCCCAGCCACGGTGAAGAAGGTGTAGGTCTGGTCATGGCTCATGGGCGCATCGTCCGTTTGCCAGCCCATCAGGTTAGCGTAGAACTCACGAGCGGCGGCTTGATCGGTACTGATGAGATCGGCCCAAGAAAACGTACCATGCGGGAACTGGGTGACAGTATACATATGTGCTACCTCCTAAGGGTTAGGCTCTGGGATTAGAATTTGCGTTCGCATTTCATTATACACATATTTGCGGTTTTGCATGTTAAGTAATCTTTATGGTGGCCAACACCTGTGGGCATAGCAGCGCTCCACATGGTGAGACCGCACCCAACGGGGTACATTAGATGGCGTTGGTTTGCCAAAAGGAGATGTCATGCAGTCCAGACGAGTTCAGCTTCTGGGGATGGTTGTTATCGGGTTGTGGGTGCTAACGGGGTGCGATACCGCCGCAGCGCCGCCGCAGCCCCTCACCACGGGCACGTTTCGCCCGGTCACTGGCCGGGACTTACGGATTGTTACCGGGCAAACTGTGTACGTTCCGGCTTATTCTGAGGTGTTTGTGGGGACAGACGGCCTGAGCCGCGATTTGGCCGTGACGCTGACCATTCATAATACAGAGTTTGAAGCGCCGATCATTGTGCAGTCTGTGCGCTATCACGACACCGACGGCAATCTCGTTCTCGACTATATTGAAGAGCCTATCGAAATTGCACCCTTGGCCACCACGGGCTACTTCGTCAGTGAGCGTGACCGCCCCGGCGGGTGGGGTGCGAACTTTGTCGTGGAGTGGGTGGCCGAGCAACCTGTTCATGAGCCAGTGATTGAAGCGATCATGGTCAGCACGGAAGGCACGCATGGCATTTCCATGATTAGCCTGGGCCGGGTCATTTCACAGTCCGGCAGCGGCG
>CAWUJQ010000561.1:0-2907 GCA_963922445.1 uncultured bacterium
CGCAGGTCAGCGATTTCTGCCGCATTCATTGGGAAGTCGGTAGCGCTTTCTTCCTTGAGGGTTTCTTGGTCAATTTCCGTCTGACGAATGGCGTCAGTGGCATCACTTCCCTTTTCGACAAATAGCTCATGCTTATAGTCGATTAGATAGCGCGCCCGCTTGAGCATCGGCACATCTTCTGGTAGTAGGGTATACAGCAAATTGTGCCAGGCTTTGCCCGCCATACGATAGCGTGCGGCGACATTCTCCAGCGCAGGTTGTTGCAGAACAACGGCTGCTTCTTCCAAAAAGTCAGCGTAGGTATCACGTTCAGCCTGCATGGTTTTGCCGAAGCCGGGACCCCAAAAGTAGTAACTGCTCATCAATACGGAAAGTAGGGGCCGCCCGCTGGGGTACTCGCGTGACCAACTGTTGGCTTTATCCTTTTCGAGGTGGGTCGCCCACTGCTTTAATCCACGCAGACCAAAGTGCTTTGCCGAACCACGCGGCGGCTTTTCAGTCATTAGCCGAACGCAATCCTGAAGTCCTGCACGGATTGCCTCCTGTAGCCTATCATTTTCTGAATGTTGCAAGGTCATCAGCCGATGTTTATTTTTCTTTACGCGGCCCCAAGCTGCATCAACGTCCTTGGTGGACGTATGTAAGCCAGTAAACGAACGATCTGCGATCCAGGCTTCATGTGTATCTGGTAGATAGCCATATACCACCACTGGCATTAGCGCCCAGTTGTTATCATCGTAAGTCAGGCCATTGTAAGGCAGGTGGTACATATCCAGCCACAGGATCGGCGCTTGTCCGGCCTCTAACGCCTCAATTAGGTTACGACGCGCCTTGTCAATGCTGGTGGTGTGGAATACCTCTCGCGGGATGTTCAACCGCTCAAAGATGGTGTCCATGGGGTCAAATGTGTTGCGCGTGAGCAGATTGACCTGCGGATCATACCCTGCGTAATGAAAGGTAAAGTACCCGAAGGTAATGCCGCCGCTGATGCCCAACAGCATCGCCTCGGTGTAGGGTTCATTAGTGTGCGGTGCCACAGTGCCCTGGTAATCTAGCACATTGCGGATTGTACCCGTATCCCAGTAGCGTCCATCGAACTGTGTGTAGTTTTCCAGTTTGGGCATGATTGCCTCCCGTTACATTCGATGCAACTATCATAGGGTGCCCTGGGCTACGACTGGGCAGATGAAGACAACCTTTCAGAGGTCTCCTAATTTGCCGTTAAGCTTCAAGCAATCTTGACAAGGGCGCTGCCTGGGTTCAGCGGAAATCCTGGCTAACGAACGGCCCGCGGGAACGTTTATGCGTGTTCCTGGCAAAACCGACGAACTACGCGCAGCGCACATGGTTCGTGTGAAATCGGTCGACTGTACTGATGACCACTGTGTCCGACAGTCTGCTGATTCCCAACCCAACCATAACTCGGTGAGCAGCAAGGCCGCATCGTCCGGTCATCCGTCGCGGCAACTGGGCATTTTTGCATTACAGTTCATGTAACCCAGACTACAGTGGATTCTTTCGTATCCTGTCATCGTAAGCAGCATCAACGCGTTGACCTTTGTACACACCAAATGATTGCAACAAACGAACATGCGGACAATCGCTATTGTGATGGCACTGGCTTTAATGCTGGTGACAGTAGCCTTTACCTTTGCACAGGACGTTAACGGCCCCCAGTTCGTTGATGGCGAGTTCGGTCCATCTGGGGCGGTTGTGAACTGCTCCGTCAATTTCTGTTCGATTAATACGTGAGTTGTGAGGGACGCAATCCAACGCCCCTGTTCGCCTGCTGCGTGGGTTCAACCGCTAATCGTTACCCAGGAACCGTTCCGCGCTGCATGGATAGATGAAATACAAATGCTCCGATCTGGGGCGTTTGTATTGGTGAGGTGGACGTGTTTTGTCCTATACTGCGATTATCATAGCGATTGCTGGGGATTCGAGTACTTATGGAGACTCGCTGGAAACATTGGGCGCGGCGGGGTGTGGTGTCGCTGCTGGGGTTGAATATTGTGATGACGGTAGCCGCGCTGCTGGCTCCGTTGCATTGGTTTTTGGATTTGATGACCCACTGGACAATACAGATGGCCGTCATCATCGCGGTGCTGTTGACCGTGGGGCGGATGGTTCGAGTTCGCTATTGGTGGTTGCTCGGCGGTGGGGTGGCCCTGGCAGTGAACCTCGTGATTCTGTATCCGTACTTCCTGCCACGAGCGGCAACCCCGCCGGATGCCGTGGAGACGCTAAGGGTGATGAACTTCAATGTATCCACACAAAGTGACCACTATGAGCGCATCACTGACTACATCACAGAGGTTGACCCCGATGTGGTGCTGATGGTCGAGGTACGCGAGGATTTACTGGCGCATCTTGATCAGACTGTGGCGGAGGTGTACCCGCATCGGTTGGCGGTGCCGTCTCGCTGGACGCTGGGCAAGGTATTCCTGAGTAAGATGCCATTTACACGAACCGATGTTGTACCGCTGACAAGCAGGTTAGGCGGTAAGACGTATTTGGACGTGTCGTTTGAGTGGAGTGGGCAAGAGGTGCGAATGATTAGCGCGCATCCGTTCCCACCAACGTCGGCACGTCCCGCAGCGAGCCGCAACGCCGAGCTTGCGCTGTTTGCTTCAGTAGCGGCGGCGGCTGAAGAGCCACTCGCGCTGGTAGGTGATTTCAATGCAAGCCCGTGGTCGGCACCTGTGCGCGACTTACAGCAAACGGCAGGGTTACGTCCGGCAGCATATGGGCATGGCATCCGCCCCACATGGCAGTATGCGTGGCTGTTGTGGGCACCGCTAGACTACGTGATGGTGAGCGATGAGATTGGCGTTGCCGCCTATTGGACCGGGCCGTGGTTGGGGAGCGATCATGCGCCCGTGTTGGTAGACCTGTGGCTGTCAGAAT
>CAWUJQ010000562.1:0-2902 GCA_963922445.1 uncultured bacterium
TTCGCGAGAGAGGGTATCATCTTCAAGTTCACTCACAACAAACGTCACTTCCTGAATGCCCTCAGCCGTATAGGTACCCGGCTGTGCTTGAATCGCGGCGTCTTCCTCGTCGCCGCGTGTGGTGCGCACCGCAGCCTCTACCACACTACTGCCTTCCAACGTGAAGGGGGATATCGATTGGCAATCACTCGTGCCTGCATCCTCACATACAAACAAGGGCACGAACTCGTTGCCGTTAAAGCTGCCTGCTTGCAGGTTCGGGTCGAGGTTATTGCCCACGCCCATCGCAATCACGCTCAGCGGCACATCTGACGAAAACAGGCCGTCCGTCATGGTGACGTTGTAAACGTGGGTGTTGGCCTGCTGCGTCAGGCGCGCCCCTTCGATAATCACCACAAACTCACCACTCGTGCCTACGTCAGAACCGCTTTGGCCGCCCACGACAATCTCCACTGGCGCGAGTTCGGTTGCGCTGCCTTCTAACTCGAACTCAAACGTGCCGCCGGAGATGTGCCCGAACACCTGCCCGGTCAGTTCGGCCCGGCTGAAGTCCACCACATATTCGCGAGCCGCTGGGTCTGCCGTGACGCACACGCCATTGTCTTGCAGGCCGCTGAATACAAACAGAATGGGGTCAAACGTTTGGAAGCGCGCGGGCAGCACGGTTACCTTGTAGTCACCCGCAGGCAGCAGCGCCTGAATCCGAACGCCGTTGCTCGTGGACTCGTCATTGCCTTCGCGGTCTTCACATTCCAATTCAAGGTCTTCTGCCGGGCCAACTGGCTGACCCAGCATATTGTTCCCACCAACTGGCAACGCTGTATTCAACCGGGCAGTTCTCAGGCCAGCTTCCCCAGGGAACTGTAGTTCTGTGCCAATAAGACCCTCGCCAGCAACTGGCGGGCTTGCCTCTTCTCCGCTGTTGTTGCCCTCAGCGCCAGCCAACATTGACCCCAAATCGTCGCCACCACCGCTCTGTTCGCCGCCACCTACACCCAGCGCTGCCAACTCCTCTGGACCTAACTCCGAAAGCAGCAGTTCCGCAGCCAGGGCCGCGCACGCGCTCGCCGTTTCCCGGTCGCGCAGCAGCAGGTTCGGCTCACCACCCACCGTGATTGTGCCCAGGCCGTTGTTAATTTCTTCACCGGAACTGTCAAAGCAGTTCAGCTCAAGCGTCACTTCGGCAGCGCCACCATCATCGTCTTGGGCGTAAGCCGGGACGACAGTCAGCACTGTCAACAAGAGTGCCACAAGCATCAAACTGGCCTTGTGTGCTGCGAATCCGTCTGTCACTTGAAATAGTTTTGCCATCAGGGTCTCCCACTATATCTAAATAACATTCGTGCGGATTATAGACATGAATGCTTGGTGGCGGCAAAAACTGATACGGATTTTTTGCACCAGCCCGCACCCACACTTTGAGCGCGCCCACAACCTGCTATAATCGCCCCCGCTCATCAACTATTCACAAACAGGAGTCAATCCATAACATGGCTTACAACAAGATCGAAGTCCCCAGCGACGGCGAAAAAGTCACGGTAACCAACGGCAAGCTCAACGTGCCAGACAACCCCATTTTGCTGTTCATCGAAGGCGACGGCATCGGCTATGACATCATGACGGCCTCCAAGCGCATTTGGGACGCCAGCGTGGAAAAGGCCTTCAACGGCAGCAAGAAAATCACCTGGATGGAAGTTTACGCCGGAGAGAAGGCCGCAGGCGTTTACGACGGCGACTACATGCCAGAAGAAACCTTCGACGCGCTGCGCGAATACCTCATCGGCATCAAAGGGCCGCTAACCACGCCCGTTGGTGGTGGCTTCCGCAGTTTGAACGTGACGCTGCGCCAGGTGCTTGACCTGTATAGCTGCATCCGTCCGGTGCGCTGGTACAACGGCGTGCCCAGCCCGCTCAAAAAGCCGGAAGAAGTCGATGTGGTTATCTTCCGCGAGAACACCGAAGACATCTACGCGGGCATTGAGTTTGAAGCAGGGACAGACGAAAACAAGCGGCTGGCCAAATTCCTGCGGGAAGAAATGGGCGCAACGGGCTTCTTTGAAGACGCGGGCCTGGGCATCAAGCCGGTGAGTGCCTTCGGCAGCAAGCGCCTGATTCGCGCCGCCATCGAATATGCCATCGACCGCAACCGTGAGAGTGTCACCCTCGTTCACAAGGGCAATATTCAGAAGTTCACCGAGGGCGCGTTCCAGCGCTGGGGCTATGAACTGGCTAAGGAAGAATACCCCGACCAGACGATTAGCTGGGAAGACGTGGCTGCGAATCACGGCGGCAAGGTGCCAGAGGGTAAAATTCTGATTCAGGACACGATTGCCGACATCATGTTCCAGAAGATGCTGCTGCGCCCCAGTGAACACGACGTCATCGCGACCACCAACCTGAATGGCGACTACCTGTCCGACGCGCTGGCTGCCGAAGTGGGCGGTGTGGGGATTGCGCCGGGTGCCAACATCGGTGACGAAATCGCGCTGTTCGAGGCGACGCACGGCACCGCGCCCAAGTACACCAACCTGGACAAAGTGAATCCGGGGTCGCTGCTGTTTAGCGGTGTGATGATGCTGGAGCACCTGGGCTGGTTCGATGCGGCAGACCTTATCACCAAGGCCTACGAGAAGACCATCGAGGAGAAGGTCGTCACCTACGACTTTGCCCGTCAGATGGAGGGCGCAACCGAGGTCAAGACGAGCGAGTTTGCCACTCGCATCATTGAAAACATGGATAACGTTTAGGGCTAAGTGACCCTCGAACACCTGTCATCACCCGTAAGGGCGACTCATGAGTCGCCCCTACCTGCAACCCGTATCTATTCAACTTGCCGTAATTTTTTGCGGCGGACGCGCCGTTGCGCGTCCCTTGTATATTGGTAAATGTGCGATGCTTCGGG
>CAWUJQ010000563.1:0-2900 GCA_963922445.1 uncultured bacterium
TCACGAGCGACGTGCCCACCGCCTGCCGGAAGGGCAGTCCGACGAGCATCACCAGCGCCGGAACGATCAAGAAGCCGCCGCCCACGCCCAGGAACCCGGTCAGCACACCGACGGCGGCCCCGGTCAAAGTAATCGTCAACCAGCCTTTGGGTGCTTGGGCGTCCGTGTCCACGGGATGGCTCTGCCGCCACACCATCATGAGTCCTACTGCCAGCATCAACAGCGCAAACGCCACCATCAGCGCACCGGGACTGAACAACTCGCTCAGGCCAGCCGCGAAGTAGGCCGTCACCATGCCCACACCGCCAAACGTCAGTGCCACGCGCCAGTTCATCGTGCCCTGCGTCCGGTGATAGAGTGCGCCAAACGCGCTGTTGGTTCCCACAATCATCAGGGAGGCCGTCACTGCCCCCTGTGCCGTCTGGCCTGCAAGGTACACCAGCGCCGGAACGGTCAAGATTGAACCGCCGCCGCCCAGCAGTCCCAGCACCGCCCCAATGATGAAGCCCAGCACACTATTCGATAATGTCGTCAACATGGATCTAGCCCTTGTCCCGTTGCTTGCCAAAGTCGGATGTGTGTTGTTCCGAGGCGTTCGCAGCCAGGTAGGGAGATGTGAGGGGCGGCAGTGTCACCGCCCCGGTGGTGAATTACTCCGTCGGTAGTGCTTTCGACCAAGCAGATTCGTCGTCTGCCAGATTGACCACGTTGTCATAGCCGTAGCGGCGCAGCACACTCGCCGCAATCTGTGAGCGGTAGCCGCTGGCGCACTGCGTCACAACCGTTTTGTCACGCGGGATGCTGTCCAGTTGCCGTTGCAGGTAGCCCAAAGGGATGTTCTGCGCCCCGGCGATGTGCCCGTCTGCGTATTCGCTCTTGCCGCGCACGTCTAACACAATGGTGCCGTTCTGCGCGACCTTGTTCGCGAGTTCGTCGGCCTTCATCACCGGCAGCGAGGCGGTTTCACCGTCCGTCACAACGGAAGCGGGGAAGTAGTGCGGCACGTTATCAACGCCGATGCTGCGCAGCACGGTAATGATCTCGTCTGCGTTGCCGCCCGCCGGCGCAATGAAGTAGAACGGCGCGTCGTAGTCCACGAACCAGCCGATATAGTTGATGTAGCCGTTGCTCGTTGCGGGGATGTTGAGCGTGCCCGGTACGTAAGCAGCGGCAAAGGCTTCTTTGTCGCGCAGGTCAACGAGGATCGCTTCATTGCGCGTGAGTTCATCCAGTGTGGCGCGGCCAGCCGCAGCCGGGGGAGCCAGTTCGCTCAGCAGGGCTGGCCCTTCCTTATTGACGCGCTTCATCTGCGCGAAGTAATACGGTGCTTCCGGCTGGCCGTCCAGCAGCCATGCGACGAAAGCGTCTTCGGTTTCCACCTGGAAGGCGGGGTTAAACAGCTTTTCATAGCCCAGCGTCGTGGATGGAATCGCACCAAGTGCCTTGCCGCACGCGCTGCCCGCGCCGTGCCCTGGCCAAATTTGCAGGTAGTCCGGCAGGCCTTTGAAGCGCGCCACGCTGTGGAACTGCTGACGCGCACCCGGTTCTTTCGTCCCGGCGACACCTGCGGCTTCTTCGAGCAGGTCGGGGCGGCCTACATCGCCCACAAACAGGAAGTCCCCTGTAAATATGCCCATCGGCGCGTCTGCGCCAGCCGTGTCCGTCACCATAAAGCTGATGTGTTCTGGCGTGTGGCCGGGGGTGTGCAGCACGTCTAGCTTGATGTTACCCAGCATCCAGGTGTCGCCGTCCTTCACCAGCGTGATGTTAGGCTGGTTGGCATAGCTGTACTTCCAGTCGGCGTCGCCCTCGTCGCTCAGGTAGATCATTGCGCCGGTGGCGGCGGCCAGTTCGCGGCTGCCACTCACATAGTCCGCATGGATGTGCGTTTCAGTCACCTGAGTGATGGCCAGCCCCTCGTTGGCGGCGGCGTCCAGGTACTGTTGGATGTCACGATTGGGGTCAATGACGAGCGCTTCGCCCGTTGCAGCGCACCCCACCATATAGGATGCCTGGGCGAGTCGGCTGTCGTAGAAATATTTCAGTAGCATGGGGGTCGGTCCTCCTACAGATTGAGTACGTCAGGTTGGCAGTTACGCCTGCACAATCCAGACGTGATATAACACAGTACTCATACCATGAAATCACAATTTTCACGCCTTGTGAAATCAATGCGATGAGTTCTTTACAAACGCCTAGCGAACGGTCTTAAAACCCTGGCTCATCCAGGCCATCAGGCCGCCTTGCAGGTTATATACATCTGTAACACCGGCACCCGCAATTTGTGACGCACCCGATCGACTGCGGTTGCCAGATGCACACACCACCACGACAGGCACATGACGTGGCACTTCGTCCAGGCGCTTGCCCAACTCATTGAGTGGGATGTTGACCGAGTTGGGCAGGTGGCCGCCCCGGAACTCGCCGGGTGTGCGCACATCCACCAGGAAGTGCGGCTGCTTGTGCTTGATATAGTCAGACTGGTAGGCGGTTGCGGTCAGGTCACCAAATTTAGCCTGGTTGTTACGTCGGAACATCGTTTTTTGTCTCCATTTGCCGTTCGGCTGCATACGTCTTGGAACAACACACAACCAAAAGTATAGACGCCATCCCCTGCCAATCGTTCCACCCGACTGATTGTGGTATGCTATCGGTAAAACCGATGGTAAAAGTCATCTCGAATGCTCAACTTGCACAAGCTGATGGTATTTGTGGCCGCTGCACAGGCGGGCAGCCTGAGTGCCGCCGCAACGCATCTCTACATCACGCAGTCATCCGTCAGCCAGCACATCCGTGACCTGGAAGCGGCGTTAGGCGTCAAGCTGTTTGAGCGGCGGGCGAACGGCGTCACACTGACGGCACGCGGCCAGCAGCTACTCGAACAGGCGCTGCCGCTGCTG
>CAWUJQ010000564.1:0-2898 GCA_963922445.1 uncultured bacterium
TGCCACGATGAGATTGGTAAACAGGATGTTGTCACCGTTGGCCAGGTTGATGGTCAGGGTGAGGGTGTCGTCAATTTCTTCGTCAATGCTGTAGTCGGCTTCACCGATGTCCAGCCCGTTCATGGAGATGGCTACTTGGCCCTCACAGTCGAAGTCGAAGTTCATCACCAGTTCGTCGTCTGCGACTTCCCACAGGCCAGCCACCAGCGTGTCTACCGGGTAGGTGTCGCAGTCACCTGCCACCGGTGTGTCCGGGATTGGCGTGCTGGACTCGCTGCCGGGTACGGGGTCTTTTTGCAGGCCACCTTCAACAACAGCCGTGCCACCCGCTGACGAGACGGCGTAGTCCAGGGCAAAGTCACCCGTAGTCAGGCCCGTTTCGGTGCCAAAGCGCCCCACTGCCACCAGGTACGTCCCGGTTGTGGGGATGTCTAGTTCCAGGCAGGAATTCGTGCCTTCGCCGGGGCAGTCGTCGTTTTCAGCAAAATTGGTGGTTACGTCCGGGTTGGTGACGATGAGCAGCGTGTCCAGGTCGCCAGCGGTTGCCTCTGCCGTAAAGGAAACGACATCGCCTTCGTTGGCGGTGAAGCAGTAGCTCACGAAGTAGTTGTCATCGCTTACCGTGCCGCTGAGGGTGTCGCCCGGAGCAATGGCCGCTGTGTTCGCTGGGCAGTCACCTGCTACAACGACGGAACCACTGTTGGCCGATTCCTGCGTGAAGGAAATGGAGAAGGTACCCTGACTGACGCCGCTGTCACCGCCGACGCGGGCCACACCGATGATGTACTCAGCAGCCACATCAATCTCAAACTCAAGAAGGCCCGGCCCGGTGACGGAGTCAATGGCGTCGGATGAGGCTATCACGTCCTCCGTTTGCGAATCTAACACGGAAACGAAGGTTTGGAGGTTGCCGCTCACGATATCAACTTCAATGGTGATGGTGTCGCCCACTTCGCCATCGAAGCAAAAGGCCCACACGTAGTCAACATCATCAATGTTGCGCTCAACGGTAGCCCCCGATTGAATAAAGCGGACGGGGGTGCAGATGTCATTTAGCTGAGCCATAACAGGGGCAGGGAAACCCAGCCCGGCGACGGTCACGATTGCAGCGAGCAATACAGACCCGGATACAAATGAGACGATACGACGATTCAAAATGCCCTCCGTGGGAGTTTCAACTGGGGGTTTAAAATAAGCAAATCTTATTGGGTGATGCCGTGCGCAAGCGCGTGTCACCTTAACTAAACTATATGCGACTTATGAACTAACGGCAAACAAAGTCCCATAAAAATGACGCTTGTAATGTACATAGGGTTCCATGAATTGGTCTAAACAAGCGGCATCGTCTATAATGCCACGCAAAAACAGAGAGGCAGGCTTTCGTCTATGCCGGAAAACCCACAACAGGATGTTGCCGCCCTGGGCGAAGAACACCTGAAAACGCTCTATCACTTCAGCATGAACATGAACTCCAGCTTGGATTTCAACACGGTGCTGAATAATTTTATGGACTCGGTCATGGGTATCACGAAGGCACAGCGTGGCTTCGTCATGATTGACGAGGACAACACAGGCCGGATGCGCGTGATTGTGGATCGTGGCCTGGATGACAATACGCTGTCGCAGGAGGGGTACAGCACGACCATCGTTAAGGAGGTGGTCAGCTCTCGCCAGCCGCTGCTGACGAACAACGCGCAGTTCGACACGCGCTTCCAACCAGGGCAGAGCATCATTATGCGTGGGCTGCGTGCCATTTTGTGTGCGCCCATGATCGTGCAGGATCGAGTGTTGGGGGCGGTTTATGTGGATACGGCCATGAAAGACGGCACGTTCTCTCCTAGTGACCTTGGCTTGTTGAACGCGGTGTGCGGCTTCGCTGGCACGTCCATTGAAAACGCACGCCTGTACACAGTCGCCGTTGAAAAGGGCCGCTTGGAGCGCGAATTGCAGATGGCGCGTGACATCCAGCAGAGTTTGCTGCCAGATCGGATGCCCCAGGTGCCGGGTTATCAGGTCACGGCACGGTGGCGGGCGGCGCGTGAGGTGGCCGGAGACTTTTACGATTTGTTTGAACTGGAAAATGGTGACCTCGGTGTTGTGATCGCGGATGTTTCTGACAAGGGTGCCCCGGCGGCGATGTTCATGGCGGTGGCCCGCACCATGATTCGCAGCCACGCCCACGCGGGTGATAGTCCAATTGAAACGCTGATGAACACGAACGATCTCATCCTTGAAGACGCCGACAGCGGTATGTTTGTGACGGTGTTCCACTCGGTTTTCCAGCCAAACGGTGAGAGTACGCACGTCAACGCCGGTCATAACCCGCCGATTCTGTTCCGACAGGCGACAGGCGAGGTTATCTTCTTGCAGCGGGGCGGTCGGGCGATTGGCTGGTTCCCAGATAACCCGGTTAGGCCGGAGTATTTGCAAATGGAACCAGGCGATTTGCTCATCTACTACACGGATGGGTTGACGGAGGCCGAAAACCCGCAGCAGGAGTATTTTGGCGAAGATCGCCTGTGTCGATTGATCGAAGAGGGATCGAACCTGCCTACCGAACAGCTTGCGGATCTTATTTTGCAGCATGTGGATGAGTTTTGTGGGACCGCTCCACCATTTGATGACCTAACGCTGGTGGTGGTTCGCTACACGGGTTAAACGTGAAGATACTCTAACCTAAAATTAGGGAATATATCCCAAAAAAGCGCCCATTATCCCAAATGGGCGCTTTGTGATAACAAACAGTTGTGATATAGTGGTGATCGGTGCGGGTGAAGTCAGCCAAAACAGCACCCCCACCCCACATCCCCCAGAGATCACCTCCCGCGGCAGCGGGCCCCCCCCCAGATCGCGCCGCGCTGGCGTTTTCGCCCGTTTTGCTAATTACGCCGTGACCCC
>CAWUJQ010000565.1:0-2877 GCA_963922445.1 uncultured bacterium
AAGGCGAGGATCAGGTCGGTGTTGGGATTGATGCCCGACGCATTTGGCATTGGGAGGACATCGCGGAGTGCTGGCGCTAACAACGGCGTTATTTCATAGATGTACGCACTGCCATTATCCCCGTCAAGAGGAGAACCGACAATGACTGTGTCACCACTCACACTCAATGCGTCTGCAAAGAGGCCACCAAGAAATTGAATATCGGGCATGAGCTTGTTCGATTCCAACCACGTATCGCCCATGCGCTTAAACACATATGTACTCCCCAAACCAAAGTCGTCCCCTGGTGCGCTGACGACAATCGTGTCCGTGTCTATACTGACCTCCCAGCCAAATTGGTCGAACAACTCACCGTCGCTAGGTGCTAGCTTGATTGTCTCTGTCTGCGGCCAATTCCCGTTATTTTGGCGCTCAAACACATACGCGTTCCCCGCAATGATAGGGTCAGGGAAACCGGTTGCGCCAACCACAATCGTATCGCCGTCCACCCCGACCGAATTGCCGAATTCGCTAATCTCGGTGCGGTCGCTGGCCGTCAGTTTGGCGGTTTCCGTCTGTGGCCAGGTGCCGTTCACACGCTCAAACACATACACACTGCCCCGATCATCGTCACCCGCGGCACCCGCGGCAATCGTATCGTCGTCTATACTGACGGACCAGCCGAGGTCGTCACCCTCTGCGCCGTCGCTAGCGGTGAGCTTGGCGGTTTCCGTCTGCGGCCAGGTGCCGTTCACGCGCTCGAACACGTACGCAGCGCCGCTATCAACGTTATTGCTATCACCATTTCGTGCGCCCACAGCAATTGTGTCCCCGTCTATGCTCACGGAAGCGCCGAAATTGTCAAACTCCGCGCCGTCGCTAGCGGTCAGCTTGGCTACCTGCTGCCAGGTGCCGTTCACACGCTCATACACATACGCGCTCCCGCGTTCTATATTGTCACCCTCGGCACTCACGACGGCTGTATTCCCGTCCACGCTCACCGAATCACCGAAAAACGCACCCAACTCGATGTCATCCGGCGCCAGCTTCACCGATCCGTCCGGCAGGGTAATGATGGCCGGGTCGTCGCTGATGATCGTACCTGTTGCGCTATCGCTGATGACGACATCTGTGTTAGAAACGCTGCTCAGTGCCACGGTAAACGTCTCATCCGGCTCAACGGTTGTATCTCCGTTCACACTGACCGTGAACGTTTCCACTTCATCCGCCGTGCCCGCGAACGTTAATGTGCCGGATGCTGCCGTGTAGTCCTCTCCGGCGGTGGCGCTGTCATCGCTGGTGGCGTAGTCCACAGTGAAGCCGCCTGCAACCGCACTGTTGAGCTGCACGGTAAACGTAAAGTCCGTGGTGCCGCTGTCGCCCTCTGCTTGCGCTACATCGGTGATGGTGAGCGTTGGATCTAGTTCGAACAGATATACCGCGCCGCTGCAGCCAACCGGGTCACATCCCGGAATAGCGCCAACAGCGATGGTACTCTCAAAAATATCAGCGGCATCACCGAACCCACCGAATTCTGGAACGTCAAACCCCGTTAGCCTTTTTGTTTCGGTTAATGTACCACTCCAACCGGACTGCGGCTTGGTGAAGACGTAGGCAGCACCTTTGAACTCATCACTGTAGGGCGCACCCGCTATAACCGTGTTACCAGAAATGCCTAGTGAGAACCCAAACAATTCAAATGTGTTAGTATTGGAAGAAACTAACTTGGCTGTCTCGGTAAGGGTTCCACTCCAACCATTAGCTGGCCTTTCGTACAGGTAGACAGTGTCTTCCCCGGTATTCTCGGAATCGTACGACAAACTACTGATGACAACTGTGTCATCCGATATAGCAACCTTGTCTCCAAAATCAGCCCCATCCCCTAAATTGGTAGGCACTAACTCCGCCGCCTCGTTGACTGTTCCGTTCCATCCACCCATAGGTTCTACGAATACATAGGCACGACTACCCCCATCAACAACCACCGTATTATCAGAGGCGCTCATGGCTCTTCCAATCAACCCATCTGATGGGGCAAGCTCCGCAATTGGGGTCAAGCTGCCACTCCAGCCATTTTCGGGTTTTTTGTAGACGTAGACACGTCCCGGACCGCCGTCCCCAATATCACCTTCCTCTGTGTCGTTGACGAAAACTGTATCACCAGAGATGGCAACAGACACTCCAAAAGTGGAACTGGGTATGTTGCCGGGCGAAGTTAGTGTGGCTGCTTCAGTTAAATTCCCACTCCAACCGCCTTCTGGCTTGACGAATACGTAGGCTGCACCAGTGGAATTACGTGCCTCACCTCGAAGCGCAGCCCCAGCCACGATGATGTCTTGCAACACGTCTAACGAAGAAGGGAATAAATCAAGTTCAGCGCCATCTGAGACCGTGAGTTTTGCGGTTTGATTCCATGTGTCGCCGTCGTGGACAAATACATACGCGCTTCCGCTTCCTTCGCCGTTGTCATCGTCACCGCGTGCGCTAACAACGATTATGTTGCCGTGTATCGCGACGCCACTACCGAAATCGTCAAAATCTTCGAACTCATCCAATGTCAGCTTCACCGACCCGTCCGGCAGCGTTGTCACCCCAAAGTCCGGCGCAGCGACCGTCACCGCCACCAGCGCCAGCAGTCCCGCCAGCAGCAGGCTCAATCCGATTGTGTGTTTTGTGTTGAATATCAAGAAGTAGTCCCCAGGCATGTCACTTATTAAACAATGCCTATGATACTTCAAACGGGGTCACATATGAGGTTAGAATGAGGCGACAATTCAAAATCGAGGCAAAGCGAGGGAGCGGGCGCAGAGGCTATCCCCTTGCGCCCGGTGTAACTACGCCGGTCTATTCCTGCCCCGGCTCAATCGATGTGAAGTAGTCGCGCACCACGTCTTCCAG
>CAWUJQ010000566.1:0-2871 GCA_963922445.1 uncultured bacterium
GATGCCCACCCCCCCGATAACCAGCGCTCCCAGCCCCATCACAACGATGAGCCGCCCGATGATGTCACCGACTTCGCCAAGCTGCTCTTCGAGTTCCACGATGTTGTCTGTTTCCGTGCGGAAGGGCGCAATGTCGTCCAATTCCTCTGCCGCCGCTTCGATGTCAACACCGGCTGGCATGATAATGCTCACACGGTTGGGGGCCGGGTTGACGCTGATGGTTTCGGCCATACTCTCGTGCAAATAAGCAAATCCGAAGAACGCCGCAATCAAGTCGAATAGGCCCGCCTCTTCCTCTGCTGCGGCAATGCCCACCACCCGAAACGACTCGTCTGTGCCGCTGACGCGAACATCGTCGCCTACGCTAATCTCATTGGCCTCTGCCAAGTTCTCGCTGACGACAATCACCCGTTCATCAGGGATCAACAGATCGACAAGCGGCGTATCGGGTGGGTCAATTGTGGTAACCTGACCCATCGGCAGGTAAGTTGTCGGGTCAATCAAGAACACGCTGACGAACTGCGGGCGACCTGTCGTGGTCGTGCCTGCCGCCGCAACCTGCACCCCACTGGCCGACTTGTAGACGGTCATCTCGCCGCCGAGTTCGTCTACATAAGCCCGGATGTTTTCTATATGCCGTTCACTAAACACCGATGCCTGCCGATCTGCTTCGCTGTCAACGCCCACCCCGTCAATTTGAGTGATCGCTGAAAACGGGGAGTCGCCACCGCGACTGAGGGTAATGTCACCGTTATTGCTCTCGCGCACCGTGCTAACGAGCGTGTCCTCAATGGCGAGACCTAAACTTCGCAACGCCACCACAGCACTAACGCCCGCCGCGATACAAAACACGGCAAATAACGACCACAAACCGCCGCGCCGCAGGTTCAAGTAGGCGTAGCGAATGTCAAACCCAATTTGCTGCCACATAGGCATCCTTCATGTCGATTGAAAAGTTGGTCTGTGCATTATACGCCTGCTGGCTGAGTAAGTTGTGGGGGGAAGTTGAGATTGCCCTGGTCGCCGGGGTTCATGAAAGCACGCTCAGTATTTTTGCGAAAGCAAAATACTTTTGTTAATCTTTCGGACTATGTTGGCGCGATGGTTCGCCAACCAAAACAGCGACCGAATCTGAGTTTGTTTGAGGAGACCCATAAGCATGAAAAATTTATCTTGGATTATCGTATTCGCGCTGCTTGCCGCATTGACGGTTCCAGCGTTGGCGCAGGACGACGAGATGGAAATGGAAGCCTGGACGTGCCCCGAAGGTTTTGAGGGCGAAACGCTGAGCGTTTACAACTGGGCAACCTACATTGCAGAAGACACCATCCCGAACTTCGAGGAAGCCTGCGGTGTCACCGTGGAATACACCATTTTCGAAAGTTCAGAGCAGGCACTGGCCATCTTGCGCCAGGGTAACCCCGGCTATGATGTCGTCGTTCCGTCAGACTACATTGCTGCCATCATGTTCAGCGAAGAGTTGGTGATGGAATTGGATCGGGAAATGATCCCTAATCTGGAGAACCTGTCACCGGGCTTTACTGAACTCGGCTTCGACGAAGGCAACATCTTCTCTGTGCCGTACCAGTGGGGCACGATTGGCATTGGTTACAACACCGAAGCGCTTCCCGATGGTGTTGAAAGCTGGGCTGACGTTTGGGCCTACGAGGGTGATGTCTCCTGGTTAGAAGACCCGCGTTCTATGCTGGGCATTGGCCTGGTGATGCTGGGCTACGACCCGAACACCACCAATACCGATGAAATCGAGGAAGCCGCAGAGTATCTCATCGACAATGGTGACAATGTTGTCGCTATCGCTGGTGACGACGGCCAGGCATTGCTGGAACGCGGCGACGTAGATATTGCGGTTGAATACAATGGCGACATCTATCAGGTCATGTTCGACTGTGAGTGCGACACCTATGCCTATGCGGTACCGGCAGAGGGCACTGTCATCTGGACGGACGCGATGGTCGTTCCCGCAGATGCACCGAACCCCGAACTGGCCCACGCCTTCATTGACTACATTCTTGACCCGCAGGTCGGTGCAGAGCTTTCCAACTTCACGGCCTATGGCAGCCCCAACGGTGCCGCCATCGAAGCAGGCCTGATTGACCCGATTCTGCTGGAAGACCCGGGCATCTACCCAAGTGAAGAAACTCAGGAAAACCTGTTTGCAATCGAAGACTTGCCGGAAATCGAAGAAACAGTCACCGACTCCTGGGACGAAGTTAAGATCGAGGTCGGCAGCTAAGCTGACATCAAGTTGAAATAACGGGGCGGCGGCTTCAGTGTCGCCCCACCCCCCTAAAACAAAACTTCCGGCAGAGTGCGGCAGTACCCCAACGCAGTCACCACATCCTCACGCACCCACGTTTCGTCTTCCAACCGCCACCAGATGAACCCCTCGCTATCAACGGCCTGCCCGGTTGCCATTGCTATTTCCGTGCTGTCCAATTGACGGATCACATCGAAATTTGTGCCAGGGCCACCCCTTTGATTGATGGTGCTGACCGTCGTCACCTCGCAACCGCTGCTCACATAATCCGCTGGCAGCGTGTACAGCCAAAAGTTATCCCCGGTGCAACGCGTTGCAGGGTCAGCGGCGTTCAGGGCAAAAGCGTAGTCACCCGGTTGTGCCTGGACTTCAACATCCCCCACAACAAACACACCATCCGCAAACACGGTCAGCCGGTCGTCCAGCATAACCACCGTCAGGGTAACAGGCGCACTTGTGTCAACCTCAGCCGCATAGGTCGTCAACGTCACATCATCGTCACCTGGGCCAGCCCGGTCGAGGATGTAAATTTCGCCTTCACTCGTAATGCCAACATCAACAAATGTGGTGATCGTCGCCGTTTCGGTGATCTC
>CAWUJQ010000567.1:0-2849 GCA_963922445.1 uncultured bacterium
CGCAATGGAATTACTGCGCCATCCCATCTGCTTAACTTATTTCTGCTCTGTTCCTAAGCGATTTGGATGGCTACAGCGAAGCCCTTTTCCCCGACCTATCGTCGTGTGATCCGAACTTCCGGGACGAACGTCCTCCGCTGGAACCGTAGACAAAGCGTAAAAAGTCGCTCACAATACGCGGCACCTTAGTCGATCGCGCTGCGATCATCAGGATGAAAGGACTTTACCATGCGCCGACTTCTCACCTTTGCCATTGCCACCCTGCTGCTGACGCTGGGCCTATTCGCCGTTAGCACACAAACGCAAGCACAAGAAGCGACCCCAACCCTACTGCCCACCCCCCGCCCCGGTGCCACTGTTTTCGGGACGATTACCCGTGATAGCCGACTCAACCGTTACGAGCGGGCTGCGGAAGCATCCGGCCTGGCAGATGACCTATCGGTGCCGAGCCGCATCTACACTGTTTTTGCGCCGCGCAACGCAGCATTTGACCCACTTTTAGATCAGCTTGGCATCAGCTTTGAGCAGTTGCTTGCCGACCGTGCTTTGATTCGGCGTATTGTGCAATATCACATCGTTGGGGGGGTGTTCAGCCTGGGAGACACCATCGTTCAGGGCGCACCGCTGAGTGTGTTCACATATAGTAACGATGCCCTGGCCATTGAATTTAACGGTGCGCAGGTTTTGCTTAACGGCGGCGAGTCACGCGTGGTTGACCCGAACCTGTTTGCAAGCAATGGTGTGGTGCATGTCGTGAATAGACTGCTGCTCCCCCCTGGCATTGCGGCGCAGTTCCCCGCTCCCGCGCCCGGTTCGGCAGCAGGCGGCGGTGACGGCCTGAGCGTTGTTGCGCCCACACCGTACCCGGCGGGTTCGATTACGCAAATTGCCAGTGTGACCCCTGGACTTTCCACGCTGACGGCAGCCCTGCAAGCCAGCGGCTTCGATGAAACACTGGCCAGCCCCGGCGACTTTACCGTGTTCGCGCCCACCGACGGCGCATTTGGCACACTATTGGCAAGGCTGGGTGAAACACCGCAAGACCTGCTGAGTGACCAGAACCTGCTCAATACGGTGCTGCCGTTCCACGTTTCGCCGGAGCGCTATACAGCCGGACAGCTTCAAGCGCTGGGCTTCAACACGCTGGGCGCGACGGTCAACGGTGAACGCCTGGGTGGAGGCCGCACGGACCTGTTTACGATTCCCACTGTGAATGGCAAACCAATGCCCCTCAGCATCGAAGGCTCACGAGTGATCTTGAATAACGGCCAAGCGGCTGTCCTCACCACGGATATTCAGGCCACCAACGGCGTGATCCACACGATTGACAACGTGCTGATTCCTTAAATCGTACCTGCTGGCAACACGCATGACAGTCCTGCCCTCATTCAGGGCTGTCATGCCACGGTGCAGCTTTTTCCTCCTCCCTTCCATTGACAGCAGAACGGTATTCGGTCGCAACTTACCTTACAATCATGTGGCGGCATGTACTTGCGAAATAGACGGCCCATTACTAATGGATTTTTAGTAACGGTTTAAGGTACGCTTTCACAGGGGGAGGCATCATTTAGTCACATGAAGTAATTTGCTGCACGCTTCCTATAGATATGCGTGAGCATGTAAAGGCGAAAAGATGCCCTATCAAACTCCAACCTACGATCAATTAGATGCGTTGCGCTACGAAGGCGACCCGCTGGCCGATAACGTCATCACCGAACTGTTTGAGCGCGGTGATATTCAAAACGTCAATGAACTGCTCAAGCCACTGACCCGCAACAATCAAATTCCTGTCGAAACCTTCCCTGAAGTCTTGACGGCTTTCCTTGAAGAGAGCGGCCAACTGCCGGAGTGGGCCAACTACGACAAGATGATGCGCGGGCAAAAGGTTTCGCAGCGCTATGTTGCTTACTTCACTGGGCTGTGGGCTTACGCATCGCTGCCCGCCTGCTACGCCGCCCGCGATGGTGTGCAGGTGTTGAGCATGTCCAGCTACATCGGCAACTCCCCGGCCAAGCGCCTTGCAGAAACAGGCCAAATGCTGCTTGACGTGCTTGTCGTGGGTGGGTTTGAGCCGGAAGGCCACGCTATTCGTTCCATCCAAAAGGTGCGCTTGATTCATGCGGCTGTGCGCTACCTGATTGAACATAGCGACCGCTGGGACTACAAGCACGGGAAGCCGATCAATCAGGAAGATATGCTGGGCACGCTATTCTCGTTCTATTTGTCGCCCATTGAGAGTATGCAAAAGCTCGGCGTCGAATTCTCCGACGAGGCGCTAGAATCCATCATGCATCTGTGGGCCGTCGTCGGGTATATGTCTGGCGTGCGTGGCGAGATTATCCCGGACACAATTGACGATGTGGTCCACCTGGGGGCTGCGATTCGGGAGCGTCACTACGCGCCATCCCCTGAAGGGCAAGACCTGACCCGCCGCCTCATTGAGTACATCCAGGCAAACATTCCCAGCTATTGGCCCAAGTCTATGGTGCCGACGATGATGCGCTACTTCATTGGTGATGAGACGGCAGACATGCTGGCCCTTCCCAAAAGCGACTGGACGCGGGCAGCAGTACCGATGTTGCAGGCATTTTCGCAGATCAATGTGTTTGTTGAGTACAACAACGGCCTGATGAAGCAGATGACCGAGCGCATCGGCGGTGGCATTATTGACTCGATTGTCAACTCGTCGGGCACAGACGTGCGCAAGCAGTTACAGGTACCGTCGCAGCTCGGCAAGCATAGCGATTGGGCACCCCGGCCTACGCGCTAACTGCTCTCCTAAACCGAATAGAATCCGTAGCGCCATCGTCTATGTGACGGTGGCGCTTTTTATTGCCCCACTCCCCCAG
>CAWUJQ010000568.1:0-2848 GCA_963922445.1 uncultured bacterium
CAACCGCAGGCGCGGCATTTGTCAGCCTGGTGCTGATGACGGGCCTCATCTACCCGCTGATGTATTCCGTGTGGCTGTACCCGGCGGGTCAGGTGCCGCACACGCTCCATATGAACGAACGCCGGTACGGGGACGTGGAACTGGTGGGCTATGATGTGCAGCCCCCCTACCTGAACGAAACGGATCGGCTGGTTGTGCGGCTTTGCTGGCAGTCCGGGCATGTGCGGGGGCACCCCCAAGCCGTACCGCTGGCGTTTGGCGTGCAGCTCATGGACAGTGAAACCGTGATCGCGCGGCGCGAGTCGCTGCCGGGGATGGGGTCTTTGACGCTGTGGCAGCCCGGTCACGCCTTTTGTGATCAGTTTCGGCTGCCTGTTGACGCGGAGGCGGATGTGGTGCCGGGTCGTGGGTATCGGCTGTCTGTTGGTGTGTTTGACTCGGTCACGGGTGAGCCTGTGCCAGATGATGATGGGCGCGGGCCGTTCGTCGGATGGGTTGCATCCCCTGGCCCGGCGCTTGACCCCGGAACCGCCGCTGCTGCCGCCTATCACTTTAACACGGATTTGCACCTGCTGGACTATGCACTGGCCGCGTCTGACGGCGGGCTGCAAGTGCGCACATCATGGGGCACTGGCGACTGGCACAGCCGCCCGCTGCAACTATTTGTGCATCTGGTAGACGCCGACGGCACGCTGCTGGCCCAATCCGATGCGCCGCTGGGCCTGGACGAATACCCATCTGTGCTGTGGGGCCAGGGAGAGCGCACCTACACCCAAACTGCGACCATCCCGCTGCCTGCCGATGTAACGGATTACTGTGTGCGGGCCGGGTTGTACGCCCCCGGTGATGGGCAGCGAGTGCCCGTCACCGACAACACAGGCGACCCAATGGCAGACAGCATCGCCGCGCTGGGGTGTGTGGATTCGTGATCGTGTCATGTGATGTGCAGCAAGGGGTGCAGGGGTCTGTGACCCCTGCCGGGGTGTGGGGGGGGACCCCACAGAAAAGCTTACTCCTAACCCTAAAACCCGCTCAGGCGGCTGAGATCAGCGCGGCCATGCGCCATACCACCAATGTGTTGTAGCAGGCCCAGCCGATTGTGCCGTACCGCTTCTTCTTCCGCATTGACGAGGACATCATCGAAGAACTTGGCAACGGCGGGCACCATCGGCTCGAATGCGCTCAGGAAGGCGTCCACGTTGCTGCTGTCGTCCAGCTTGGCGACGGCGGCTTGATAGGCCGTGTAGAGTTCCTTCTCAGCCGCTTCTTGCAGTAGGCTGTCATCCACGCTGTAGAGTGTTTCCTGGTCGCGGGTGATGCGGATACAGCGGGCGAAGTTGTCCAGCGTGGTTTCCCAGGTGTCACGGCTCACCCAGTCGCTTAACTCGGCAATGCCTTTTACTAGCCGCGTCGGGTTGGCGTACTGCTCGGCCAACACCGCCTGCACCACATCGTGCGCGGCCTCGCCGTCCAGCAGCCACACCTCTAAGCGCCCCTTGATGAAGTCCATCACGGCGGCGCGGTCGTCTTCGGTCACGTCGTGCGGCTGATGCTCTGCGGTAATGCGCAGCGCTTCGTTCAGGTCTACGTCAATGTTGTGGTGCGTCACAATTTGCACAATGCCCAGGGCGGCACGCCGCAGTCCGAACGGGTCTGCACTGCCTTTGGGAGCCAAGCCCGCACCAAACAGCCCAACGAGCGTATCCAGGCGGTCAGCCAGGGCCAGCAGAATACCCGGCTTTGTTTGTGGCAGGTCGCCATCCGCAGAGCGGGGCAGCCAGTGTTCGTAGATGGCTGTCGCCACGTCCGCCGGGTAGCCTTCCAGTAGTGCATATTCGCGGCCCATGGTGCCTTGCAGTGAGGTCATCTCAACAACCATCTGCGTCGCTAAGTCCGCTTTGGCGATGTGACCCGCCTGCGACGCAATGCCAACCGTCGTCGCGTTATAGCCCAGCAAGTCACCGAGTGGTTCAGCCAGTTGGGCCACACGCTCGTTCTTTTCCAGCATGGAGCCGACCTTCTCGTGAAAGGCCAGTGTGCCCAGGCGCGGGAGTTGGTCTTCCAGCTTGGTGCGGATGTCTTCATCATAGAAGAAGCGGGCATCGGCAAAGCGGGCGCGCAGCACATGCTCGTTGCCGTGCTGCACTTTATCCAGGTGTTCGCCGTCGCCATTGCGCACGGTGATAAAGTACGGCAGCAGCTTGTCATTGGCATCGGCAACGGCGAAGTAACGCTGCTTGTCGCGCATCACGGTAATCAGCACCTCACGCGGCAGCTTGAGCGATTCTTCACTGAAGGTGCCCATGAGTGCGGTCGGCGCTTCTACCAGGTTCGTCACTTCGTCAAGCAGGTCGTCATCGGCCAACACCGTCCCGTTGACCGACTTGGCCAGGTCTTGCACCTGCTCCCAGATGGCGGCGCGGCGTTCGTCCCGATCCAGGATCACGCCCTGATTGTTGAGTACCTTCGTGTATTCTTCCACGCTGCGCACGTTGTGCGACGGCGACCCATACGGGCGGATGCCCAGCGTTTCGTCATCACTGGCGACCCCGGCATAGCTAAACGGAATCACGCGGTCGCCGTGCAGGGCCAGGAACCAACGAATGGGACGGCTAAAGCCCACGCCGGTGCTGTTCCAACGCATGTTTTTGCCAAACTTAATGCCCGCGACCAGTTCTGGCAGTGCTTCGGCCAGCACTTCTATTGCCTGACGGCCTTCCTCGAACACCTCGGCCGTGACGTACTCGCCGCCGTCGATTTCCTCCACGCGCAGCGCACTCACGTCAATGCCCTTGCCGCGTGCAAAGCCCTGAGCGGCTTTCGTCGGATTGCCGTCGGCGTCAAAGGC
>CAWUJQ010000569.1:0-2847 GCA_963922445.1 uncultured bacterium
CAATCAGGGTGTGAACTGGTGGCAGGTGCAGGTGTTCGGGGGCACGGTGGCCCCGGTTGGCTGGGTGGCAGAGGGCGATGTGTTGGGCCGGATGATCGGCCCCAACGGTGAGGACTACGGGCGCGACGCCCCGTAACTTAAACCGCGTGCGCCGACTGGCTCTCACGTTGGGCGAACTGCTCCCGGATGCGTTCGACGCGCTCACGGTTTTTGCCCAGGTCACCCTGGCCCATGCGCGCCGCTGACCGCACCTGGATTTCCTTGGCGTCGTCGTCAAACAGGAACTCCACGTCATCCGGGAAGCCCATCGTCGGTGAGCGCGACTCGGCCAGAATATACGTCCGCTCTTCCATAACGATGTCTGTACGGGGCAGTCCGCGCAGCACAGTCAGCAGGTGTTCGCGGGCTGCCTCAAGCGAGCCGTCATAGGCAATCGGTGCGATGCCGTGCAGCTCGTCCGTGTCCACGCTGGACACGCAGTTAGGGCTATCCGGGCATGGTTTGATGTCACCCTTGCCGACATTGTCCGGACGCGGGATGGTTTGGGCACGGTAGTAGCCCAACCCACCGCCAATGCCCAGCAGTCCCAAAATGACCATAATGATTGTTTGTAGCATATGTCTTTGCTCCCTTCAGTGAACGCAGCTAATTTTGTTACTGTTACCCGGCAAACGCCGCCCGAATCTGCTCAATGTGGGCACGATTCTGATCCATGTCGCTGTAACCCAGCCGCGCCGCCGACCGCACATTGATCGTCTTCGTCTCGTCGTCAAACACGAATTCAAGGTCATCAATAAAGCGCATCGTCGGTGAGCGCCGCTCCGCATACACGTAGTCCTCACGCGCCAGCATAATCTGTGTGCGGGGCAGGTCTTCTAGCACCGCCACAAGCGCTGCCTGGGCCTTGCTCTGCTCCCCGGTATAAGTCAGCGGCTCGATTTGCGCGTCCTCACGCTCTTCCGGCAAGCTCGATACACAGTTGGGTGAGTCCGGGCACAGCGCGAGGGTTCCCCCGCCTACATTGGCCGGAATCCCGCTGGACACAGCGACGACGGCCAGCAGTGCCGGGTAACCGATAATGAGAACAACAACGATCACGATTGCAGTGATAATAAGGCGGCGGCGCATAGGGGTTCCTTCGTTGATAACTTGGATTGCGACTCACATTTAACCACAGAAGTAGCGTGATTGTGGACTTGTTCACAAAGGGTTTATTTCCGTTATTGCGATGTTTGCGCGGGGTTCCCCCCATTTCATGTTATAAACGGGGATAATTTTCAGCCGATTGCAACGGAAAGACGACCCTCATGCTCCTCCTCACCCGCGAAGACGTGCGTCAAGCGCTCACCATGCCCGAAGCCATTGACGCCTGCCGCACCGGTTTTATTGAGCTATCCGGTGGCAACGTGACCGTGCCTGTGCGCGGTGCCATGACCACAGACAAGGGCATCACGCTGAGTATGCCCGCCAACTTCGGCGCGATGACCACTGTCAAGCTTGTAACGGTGTACGGCGGCAACCCCGCACTCGGCCTGCCCACCATTCACTCGCTGCTGGTGGCCTTTGATGGCGACAACGGGATGCCGTTGGCCGTGATGGATGCCGGACTGCTCACGGCGATACGCACCGGGGCGGGCAGCGGTGTCGCCACTGACCTACTCGCCCGACCAGATGCAAGCGTGTTGGGCGTGATTGGTGCGGGCGTGCAGGCGCGCACGCAAATCGAGGCAGTGTGTGCTGTGCGCGACATCAAAGTAATTCGCATCTACAGTCCCAACAGCGCCCCGACCCTCGCGGACGAAATCAAGGACAAATACGGCGCAACCGTCACCGCCACCCCTGACCGCGCCGCCGCGCTGAAAGACGCTGATGTAGTCGTCGCCGCCACCACAAGCAGCACGCCGGTTGTGTTCTGGTCAGATTTAGCACCAGGCACGCATGTGAACGGCGTTGGCTCGTTTGTACACACCATGCAGGAGGTCGATACCGCGCTGGTGCAAAACGCCAAGGTCGTTGTCGATCACCGCGAGAGCATCTGGGAAGAGGCGGGTGACCTGATTATTCCGCGTGATGCGGGCGACTTCGCTGAAGACGATATTTACGCGGAGGTGGGCGAAATCGCAGCCGGGGACAAGCCGGGTCGCGAAAGCGCCGACGAGATCACGTTCTTTAAGTCGGTAGGCAACGCGATACAGGACGTGATGGCGGTCAAGACGGTGATTGCCAACGCGCAGGCACGGGGCATCGGCACGCAGTTTGAGTTGTAGGGGTTAGTCATTAGTCGTTAGTTGCTGGTTATTAGTCGTTAGTTGCGAGTTGTGGTGCTGGGTGGTTCGTTGCGAGTTGGTCGTGATGGATCGGCAGCGTCGTCAAATGCTGCCCGTGACAATGGCTAAAAACTCACAAGGATTCGCCTAAAACCTGCGTCACTGGTTGGTACGCGGTGCAAACGCACGTACAATGAAACCATAACCTACACAACGCACAGGGAAACCAAAACATGACGGCGACAGAAAAGGCCCGCGAGGCCAAAAACGCAAAGACGGGCGAATTCCTGGCCAAGCGCAACGTGGTCGGCGTGGCTGTTGGCTACAAAAACCGCCTCGGCGAAGCAGACGGCGAAGAGTCCGTGGTGGTGCTGGTGCAAAACAAAAAACCGCTGGACGCGCTCAGCGAGGAAGACATCATCCCGTCAGAAATCAACGGCGTGCGCACCGATGTCGTGGAAATCGGTGTGCTGCGCGCCCAACAGTCGGTCAACCCCCGGCAGCGCCTGCGCCCCGTCATCCAACCGGGCGCGAGTGTGGCCCACTTCCGTGTGGGTGCAGGCACGTTAGGATTGGTCGT
>CAWUJQ010000570.1:0-2846 GCA_963922445.1 uncultured bacterium
ATGTCTTTCAGCGTGGCTTTCGTGCGCCGCGTAAGACGAAGTTGCCGCGTGCCGCTTCTGCACGTCCCAACGTGAGCGAACCCGCTACCGGTACGGGTACAGCCAATTAATGGCTTATGACGCTCCCTTCCAGATGGCAGCGGGTCAAATCCCGCTGCCGGATGGTGATTTTGTCTTTCATCTGCACACCAATAAAGAGCGCTTTGTTGAAATGCTTGGGTTTTTGTGTGCGGGAAACGCCGAATTAGGTCTCGAACCTGTTGGCGACCACAATATAGACGTTCTTAACAGCCTAGCAGCGTGGGATCAAGATACACTGCCCACACCTTAACCAGCAGGACACAAAAATGCCGCGCCAACCGTCTTATGTTGCGCCATACAACCTAACAGATGGTCAAGACGTTCTGCCCGCGCAGGGCAGGTTTTTGATACCCCTGTGTATCACTTCAGACAGGCTGCTGCTCATGCTGAACGCTCTGATAAAGGGCGGGTTGGAGATAGGGCTACGCTCGTTCGATGACCACAACGTTGACCTGATAGAGGCGCTTGCATTCGTTCAGGAGCCACTTAATAACCCCTGCTTTCAGGTGGATGACGATGTGTGCATCACGTATCCGCCAGACGCGGGCTTAATCAGGTGGGAGCCACACAATCCGTTCACCCAACCTGACTTAACACCACCCGGCTATAACTTCCCACCGTGGGCAGTAGCCGAGCCACCCGTCGCGGGGCTGCCGTTCGTCGGGCTGGAACCGGGCGATGTGTTTACGTATCTGCCAGTGTTCCCAATTCAGACCAATTATTTGGAACTGCTATCGCAAGGTTTGCCGCGATTCATCATCACTGTTCAGGGTGAAGGTGTCATCGAACTGCACTTGCTGAACGTGCCCCAGGGCGGCATTGCTTCAATCACGGTGGACGGCAACCCGCTCACCAACACTATCGTAGAGCTTAATCGAGACTTGCTTTCCTTGCCGCCAGAAACCACAGATGTGGTCATCGTTGAAAAAGAGATCATCGGAGCGGGGCCGCACACTGTGCGCGTGGATTTTTTGCCCACGGTTAACGATAGCGCTATCCCGCTGTTTTTCGGTGGCGGACTGCGCAAGATTGTACTGTGCGGCTTTGAACAGCAAGGATTATTTATCATGCCAGAATTCCAACTAAACGGCTGCAATCTGGAATGGCGTCCGTCTGAAAACTCCCCGTGGATAGATTTGGGCGATGTTTGCGCGCCTACCCCGCAAGTGCGTATAACCCCCACGTTGGGCGGTGAGGGCAACAATGTCGAATTTGATATGGACGGGGACGGCCAGTTTGATGACGGTGGCTTTTTCGTTTTCAACGGACAGGACGGCGAAGACGGCGAAGACGGCAATAGCCCTGTGTTTCAGTTCTCACCCACTGAAGACGGCACCCGCATTGACGTTGACGCTGACGGTGACGGCGTGTTTGACGGCGGCTTCGATGTTGTGAACGGTGAGGACGGCGAATGTCCCGACTGTTCACCGCAAGCCCCAGACTCAGATCTGTTCAACGATACTGACTTCTGTGCGATTGCCAACTACAATGCCGAGTCATTCATCACGGTCATGTATGCTGCGCTGCGTGAATTGGTTTATGCGGGCAGCTTTCTACAGTGGTACGAGTTGCTCAACGTTTCGATTGAGGCGGCCATTCAGGAGAGTATCGCGAACCCCATAACTGAGGCTGCCACAGGTGAAGAGTGGCGCACCTTGTATGACCTACTCGCATCGTACCAGCAACAAGAGATTGATATTGTGCTGGCGGAATTGCCCTTCCTGCGAACAGCTAACCGCGATGAGATTTTCTGTTCACGAAACATCACGCGCAGCGCTCTACTTGCTGCGTCGTTTGCTACGCCCACATTCCAGGTTGAAACTCAAGACGTGTTTTTTGCAGCTTTAGAGGCTGTTGGAGATGACCTTTGGAACTCTTGGTCGAACTACGCATTGCAGTTCAATCGTGATGTGGATTGCTCATCTATTGACTGCAACCTAGGTCTGCAAGGGTTATTCGTCGCCAACTTTGAAGCCACGTTGCAGGTGCCCGTCGCCTTTACGTCGATTAACAATCCCCCGCCCTCACCCCCAGAGGTTGACGTGAATTATGGTGGGTTGTATCTGCAACAGGGCAACGCGATTGTTTCATCGCAACGCCCAGACAGTGACCCAGCCGTGGTTGAACTCAGTATTGGCTTCACGTTCCCCCAGATACCCGTGGGCGAAACGTGGAACATCAAACTCATATTTGAGTTTGACCGGGCTGTGAGCGTTCAAATGCGGCGCGGTGTTGAAGGTATCCCCCCGGTTATCAACACTGGTTCTGTTCAGGGGGCATACAGACGGGTGTCTTCGGCCAGGAAACCGTGTTTTTTACTGTCGATAGGGACAGCTTTGTTTACATGCGCTCAACAGCCAGCAATGACAGCGGGAGTGACGTGTACTCAATCACATCACTGCGCGGTGTGAGAGGATCATAGGCCACAATGCCCTACGTCGGTGAAATTAGGTTGTTTTTTCGGGATGTTGCCCCGGTCGGGTGGCAGCCCTTCCCATCCGTGCTGCCAGAAGCGGACAATGCGTTGTTAGGTCGCATCCTCAATGGGCGGTTCACTGTTGGGGATGACATCGTTTTGCCCGACATCACCGGGCAGTTACTCACGATGGGACTGGTTAACACATCGCTAAGCAATCTGGCTCAACTGCCACCGCTCGACATTGACGGCTTTGAGGCTGCGCAGCGCATCGAGGTTGCAGAGTGGGCACGCCTGAGCGTCATTGCGTGGATGCTGGCGTTTATCACTGCGCGAGAACAATCTTTCA
>CAWUJQ010000571.1:0-2843 GCA_963922445.1 uncultured bacterium
ATTCACTGGCGCAGTGTGGCACGCACGGGGCAACTCGTCAGCAAAGAGTTCGCGGAAGAAACGCAGCCGGGAGTCTCTATCGTAATCGATCGCTACCTGGAACCGGGTGCCGGCCATCACCCCAAATACAATCCGTTTGAGTTGGGTGTTAAGGCGGCTGTCAGCGTCGCAGAATACGCAATGCGGCGGCGCTATCCGGTTTACGTTCATGCGGATGACGAGGGGTTTTCTGTGCCCTACGGTGCTATCACCTGGGATGCGCTGATGCAGTACACAGCGCGGCTGACGGCATCAAGCGAGCCACGCTTGGGTGATGTTCTGGAAGCGGGTGGCTTGCGGCAGTATGTGGTTGTCGTTGTGGCCTATCCCACGGTTGAGCTGCTCACGCGCATTGTCGGCTTGAAGTACAGCGGCGCTAATGTGCTGGCTGTTGTCCCTGTGCCGGGCAGTTTCCCGGTCAAAAGCGGGACACCAGCGCTTGCAGATGCCCTCCGCGAAGAGGGCATTGACGTTGTTGCACTCAAGCATGGCGAAGACTGGCCGGAGGCGTTTGCCAGCCGGCCCCAGGTCGTCAGTTAGGCGCGGCGGATGGTGTTTTGCACAACGACAGTCAGTAAAACCATCCCGATCAGCGTCAGCAGGGCGAAGCCGATTGCCGTTTGCGGCGTGAGCCAAAGCAGGGCAAGACCAAACGCGCCAAGTGGCATCAGCACGATAAGCGCCATCATGACATTGCGGATGGTGCGAAGTGTTTTCTTGTCGAGATTGTTCGATTGCATGGCGACGCTCCTTTTGCGTCACTTGATTTGACCTTATTAGATCACAGTTCCGTTGAAACCACGTATGAAACGCATGAAACAGGGGTCTAAATGATGGCAAACGCCCAACCTATACTCCCTATCAATATTGATCGCTCACCCGAACCGGCGGGTAGGCTGCGGGCACTCGCGGCGGGTACACAAATTGTTGGCATGACTGCTGAGGCACTCGTCACCGGCCTGTGGGGTATGTGGATCATTGCCATTGTGCTGTTGGTTGTCGGCCATGTGTACACATACCGTGCGATTCAATCCGGCAAGCGGACTCCCTGGGTGCGTGTGGCTGCGTTTGTCGCGTTTCACGTCACATTTTTTTGGATGTTCGTTGGCATATTTGCCGGGTTCACCTATCCGCAAGCGCAGTTTGCGATGCTGGCAACGGGTGTGGTCACGTTCGAAATTTGGAGCCGGATGAACCTGAACGCAGCGATTGGCCTGGGCATGGCGAACCTATACGTCGCCGCAACACTCAGCCGTGGCTGGGACTTTTTCTTCTTCCTGGTGGCATACATGGTGTTGTGGCTAGCCTATCTGTGGACGGCAGACAATGTCGATGGCCAAAAGCAGAATGTGGTTCGGGTGCAGCAGCCTGCACAACGCCCCCGGACTGTGCGCCGTTCCCCGTTGGTGATGTGGGGGGCGCGCTTTGCCGTCTTGATGGCGATTGCGTTTACACTAGTGTTTATCCTTACGCCGCGCTTTGCGGGCCGCCCCTTGTTTATGCCCGTTACGCTGCGCCTACCCGTTGAGCAGGAGCCTTCCGCATCTGTGATTAATCCAGCGGTGCCCCTCGTGCAAATTCAGGGAGAAGTGAACCGCGACGATAGCGAGTACTACTTTGGTTTTGCCGATCAGATTGACCTGAGTTATCGCGGTGGCCTGTCCAACACGGTGATGATGCACGTCAAAAGCCCAGCATGGAGCTATTGGCGCGGCTATGCGCTGGATACCTATGATGGACGGACGTGGACGCAGTCCGACGAGTCTTTAGAGACGCTTCCACTTGATGAGCAGCGTGGCTATTTCCACATTGATCCGACGGCAGCGGGCTACACGGACGATTGGTTTGTCCAGAGCTTCTACATTGTGGAGGATATGCCCAACATCTTGTGGACGGGGGGCAGCCCATTTCGGGTGTATTTTGCCTCGCGTGAGCTTGGCAAAGATGTGACGGGCGGCCTGCGCGTGGGGGCCGCGATGCAACAGGGCACAACCTACTCAGTGATTTCGAACAGTATTGACTTTACGCCAGAGGAACTTCGGGCCGCCAGGGGCGCTATCCCCGACTCGATTACAACTCGTTATCTACGATTGCCAGGTACCGTCACTGAGCGTACCCGTGACTTAGCGCGTGAGGTCACAGCCGATGCTGCGACCGACTACGACCGGGTGATTTCGATTCGTGACCATCTGCTGACGTATGAATATGACTTTTTTCCACCCCCGCAGCCGCCCAACACCGATGCCGTTGACTTATTCCTATTTGAAGATCAGCGCGGGGTGTGCGAACACTACGTCAGTTCGATGGTGGTGATGCTGCGTTCGTTGGACATCCCGGCGCGGTTTGTGGTGGGCTATGGCAGCGGTGATTACAACCCGATGAGCGGCTATTACACTGTGCGCGCCAACGACGCCCATGCCTGGGTAGAGGTGTACTTCCCAGAGTTGGGTTGGGTGCCGTTTGATCCAACGCCGGGTTGGGAGGGCGACCCGCAGACCGGCCCGGCGGATACGTGGGTGTTCTCAAATTTGGTTGACGGCGCGAACCTACCCTCACTGCCTGTTGCTGACGTTCTGGCGGCAGGCGGCGGGCTGCTGACACTAATCGGGTCGGTCATACTGCCGTTGCTGTCTGTTGCAGTGATTGCAGGCATTGTGGCAATGATGGTGTGGCTAATGCGGCGCTACCAACTGCGGCGCACGCCGCGCTATCACACGGATGCGTCGCGTCGCGCTGTGTTTCGGGCGTATTGGTGGGCACAGGTACGGCTGCGCTTACGGCGCAGTCCCGGTCGAACGGTGCGC
>CAWUJQ010000572.1:0-2843 GCA_963922445.1 uncultured bacterium
GGTGCGTCTGTTGGCCGGACGATAAGTCAGTATGCCTTGATATTAAGACGGGTAACAAAAAAGCGGCTGACGTATCTTGCGTCAGCCGCAGCAAAAAGCTGTTCAGTTGAGGTGAAGGGGGGCTACCAGCCGCGCCCGGCCATCTTTTCGCTTTCCGGCAGGGTGCTGATGCCAATGCCCACCATTGCTTCGCCCAGGCCACGGCTCACCTGTGCCAAGATGCTTGGGTTGTCGTAGTGCGTAACAGCTTCCACGATGGCCTTGGCGCGCTTGGCCGGGTCACCGCTCTTGAAGATGCCGCTGCCCACGAACACACCATCCACGCCAAGCTGCATCATCAGTGCTGCGTCTGCTGGGGTGGCGACGCCGCCAGCCGCGAAGTTCACCACGGGCAGGCGACCGAGTTCGGCGGTGTCTACAAGCAGGTCATACGGAGCCTGGATGTCCTTGGCGTAGGTGAACAGTTCGTCGGGGTCCATGTTTTGCACCTGACGGATGGCGCGGTGCATGGTGCGGGCATGACGCACCGCCTCGACCACGTCGCCGGTACCGGCCTCACCCTTGGTGCGGATCATAGCAGCGCCTTCGTTGATGCGGCGCAGCGCTTCGCCCAGGTTGCGGGCACCGCACACAAACGGCACCTTGAACTTGCTCTTGTTGATGTGATGCTCTTCGTCAGCCGGGGTTAGCACTTCGCTCTCGTCAATGTAGTCCACGCCCAACGATTCCAGGATTTGCGCCTCGACAAAGTGGCCGATGCGTGCCTTGGCCATGACAGGGATGCTGACCGTCTTCATGATGTCTTCAATCATGCCGGGGTCGCTCATACGGGCCACGCCCCCCTGCACACGGATGTCCGCCGGGACGCGTTCCAGGGCCATGACGGCTACCGCCCCTGCATCTTCTGCAATGCGTGCCTGTTCCGCGTCGATCACGTCCATAATGACGCCGCCTTTGAGCATTTGCGCCAGCCCGCGCTTGACCTTAGCCGTTCCGGTTTCGCCGTTGTTGTGATTGCCGTTCGTTGCCATTGTGATTTGTCTCCAAATACTTAATTCATACCAGTAGTGCCTCACGTTGCGACAGATTACCTGCCCGCAACCTGCGGCTGTATGTCCATTTAAGTCCAATTATCACCAGTATAACCAATCGCTGTAAATGCCGCGTAAACGCCGTGCGACGGGTACCTTAGGTCGCTGGTGCTTGAGTTCAAATTCAATCACGGTTACACTGCGGTCAATGACAATCGTGCAGTCGGGTGAATTGCCGATTGCGCGACCTCACTGCGAAGGAGTACGAGCGATGACTCAGCATCAACCCCCCCCGAACCCATCCAACTCAGAAGACCCGCAATGGCTGGACGACATCCAAGACCTGGCCAATCAGGTACTCGGTTCGCCAGACAACGGCTCTGCCTGTGACCAGGTGCATCCTGTGATTGCGCGCTGGTACGACGGCATCCAGGCGCAAATGGAAGACGAACCCCTCGAAGATCGCCCGTCCGTGTGGCAGGCGGTAAGCTGCCTTGCCACAGAAATCATGCGCGATGCAGAAGCTGACGACAGCCTGGCGGTGCTGTTCGACGTGGTAGACGAGGACATGCTGGGCATGTGGGTGGAGTACATCCTGTTGGTAGGCCGCGCGATGGAAACGTCCCTGAACAACGGTGACCTGGACGATCTTTAGCAGGTGGCCCGGTTTCATACATATTACGAACAAAACAGGCGGGGCGTTGTCCATCCAAGGTCGATAGTGCTATCGTATATAGAGGACAGGGGAGAGGCGAATGACTTGTTGAAGGCAACGAATCAAAGGATGCACGCTATGACCAAAACCCTCCGGACTGCGCTGATTGGCCTGGTGGTTGTGATTTTCTCGTCAGCAGTTTACGCCCAGGGCACTTGTGGCGCTCTCGTTGAGGCCGCGCTAGATGCACTGGATGAAAACTGCTCTGATTTGGCGCGCAACAGCGCGTGTTATGGCTACAACAACGTCCAGGCCACATTTACACAAGATGTGCCCGACGGGGTGTTCGAAAACCCCGCTGACCGCACCGAACTCACCAACCTGGAAACACTCGTCACGGCACCGCTGGACGAAACGAGTGGCCAGTGGGGCGTAGCCATGATGAGTGTGCAGGCGACCAACCTGGAAGGCATGTTGCCGGGGCAAGCCGTGCTGTTCGTGGTAACGGGCGACGCTGAGATCATCAATGAAGCCGATGAGGTGGAACAGGTGCCGATGCAGTCGTTTATCTTCACGACGGGCCTGGGCAATCCCGACTGTGAGGAAGCACCCAGCCGCATCATTGTGCAAAGCCCGCCGGACGCAACGGTCAATTTGTCTGTCAACGGCGTGAACGTGTCCATGGCCTCAACGATGGTGCTGAACACGGTGGCCGATGCTGACGGTGACACGGGCTACGAACTCACGATGGTAGAAGGCGAAGCGATTTACAACGATGAAACTGTGGTGACGGAAGGCAACTGGATTTTAATCCATGACGACCCGGAAAACCCGGTTAACCCAGCCTCTGAGAATATGCCTGTTGAGATGGCGCTGTTGATTGACCAGGGGTTGCCCGTTTGCCGCCCTACCCCAGCCGAAGATGTGGCAGAGTACCAGGCCGTGGTGGATGCCATCCCGCCGAGTGTGTTGTTCTACGAGGTAGGCGAGATTGAATTTGACGAGCGCGGCTGTTTTGCACCAGAGGAAGCCGAAGAGTAGCTGTTGTCGGTGGCAAACAGGGCGTGTTAGGCACGCCCTGATGCGTTTTTCTCGTTAGGACCCGTCGCCGGGGCCAGCGACGCTAATCGTGAGTGCGTCTACGTCGATGTAGTTAG
>CAWUJQ010000573.1:0-2840 GCA_963922445.1 uncultured bacterium
ATATTGACGTGCCGGAAGTGGTCAAAGGCACGGCTACCCCGACGGAACCCGCCCGACCGACCAGCACGGGCAAGCAGAAGGTTCGCATTGAGGTAGAAGACTAACGATTACAGGCGCTTTGCAGGGACGCGCTCGGCCAGTGATTGGTCGCGGTGTTTGCCGTCCAGTTGACATACTCCCCACGGATAAATCCGGGGGATTCTCAGCCTCAAACAGAGCAGCGGAATGCTACCGACAGCAGCCTTTCCGTCTTACAACTCCTAAGCGTTAGGTTGATGCCCCAACCTGCAAAATATTAATCGCCGCGTTGTGGTCTCGGTCGAGTTCCAGACCACAACGGCACTTAAAAATACGCTCGCGTAGCGTGAGTTTCTGTTTTTGTCCGCAACCGCTGCATCTTTGCGTCGTGGGTTCCCACGGGTCGATTTTGAAGACCTTGCACCCACGATTTTGTGCCACATGCTGCAAGGTCATAGGGGCTTTAAGGCGGATTTTGGTAATGCCACCTGCCCGCAGCGGAACCCGTGCTACAGGTTCCGCTGTAGCTTTGTTTTACAAGACGACCCTCTCCTCCTGAAGTCCGTTAGCCCAACGTATCGAAATTCAAATGGGATTTTGCCCCAATCCGTGGAACGATAGAGCCATCGCTAACGTCTACTCACCAGACATCACCGAGAGGAACTCTGATGGACATCTTGATTCGCCTAATTCAACTGCTGATTTTCCTGATCGTCACGCTGTTCGTCGGCGTGGAAGACGACATGCAGCCGCCACCACCACCGCCAACGCTCATCCCAACCCCAACGGAGGAAACCGACATGGCCAACACCATGGATGTGCCCATCTTCATTGATGACGTGACCGTCAATCTGTTGGAAAGTGACCCGGTGCAGGTGCAGCTAGAGGTTGTCGGCACCATTCAGGATGGCTGCGACTTCCCTGTGCTAGAGGAAATTATGCAGGATGGTGATACGTTCACGGTCACGGTTTACCGCGAGGTAGAAACAGACGTAATGTGCCCGATGAACATCGTATTGTATGAGAACACGATTGACCTGGGCGCAGTCGAACCCGGATCGTACACCGTCAATATCAATGATGTCACCGTCTCGTTCGATGTCTAACCACACGATCAAACATCCAAGAGGAGACCTAAACCGATGCGTAAACTGATTTTTGCTCTGCTGTTGGCGGCGGTTGCGCTGCCAACGACCGCAGCCTTCGCCCAAGATGAGGCGGAAGACCCCGCCGCTGACGGTCAGTCCGTGACGATTTACAACCAGGGCACCGCCCTCGTGCAAGACCGCCGCACGTTCAACTTCCGTGAGGGCGAAACGGTGATTAACTTCACCGATGTTGCCGCCCAAATTGACGCCACGTCTGTGAGCTTTGTCTCGCTGACGGACCCGGACAACACGGTGGTGTTGGAACAGAACTATGTGTATGACCTCGTCGGCGCAGAGGCGCTTTACCAGCGTTACCTGGACGAAGAGATCACGCTTGTGCTTAGCGACGGCTCCGAGTTCAACGGTATTCTGCTGAGCGCTCGCGGCGGCTCCGTGATTATCCAACGCCAGCGCGACAACGCCGTCATTCTGGTGGAAACGTCCAGCATTCGTGATGTGCGCTTCCCGTCACTGCCGGACGGCCTGATTACCCGGCCTACGCTGCGCTGGACGGTGGCCAGTGCGGGCGGCGACCAACAGGTGGAACTCACGTACCTGACGGGCGGCATGAACTGGACGGCAGACTACAACCTGCTGCTGGCCACGGATAACGCCACGCTTGACCTGAACGGTTGGGTCACGCTGACGAACAACAGCGGCACCGCCTACGAAGACGCGCAGGTCAAGCTGGTTGCCGGTGATGTCAACCGCCTGCCAGAGCAGGAGTACTTCTTTGAGTATGAAGAAGCCCTGCCGCAGGTCGCCGCTGCGGATACTGCCGCACGCGGGGCCACACAGCGCGAGTTCTTTGAGTATCAGCTTTATGAGGTCAACCGCCGTGTGACCGTGGGCAACAACGAAACCAAGCAGGTTGAGTTCGTTAGTGGTACAGATGTGCCAGCGCGCACCTACTTTGTTTACGACGCCAGCCCGCAGTTTTTCAACTATGGCTCGCCCATCACCGACCCCGGCAGCGGCTTCACGGGCGTGACGGATGTGCAGAACTACCTAGAATTTGACACGGGCGAGGAAGAGGGCTTAGGCGCAGACCTACCCGCTGGCCGTGTGCGCGTCTATCAGGAGGATGTAGACGGGGCAGCGCTGCTCATCGGTGAAAACCAGATCGACCACACGCCAGAGGGCGAACAAGCAGACATCTACCTGGGCAATGCCTTCGACCTCGTCGGTGAGCGCACCCAGACGGACTTCAACTTCATTTCCAACACGGTGCTGGAAGAAACCTACGAAATCCGGCTACGCAACCGTAAAGACGCCGAAACGGTCGAAATCCGCGTGCCAGAAACGCTCTACCGCTGGACGAACTGGGAAATTATCAGCACCAATACAGACTTCACGCAGACGAACTCGAACAACATTGAGTTCAGCGTAGATGTAGAACCGGGCGGCGAAACGGTGATCGAATACACCGTGCGCTACACCTTCCCGTAGATTGCAATAACGATTACTTCGTAGGGGTTTGATGCATCAAACCCCTATAACCGACCCGTCTGCAAAAAATCCCGCAGTTCGGCCACCCGCCCGTCGATCATCTCCCGTGCCTTGCCCCGGATGTTGGGATGCTCCGCATTGCCGGCCACCCACCGGCACGATGCCACATAACGCCCCGCCACCAACACCTCCAAATGCGCCCGGTAGCGCTCCGGCAGCGGACGC
>CAWUJQ010000574.1:0-2840 GCA_963922445.1 uncultured bacterium
CTGTGGGCTGGCCGTCGGCATCATCTTCATCGTTGTCGGGGACGGGTGGGATCGTGGGCGCGGGTGTATCCGTCGGCGGCACGAACACCGTCGGAATTGGTGTGTTGGTCGGTGGAGGCGGCACGAACTGCCCCGGCGTTGGCCCGACGTTGCCGCGTGGCGTAGGGCTGGCATCGCGTGTTTGGGTGGGGCGCAGGGTACGGGTTGCGGTCAGTTCGCCGCCGATGGGCGTGCTGGTTACGGTGGTTGTCTCGTCGGCATTGAGGGTGTTGTTCTGGCCAGCGTTGACGGACTGCACCACCAGCAGCACTACACCAATCAGATAAAAAGGAATGGTGGTCAGAATCACGCCGAACAGCGCAATCCGCAGGGTGCGCGTGCGGTTGTTGGTCACAGGTTCGCCTGCCCCGGTGTACGCTTCGTACTGATCGGTGGGCACCTGCGGGTAGCTATTGTTGGGTTCGTAGTCGTTCATGGGCGCGTTGCTCTAGCTCTCTCCAAATGGAATCGGTGTTGGCGACACGGTTGGCGTAAAGGTGGTGGTATCGGTCGGGGTGACCGTGGGGGTAAAGGTGTGGGTGGGTGTTGGCGTTTGCGTCCGCGTGGGTGTGACGGTTGGCGTCTGTGTGAGTGTAAACTGCGGCGTGAACGTCGCCGGGACGCCGAAGCCCTGCGTGGGCGGGATAGCCGACGGCAGCGGTGTGTTTGTTGGAATAAGGGTATTAGTCGCCTGCTGCGTGATAGCAGGCAGGTCAGTGGGTGTGCTGCTTGGCAAAGGCGTGGCCGTGGGCGCAGCCAACGGATTGGTGGGTGCCAAGACCCACAGAATAATGCCAGCGCAGTAAAACGGCATCGTCGCGGCAATAACGCCCCCAGCGATAATGCGATTGCGGCGGCGGTTGGCGTCGGCTACATTGCGCTGTTGCAGGTAGTCACTTGTGGATTGCGGTCGGGTCATACTGGCTACCGGGCACCCTTCGATGCGGTTAGGTCAAACAAACACAACCATTATAGGCGCTATAGCGCTATTGCAACAGAACCGGGCTGGCGCTGCGAACTTGGCGTAGGGGCAGCGGTGGGTACAATAAACGCGACAGCCATCCACCTGAAAGCGCCTGCCCGCATGGATTACTTGCCCTACAGCGACCGACGATTTCGCCCCGCCGCTCACGTCATCACCATGATAAGCCTGTTTGCGTTAGCCCTGCTCATTCGCTTCGGTCATCCTGTTGCCAGGCAGGTGGGCACCTTCCCGCTGCACGACGGCGGGCTGTTTTACGTTATCATCCAGCAACTGTTGACGGTTGAGGCGTTCCCGGCGTTTATCAACTACAACGCGCTGGACATTCCGTTTGCCTATCCGCCGTTGGCGTTTTACCTGTCGGCGGGGCTGGTGACGCTGTTCAACGCGGACATTACAACGGTGCTGTTTATTTTTTCTGGGGTGCTGGCTGCCTTGATGGTGCCTGCGGCCTATTTGCTGCTGCGTGCATTGCTAGGGGATGGCGCGCTGCCCATTGTGGCGGCGGTGTTGTTTGCGGCCACACCCAACGTCGTCAAGATGTTCAACGCGGGCGGGGGCATCACCCGGTCGCTGGGGGCGGTGTTTATGCTGCTGTTTTTGTGGCAACTGCTGGGCGTGTACCAAACCGGGGGGTGGCGGCGCGTCCCGTTGACCGTGATATTCGGTGCGCTGACGGTAGTGTCGCATCCGGCGGCGACGTTTGTGGCCGTCAAAAGCGGGCTGGTGTTTTTCCTGTTTTGGGGCCGCAATCGCAAGGGCCTGGTGCAATCTGGCGGGGTGGCGGTTAGCGTATTGGTCGCATCGGCGGTGTGGTGGCTGCCCGTTGTGCTGACGCACGGCGCGGATGTGTTCGTGCGAGGGTTGCAAAGCGGTGGGCAAGGTGTGCCCGTGCCGCTGCTGTTGATGGTCTTCCCGCACACGGGCGAGACGATTATGGCGTATACAGCGGTTGTGGCTAACTTGGCGCTGCTGTATGCGCTGTTCAAGCGGCGCTGGTTCTTCCCCGTGTGGATTTTGGCATTGGTGGCTTTTGGCTCACGCGGGGCAGAAGCCGCCCGAATGGTGCCCTTTACGGCGCTTATCGTGCTGATGGGGGCTGACGTGGTCGCGGGGATGCAGCGGCCTGCTGTGCCCGCCTTCCGTTTGCAGCGCTACGGTGAGCGTTTGATTGTGAGTGCGTTTGTTGTGGTGGGGGTGCTGTTTGTGGTCTTCAACGCGTGGACGCAAGGGGCTGACTACGGCACCGCGTTTTATCGCCTTACGCCGGAGCAAATCACGGCGATGGACTGGCTCCGTGAGAACACGCCCGCCGATGCTGCCGTCGTACCGCTGACGCAGGGTACAAACTGGGCCTTCGACACGGTGCAGGAGTGGCTGCCCGCGCTGAGCCAGCGCGAGAGCCTGATTACCGTGCAGGGCATGGAGTGGCTGCCGGCTGAGGTCTATACAGGGCGGATTGAGGCGAACAGCGCGTTAGGTGAGTGCTACACCCAGGACGTAGCGTGTTTAACGGCATGGCAGGCCGAGCATGACATCACCCCGGACTACCTGTTTGTCGCGCTGCCGCACACTGCCCTGGCCCGTGCGATAGCCACATCGGGCGATTACGAGCTAGTTTATGATGACAGTGTGCAAATCTATCAGCCTGCTGCCGATTCACCGTAGTCCGCGTCCGGTAGACCTATAGCAGGGGCATTTGCACTGGCGGGCGCTGCCCACCCAGCAGTACATAGGGCGCTAGGGATTGCGGGGTACGCACGCCTAGCCCGCGCAGTTGGCCCAGGTCACGCAGGTTGCGTTCGCGGCGTGCGTCAAC
>CAWUJQ010000575.1:0-2839 GCA_963922445.1 uncultured bacterium
GCCGCCGGGGCCAACTCAACCGCCAGCGTGACATCCGGCAGCACGGGGGCGGGCAGCCCACGCGGCACCGACGAAATCGACTGCACCAACGCCACTGAATCCCAGTTGAACAGCTTGGCGGCGACCGTCGCCCCTACAATCGCAACCAGCGTGGCCCACGTTTTAAAGCGCGTCCGTTGTAGCAGCACAATCACGGCAATCGCCCCCGCCCCGATGACCAGCGTTTCCGGTTGGGTGCGGTGCAGATGCAGCAGCCAATCGAAGAAGCGTATCAGGGCCGTGCTGCCGTCGGGGTCATAGCCGTTGAGGTGCCGCACCTGCCCGAACACAATCAGCAGGCCCGCCCCGGTGATAAAGCCCGTCATCACCGCATTGGAAACAAACCGCACCAGCGTTCCCAGGCGCAGCAGGCCAAACACCAGCATGAACACGCCCACCAGCAGCGTCAGCACAAACAGCCGCTCAATCTGACTGCCATCGTCATAGCGGGCGAGTGTGCTAAACGTGACCAGCGCCAGCGCGTTCGTCGGGCCAACCGTCATATACGTGGAACTGCCCGTCAGGGCCGCCACAATGGTCGAAACGACAGCGGTGTACAGCCCGTAGATGGGGTTGACGCCCGCAATCAGCGCAAAGCCCATCGCTTGCGGGGCACCTGCCACCGCCCCGCTAAGGCCTGCGATGGCATCTTGAGAGAGGTTTTTGAAACGCTGCATGTCCCACCAGTTTGGTTGACCTGTTTGCGCCGGAGGTGCCGACGAGGTTAATCATACCCAACTTCGCGGGGCGTTTCGATTTTGGGGTCGGGGCGGTCTATGGGCTGTCGTCTAAGGAACGCGCTGAAATGCAGGAGTATAGGCTTCGTGGCCTGGACGCAGCAAGCTGCGCCCCCTACACAGACGTGATGACCTGTAGGGAGATTGCCTGCAATGCCCGCCCCTACGATAGATCAACGTCAGTTGTAGGGGCGCGCAACGGCGCGTCCGCCAAAAATGACCGCCCGGCCTACACCCCCACCAACCCCGCCGGGTTCGTCACCACCATCTCCCGCACCGCATACCTAAACAGAACAGCCCCTCCGATGTGGCAACCTATGTCACCCGACCGAAGAGGCTATGAAAGATATTTACGAACGCGGCTCAAGCTAAAGCAAATCAGGTTGCGGGTGAGTCTAACTTGATGTGGATTCTTGTGAATTCCCCGCCGTCTTCGCGCTTGGGCAACTCTTTATCGTATTCCAGGTAAAAGCCAACGCCCTCTGGTCGGAACTGCATGGTTAACTGATAGTAGCAACCGTAAACAAAATCATCAGGATAGGGCACACGCGCATCCACAACAATGTGATTATCCGCTTCAAGGCGTAGGGTATATTCGCCCGCATCGCCACCCCGGTGATTGTGCTGGTGGGTGCGGTCGGCACCGTGCAGCATGAAGTCCTTAAACGGAATACTCTTGACCTCTTCTGGATAGCGCGTCAGTTCGATTGTGCGCATGCCAATATCCACGAACGTGCCAATAACCAGTTTTCGGTCACGCAGCTCGTTAAAAATATCGAGCCATAGCTGTTGCGGGTACCAATGCTCAACATCAATTGTTTCGACGCCCAATTCTTTCAGGACAGGCGACACCGATTCCTTCGTGATGCACTCAACAAAGGTCTGCATGGGCTGGCCATGTACTTCAACGTTTTCGTCAAATACTTTGTAGTAGGCTTGTGCCATTGGGGATGACTCCGTTGTGAGTAAGTTAGATCCTCAGCATTCTATTGCTCAGGTCGCAGCAACACGATTGTAATACTTTCATGCGAGGTTGGTGAGGTCGGCAGGGAACCGCCTCACCGCAGCCTTTTCGGGTTTAACACTGCCTAACGGACAACGATAACACCTCGGTAGTCCACAATTTCCAAACCTGTGTTGGGGTCGATCCCACCCCGGCTGATGATAAGGCCGCGCGCGCCGTCGTAGATGCCCGTACCGTCAACGATGCGCAAGCGCGTTGCCGAGGATCCGTCTGACACACGGATACGAGCAGTCAGTTGGATGATGAGCGTCCCGTCGGCGGTGGTGATGGTCGTGTCGGCAGTGGCACGGTTGAAGTTATTGCCTTCCACGAAGGAGGTGATGTTACTAAACAGGGTGCCTTCCAAATCACCAGTGACAACCCCCTCTGAACACAACCCCGTCGGAGAGCCACATCCCGGTACAATTTGCAGCGTAATGCTCCCCTGCACGCGGGTGACTGCGCCGTTGCCAGCCCGTGCGGCCATTGCATCAAGTTGGCCATAACCAAAATCGTCGTCCTGTGCAGACACGACGCCTGCGCTAACCAGCGCAATCAAGAACAGAATAATGTAAAAACGAAATCCACGTAACATGAAACACCTCTCTGATGTGATAAATGGCCTGATAGCACGGATTAATTTCACGCGCCATCTTCACTATACAACAAGAGTTACCGCGGAGGTATTACATTGATGAAATGTTGACAGTATCGCAACTAATATTCCATTTTATTCATAAGTTGAACTACTATAAACGAGTAGCGGGCAAGGCATGCCTTGCCCTTACGATAGATCAACGCAAATTGTAGGGGCACGCAACGGCGCGTCCGCCAAAAATGACCGCCCGGCCTACCCCCCCACCAACCCCGCCGGATTCGTCACCACCATCTGACGCACCTCATCTTGCGATAGGCCCGCCGCCAACAGCGCCTCCCCGAACCACAGCAGCCCTTCCGGTGCTGCTACCTGATTCGCCTGCCCCAAATCTGTAGACAGTACACACCGCGCTGCCCCCACCGCCCGGATGTCCGCCGCCGTCTTCTCGAAGGGCACCCCGCC
>CAWUJQ010000576.1:0-2837 GCA_963922445.1 uncultured bacterium
TCCTGGCCATAGTAATCATATGTCCAAGTGTGGCCTCGAACGTCCTGTACACTACCAAGCAGATAGCCACCGTTGTTGACGGGGGAGCCACCCGATTTCTCTGAGAGGTATGAGAACTCGACATAACGCCCGGATGGGGTCGTTAAATCACTTTCCTGGTCGCCCACTCGATGCAGTAGACCGTCACTGTTGTAGCTGAAACGCAATGCCCGGCGGATGCCTGTTGGTGAGGCACAGTTCGACTGCTCGTTATCGTAGACAGCAACAAGCCGATCATTGGTGTCGTAACAGTAAGTCCAGACTTCGTTATTCGGCCAAGTACGGGAAGTCAACCTACCTTCATCATCAAACACAAACGTTGACTGATCCGAGGCCGTCAGCGTGTACACTGTGGGTGTGCCCGACATGGTGATGACCGAATTTGCCCCTGTATCGCCAACGAACTGGCCAGATAGGCTATCGTAGGTAAAAGAGGCAATACCGCCATTACCGAGGATAACACGCAGCTTATCACCGTCGGCTGGCGTTGCGTTAGGTACATCCTCGAATCGGATGGCGTGGTTGTGCGTCCAGCCCAGCCCCATAAGATCGTAAGCTGCTTGCTTGCCCTGCCGATAGTAGCGTGTGAAGGCGAGGGCCTCGCCCGGTGTATTGAGTTCGATGTCCGTGACTTGCTCGCGCTTTTCACCGTCAGTCAGGCTGATTGGGAAAAACGATAGAACCTGTCCATTGGCTACGTAACAGATAGGACAAAACGGGGAACCATCGTGTGCAGGCGCAAATGGATTAGCACCCGTTCCTGTTATTTTTATTGATGTATAGCGAAGATATCCACCTCCCGGATCATTATTGACGCGTTCATCTAAATAACCCCTAAGCGTTATGATGCCATTCGATATGTTCCCGGTGTAAACGAGTTCGGATTGATAGGGAGTGAAAAAAGGTGCTTTATTAGCTTTATCATAAAGTGTACCCAAATGACCTATGGAGCTATGCTCGACAATAAGTATCTTATCTTCATAAGCCCCACTAAAACCGGGTTCACCTAAATTACCTTTATAAGAGCGCATATATTCAACCGTCACCTCAATTTTCTCGATGGTAGTTGCGGTTGCGACGCTGCCCAAATCTACATCTAGCCGAATGTGCCAATTGTAATCATTACCTCTACGAACCGATGCTCCTTCAAAGTAGCCATTTATGAACTTTCCAGCTCCGTTAGGGGCTGTGCCACCATCTGGTAAGATGGGGGAACCGATGTAGAAATAAGGGCTTGTCTCACCCAGTCTCACTAAATCTTCTGTCCATTTTGATGTCATTGTAATTTCCTTATTTTGTAGTTTTCATGCACACGCGCTCATGTGGCGGATGGCTCCACCCACGAGCATGTGTCTGTGATTGTTTGCTTGTTGAATTTGGGATGCTGGCAGCCACCAGCCATCCATGTCGTTGCGCCGCTAGACAGCCCGTCGCTATTCACCCATCTGCAAGTTGGGATACGCCGCTTCCAGCGCGGTACGCAGCACCGGCAGATTCATCACCGCCTGGAATGCCGCGACCATCAGCGCAATGAACTCGGTGTAGCGTAGCCCGTAGCGGTCAGCGTCTTCGTTGTAGATGAACACCCCGTAGTCCGCCGGGGCTAGACCGGCATCGGTCAGCACCTGCGCCACCTGCTGGGCGATGAAGCCCGTGTGGAGTCGGTTGTGGGTCCTGTTGACGGCGGGCCGCTCAACGACCTCCTCGGTGTAGGCTTCCATTACGGGCCGCTGCTCGGTGCGTAGCACGTTACCGTCTTCGTCCTCAATGGCCACTGCCTCCGTAATCGGAACTTCGACCATGACCGTGCGCTCAATCCACTTGCCGCTGGCTTCATCGTAGGTGACTCGCGTCTGGGGAACCTGCTGGGTCACGCCGCGATGGCGTGTCTCGGTTCGGATTACCGCGTCTTCCTGGCGGTCTTTCCACATATAAGTAGCAGGCTGAAGCAAGGCGAGGATTTGCAAAGCCGTCTGGGGGGGGATGGGCTGGATGTTGCGCTTTTCGCGCTGGTCAGATGTATTGATCACGCCTTCCTTGGCATAAATCTCGTTCCAGCGATAAGCAGCACCACCGATATCAAATGCATCGTCTTCACCTGGTAGAAGCTTATCGCCTCGGATGACAAGCACCGTGTTCGGGGCGGTAGCACCTTCAGGCGTGGCGCGGAGTTCGATCTTTGACCCCTGATTGGAAGTGCTTTGATCGCCCACGGCTCTCACCCTGATCACTGAGTTGGCTTGATACTCCATGCTGTCGTGGGCATAGACCTCCAATCGGAAGAGGTTATCACTATTCTGGGCTGCGGCGTTCTGGCCTCCTCCGTCCAGGCGAGCAAACTTCGACCGGAATATAGGGCCGTTCTGAACGGTTCGGGCTACGACCATCTCCACCACCGGGGCCGCCAAATCATCGGTTCGCGTTATCTCAAGTGAGGGCCAGGTACTTCCATCAATTTTCAACGCTTCAAAGGTTTCCTGGTTGCCAATGATGTTACCCAAGGCCTGATTCACATCGTCCAAAGGCTCACGGACATCATTGGCATCGGCGGGCTGCCCTGGCTGTAGATCATCTAGGTGCCCTTGGAAATCGGAACTGCTATCAAAGTATTTATCTGCTGGCATGTTTACTTGTCTCCTGTTTGGTCTCTATGCCTTTTACATGGGTACAAAAAGTTAAGTTGTGTGAACCTCAGTCGAAATCGTCTGTGCGTTGACCTTCACCTCACCGCTCACGAACAAAGGAAAAAATCTAAGTAGAAAGAACCTCTCTTTGGGTGAAATCGCCCATCTGAGCGA
>CAWUJQ010000577.1:0-2832 GCA_963922445.1 uncultured bacterium
AATGGAATTACTGTGCCATCCCATCTGCTTAACTTATTTCTGCTCTGTTCCTAAGTTTACCTAACGCACCCGCCGCGATGCAGCGTGCCTCAACACGAGGGTCACTTAATGCACCAAGCAGTTCCTTCTTTACACGGGCACTGTCATCACCGAGTCCAGCGAGCACCACGGCAGAAGCAAAGGCCGCATCACTGTCCTTACCGTCCAGCACAGAGCGTAAATCCTCCTCAATGCTGTCATCACGAATGGCAGCCAGAGCGACCGCGCCCTGGAAACGGATGCGCCACGTTCGATTGCCCCGCAGCGTATTGAACAGGGTCTGCGTCGCCTGGTTCGTCTGAAGAGCACCCAAAGCCTTAATCACAGTGATCTTGACATCCGTATCTCGGTCCTTAAAGCCATCCAGCAGTGCCTGTATATTGCGCCCCCGATGGTCTTTGTCCATTGTACCCAGGGCATGTGCTGCTGCTGCTCTTACAGAGGCGGTATCATCCTGAAGTGACCGACGCAACGCACGGGCCACATCGTATTTATCCGGATAACACTCCAGTGCCCTGACGATGGCCACCCTTACCTGCGGTACACGCTCTGTTTCCAGAGCATCAACCAGTGGCCTCCATGCATGGGCATGGCCAAATGTTCCCAGGGCTTCTGCCGTTGCCTGGCGTACTTTGGGGGGTTCATCCTTGAGGCGATACATCAACATTGAAAGGACATCCTCGGTCTCCAGGATCGCCAGCGCCTTTACTGCTGAAAAACGTATATCCTCACGATTGTCGACCGCGCCGTTCACCAACTGTGTCATCGCCCGGCGCTGTCGCAGCTCGCCAAGTGACTCAATGGCCGCTCTGTGAACATGATAAGATTCGCCTCGTTCACGTGTTTTGTTTATCAGCACATCAACGTGTGACTTTTGTGTCGCACCGATCTTGCCTAGGGATAACACAATAGCCTCACGCACCTCCCAATTCTTATCGGCCTTATCCCCGTTCAAAGACTCGACAAATGCCTGCACAGCCTTGCGGTCGTTTGCCTCTATCACAGTGCCAAGGGCTTCAGCCGCTGCCCGTCGCTCGTCCAAAGACCGTTTATCCGAGTCCTTAAGAACATCCAATAAAGCTGGGATCGTATCACGATTGACCCGCGCGGCAGTACGCAGCGCGTTGATTGCGTTGATCTCGGCCAGGCAATACGCTTTTGACTCAGCCATGATATTGTCAAGCAGACCTCGAACAGCATTGACCACTTCCAAGCGTCCGACTGCATCGGCCACTGCCTCGCGCGCATTAGCGTCCTCGCTGTCTAGGGCTGCAATGAGCGCTGCTTCCGCCGCGTGGGGAATCTGCCATAGCGCTTGATCAATGCTATCCAGAACAACATCCCCCTTGGCGTAGGCCAACGCACCAACCAATGCAGGCGCTGCATCCGCACCGATCTCAAGCCAACGGTCGATAATACCCAACTGGCGATATTCGGGTGTTGTCTCAAAATCATCGAGCAATCGATCGGTCTGGGGACGCACAAACTCACGTGTGACCGGGTCTAACGTAATCTTGAGTTGATCAATCGCCTCGTAGACCGGTTGCAATTCCTCATAGTCCCACAGCAACCGATTCGGCTTATCCTGGTGCTCCCACTCCTGAGCGTCAGCTTGAACCTTCTGTAGCCACTGGATATGACGCCCATTCGTTTCTATCCAATCACGCAGTCGCCCCCAACTGCGCAGCAGCGCTTCATGCGCAACTTCCAGCATTTCATCTTTGCCAGCTACCAACAGGCGATTGCTGACGAGGGATTCTACGAGCCGTTCGGCTGCTGGGTTGCCTTGGGTGACGTCAGGGCGCTTTGTACGACGCCGGGTTGGTGCTCCAAATTCGTCGATATTCACCAGATGATAGAATACCCGGTGCAGTACATTGTCTTCTATTTCACTTAGCTTCTTGAACTCGTCCTCTGCGTGACTACCGATAGCACCACTCACCCGGCCCATCTCCTTATAGGCAGGCATTGTGAGCAAATTTCCCTGTCGCAAATTGTACAAGCGCTGCAACGCAAATTGCAGCAGCGGCAGCGCCCCAGCTAACGAGGTGGTTTTATCGGCTGGATCACGGAATTCAAGAAGGTCAAACGCAATTTCTGCAACGAGTTCATCTTCAAACTCCAGTTGTACATCGTCTAGTTGGGCAGGCAGTGTAATCGCATCGTTCAGCTCACCAAGCGTTAACGGAAGCACGGACCGATTATTGCTTTGAATGAGTTCACCCAGGAGATTATAGTTCATGGGTCGGTCGTAGAAGTCCGCACGCAAAGTCAGCACAACCACAACGGGACTGCCAGGCTCGGTTGCGGCAGCCACAATCGTGTTGATGAAGTGTTCACGTTCACGCTCTTCATCAACCAGGGTAAATAATTCCTCGAATTGATCAATGTAGACGAAAACGCGTTGATCGTCGGATTTGATCAGGTCATTTGCGATCCGAACGAGACCAAGGCAATCCGTCGACTCCAGTTCCTTGCGGATGCCGCGATAGTTGGGAGGATTGGCAATCTTTAGGACATGAGACAATTCTTCTAGTGGGTCACCCCCAGGCGTGAACGGGGTCAGGTAGACCCAATCTTCGCTGTCTTTGAGTTCACCCTTTTTTAGCGTGGGTAACAAACCTGCCATGACAACACTAGATTTACCCGATCCACTCGGCCCGACAACCGCCAACAACCGATCCCCTGATTCAATGGTGTCCCCCATAATGCCGATTAGTTCGCGAATCAAACGCTCCCGACCGAAGAAGTCGCGAGCATCTTCCTCTTGAAAAGCATTTAAACCCTTGTATG
>CAWUJQ010000578.1:0-2828 GCA_963922445.1 uncultured bacterium
GGAATTTGACCCGATATCTCCCCTCGCCAGGTTGGAGAGGGGCCAGGGGGTGAGGTGAAGCAAGCGCATACGCCACCGATGGCAATACGGGCACCCCTGTGTCTCATCGTTAATCTAACCCTATGTCTCACGACACCTGCTGCGTCCTTGATCAAAACACAGCGGGTATGGTACGTCCCCTAACCACGACATCTTGGGCACAGTCAATCGAATAGCCTCAATCGAGTGCATTCAATATAATACTTTATAATAAATTAACCCTTGTCATCATGTCTCACCTCATGGCAGACTATCGACATCAGCTAAACAAACCAAGGAGGAAGTTACATGAGACGACTGTGGTTGCCGCTCGGCTTTGCGCTCGGCGCGCTGTTCGTGTATGCGCTCACGCACGAAGCTCGGAAATTGTTCCGTTTAAACCGTGAGGTAGACAGAAAAATGGCCGCTTTCCGCAAAGAATCGCGGTTGGCGCTGGCCCGTCAGGGCGCAATTGACGGCGTGGACTACCTGAGTGATGAATATTGGGAGCAGGAACTCGCTCAGTATAAGGACATGCACGACGCATGGGACCGGGGGGATTTTGATGACTACCCGCTATGAGCAAGACATCAAGGCGATTTTGGGCCGCATCAGCTACATGATGGGGCATTACGGCAAATCAAATCCGGCGTTGATGGACGACCTGCGGCGGTTGTACGGTCAGGTGAAATCGCATGAGTTGAACCTGGATGTTGCCATCGAAGAACTATCGCAGATGTACCTGCGCAACGGGTCTTTTCCGGGGGATATGGTCGGCTGGTCAGATGACGACCTGATCGAAGATGACGATACAGACGACGAAGACGAGGCGTAAATCTGCACGGTGAGCGGGGTAAAGCATACCCCGCCGCGCTGCCACCCGCCATCAGCCCTGCAACAGCGACTGCGCCCCGTCAATAAACACCTCCGTCCCCGTGATGTGACTCGCATTGTCGGACAGCAAAAAGCCCACCAACTGCGCCACCTGCGCCGAGGTGCCCGCCTGCTTGCCCGTCAGTGGTATTTTGCCTTTGGGGAACTCAACGGGCAGCCCCGCGCTGTCGATGTCCTGACGGTCGGTGTTCTCCTCAATGTCCGTGTCGATGGTGCCGGGGCAAACCACATTGATGCGCACTTTGTGCGGTGCAAACTCCACGGCCAGCATTTTCACCATCGCGGCCTGGGCCGCCTTCGTCGCGGAGTAAGCCGTGGCCCCTGTGTTGCTAAACATGCGCGTCCCGTTGACCGACGCGGTTACGACGATGCTGCCGCCGTTGGCCTTCAGGTGCGGGTAGGCCGTCTTGATCGTGTAGAACGTGCCGTTCAAGTTGATGTTGACCGTTTGCAGCCATTCGTCCACGTCAAGTTCTTCCATGGGTGCCCACACGCCATTCACGCCCGCATTGGCGAACAGCAAATCCAGCTTGCCCCACGCCCCCACGACCGATTCCACGGCCTGTTCCATCGCCGCATAGTCGGATATATCTGCAACGGCGGGCATGGCATCAAATCCCGCTGCAACAATGTCATCGACATCGGATTGGATTTCGTCTGCATTGCGGCTGTTAATGGCGACCTTTGCCCCGTTGCGTGCCAGGTACCACGCCGTGGCCTCGCCAATGCCGGAACTGCCCCCCGTGACAAGCGCGACTTTGCCTTCAAACATTTCGTTTTCCCTTTGATTAGTTGGCTATCAAACGGGAGTATACCCATTGGCGTGCCAGCCGCGAAATCGCACAACCCACCTAATTTTGCTCAGTCCTCGTTGGCAAGCGCGTACACATCGCGTTTGTTCCAGCCACTCTCCTTAGCAATTTGCTTGGCGGCCCGGCTCAGCTTTTCGCCATCGGCCAGCCGCTGGAGCAGTTCGTCGCGCACGCGGGGTTCGTCCCACTGCGTGGCTTCTTCCGGCATCCCGCCGATGACGAGCGTCACCTCGCCCTTGGGCGCTTCGGCAGCATAGCGCTCGGCGGCCTCACCTGCTGGAGCGCGGTAGAATTCCTCGAACTTCTTGCTGATCTCACGGGCCACGCACACCATGCGCTCTGACCCCATTACCGTCGCGACATCCGCCAGCGTGGCCGCCACCCGATACGGGTTCTCATACGCGACAATCGTGCGGCGCTCGTCGCGCAGTTCCACCAAAAAGTCGTGGCGCGCTTTGTCCTTCTTCGGTAAAAAGCCCACATATACAAACGCGTCCGTCGGGAACCCGCTGCCCACGAGGGCGGTAATCACCGCATTGGCTCCGGGCAGCGGCACCACCGGGTAGCCGCCATCCACTGCCGCCCGGATGAGTTCGTAGCCGGGGTCGCTCACACCGGGGGTGCCTGCGTCGCTAATCAGCGCAACGTCGCCGTTCGCCAGCGTGTTGAGGATGTCTTCCAGCTTGGCCAGCTTGTTATGCTCGTGATAGCTCGTGGTGGGTGTTTTGATCTCATAGTGATCCAATAGCACGCGTGAGGTGCGCGTGTCCTCGGCTGCGATGAGCGCCGCTTCTTTCAAGATGCGCAGCGCCCGCAGCGTGATGTCTTCCAGGTTGCCGATGGGTGTGGGAACAATGTAGAGCGTACCCATCGGTTACTTTTTGCGCCCAAAGACGTCTTCGTCCGTGACCTGCGGCGTTCCGGTTTCGATCATTTTCTCCACGATAGCGCGGTGGAGGGTGTCGTCCTGCACATCCAGGATGCGCCACGACTTGATGTGATAGATGGTGTAGTCCTTTTCGCGCTGGCTCTCTTCGTCTGTGAGCAGCACCCACTGGTGCTTTTCGGTCGTCCACAGGTAGGCGTATGGGGCGAGGGGGTCGG
>CAWUJQ010000579.1:0-2796 GCA_963922445.1 uncultured bacterium
CAGATTCAGAATTTGATTGGGTAACTGGGGTTTGTGGCGGACGCGCCGTTGCGCGCCCTACAGTGTCACAGACGCAACCTGTAGGGACGGCATGTATGCCGCCCGAGACTTTTCAAACAGAGACTAATCATGCTGCGATTCTTCATCCAACCTGCGCTTACGCTCACCGCGCTGCTGACGGTTATCATCGTGCTGCTGCGCGTGACCATCGGTGTGACCACGCCCGCCCCGCTGCCATTCGACGTGTTCACCTATCCGGGATGTAACGGCCCGTGCTGGCAGGGCTTGGCCGTTGGCCAGTCGGAACCGAGCGAACTGCGGGCCGTGTTGAATCGGTTGGGCGTGGAGGCAGTCACGATGGGATCATTTGACGGGCAGCTCTTTGCTGTTGACCTCAGCAAACTGAATGACGAGCAACTATACGGCATTGATTCGTTCGTCGTCCCTCGCGGTGTAGGCCGCCCCAACCGCACAACCGTTGAAACGAACTTCTCCTTGGGCGTGTTAGACAGCGTAGAGGCGCGGGCCGGCGTTTGCATGGACGCTATTTTTTTGACCTATGGGCTGCCCGACAACGTGTATTTTTCCATCTTTGATGGTGGGTCGTTCTATGCCGTGTATTACTATGGCGAGGCGGTGGTGGTGTTCACCAGCTCAGACGGAAAGCGCAATCTAGCACGGGCGGGCATGTTTCTTGCAGAAGACAACCGCAACAGTTCCATGACGCCCTTTCATCTACCCTGGTCAGAAGCAGCCGGGCACTTCCGCAATATGCCCTGCGAGGAGAGCTAACCCATGTTGTTTGTCATCCTACGCCCCACCCTCACGCTAGTCGCCACCCTCACCGCCTGTGCGCTGCTGCTGCGCGTGGGCTACGGGGTCGCCACGCCTGCCCCGCTCCCCATGGACATTTTCAGTTACCCCGGCTGCGATGAACCCTGTTGGCGCGGCATCTCACCAGGAGAAGCGCCGATTAACCAGGTGCAGGCCTACCTGATTGAAAGCGGCGTGAGCGATATTCAGGTGACGGGCAACACGCGCCTCTACGCCGTCCTCTCGTTTACCGTCACCGCCCTGGATGCCGTCGCTACTGAAGAGATTGGCGTGCTGTTCAACGACAGCAACACCGTCAGCGCCATCTATGTAGAACGGCTCCGGTGTACCGGGACGCTGCTGGTGGGCCTGGGTCTGCCAGACCGCATCCTATATGAGCGCCCGACCGACACCGTGCTGCTGCTGTATGAACAGGCGTCGGGTGGGGTCGTCATCCTATATGCAGATGTGCTGCAAAACGGGCAGGTGACGCGCACCTCGCTGCACAGCCCCACCGCCTACGGCTACATGGGCGATCTAACCCTGTTCCAGTCGGGCGATGTGGGCTGGCACACGGTAGAAGGCGTGTTCCGGGGTGGGTGTTAGGGGCGGCCATCGGCTGACGCCCCCCCTGGTGCGAGTGATTAGCTGTTGGCTTGGATGAAGCTGCGGATGTTGTCGGAAACTTCATCCGGCAGTTCCGACTGCGGGAAGTGGGCGGCGGTTTCCAAAATCACAACCTGGCTGTTGGGGTTCATCAGGAAGTCCAGCGAGTTTTCGTACTCCTCTGGCCGCTGACCGGGGTCTAGCGCGCCCTGCAAAATCAGCACTGGCATGGACATGCGCTTAAACAGGAAGTCGTAACGGTCATCTTCTTCAATGTCGAAGTTCGTCGTGTGGAAGTACTGCGATACGGCTTCGGCGGTGCCTTCAATCGCAAACTCATACTCAAGGCGGTCGTACTCTTCCTGCGGGATTTCGGTCGCTACATAGCCACCTTCAACGGTGTAACTGCCCGCAATGGTCTGCGAGCTCCTGAACAGAACCACGCCGCGAGCGGTGCCAAATACGTCATGTGGCGGGCGCGGTTCGCCGTGCGGTTCGTTAAAGGACTGCTGCATGCGCACGTAGGTCAGCACGCGGGCATCCATCCCCAGTTCGTTGAGCAGGTAGTCACCACTTACAGAGCCACGGTCGTGGCCTACCATGTGGAACTGGTCAACGCCGATTTCGTCCAGGAAGGCCGTCATCTTCTGCGCCATAGACGGGTGAGAGAAGTCCAGGTTCAGGCTTTTTTCCGTTTGGCCATAGCCCATCTGGTCCAGGGCAACGATGTAATACTCGTCAGACAGGGCGGCAATCTGGTTGTGCCAGGTAAACCAGGTATCTGGCAGGCCGTGGATAAACACAATCGTCGGGTTGGCCGGGTCGCCCGCAGTGACAAAGTGCCAGGTGACATCGTCGGCTTCTGCAAAATAGTGAACCGCTTCGACGCCGTCGCCAATCACTTCGATTTGGCCGTGGTGGTTAAACGAGCAGCGCGGTGGCTCAACCGCTGGGAAGGCCGGGTCGGCAATCAGGGTCGGGTTCGGCTGCGGGTCAGAGCAGTGGGTGATGTCGTCCATAGTATCGAAGTCAAAGCCGCTGGCGTCATCTTCCTGGGCCGATGCAACAGAGAATAGACCAACCGTGACGAACACGGCCACTAACGATAAATGTGCGTAATTCATGGTGTGAGTTTTCCCTCATGGGTGAACTTGTAAACAATGATGAGCGGTCACTCATGCGGCCTATGTTACCTAGAACATTACCAGGGCGTAAACAAGCACCTTAAAGTGCAACACATCTCAAAAGCGTAGTCACTACTTTCAACGGAGTGAAGGGGATCACACGGTACATCAGTATACCGATACCCCTCTACACATGCTTTAGTGCCTTTTGTCACTATTGCAGCTTGTGTACTTACCTACTTGTGTAGCCAAC
>CAWUJQ010000580.1:0-2771 GCA_963922445.1 uncultured bacterium
AAGGGCTGGCTGCTGGCTACAACACCGACGACGCTGACGTGTGGCACATGGTCACGGATGCGCTGCTGAACCTGGGCGACGACGGCGCGCTGCCATTGATTGAGATTATGCAAAACGAACACCCACTCTTTTACGAGAAGGTGTTGGTCAGCTTGCAAAATAACCCACGGGCACAGGCCAAAGAAGTGCTAAAAGCCGGGGACTATGACGGTGAGGGCCGTGGTAAGGGGCAGTAGATCAAGTGTAGGGCAATCAATCTCTGCCTTACGTGGTATTTTTTACCTAATTCACGCGCACATTACGAAATGTTACTTGCAAAAAGGTGGAGGCCATGTAAAATCATAATTGTCAATTAATTAACTTGTGGAGTTAACGCAATGCCCATCTCAACTTGGTGGTATAATACTCAAAAGTCAGTGGCCGTATCGCGGTTTGACGACACCTGGACGTGGGGTGAATTTTGGCAAGAGATGGATAGCTTCGAGGCGATGGTTGCCAGCGCAGACGGGGCCATGCATCTGGCAGTTGATATGGGTACCAACAAAACCGTCCCTGCCGATGCCATTCAGTGCGGTCAGCGCGCCTTCAAGCGCCTTAACGACATGAAGAACCTGCAACTCATTGTGTTCGTTAACTGTGACGCCTATGTGGACGCCATTATTCGGGCGCTGGTGCTGCTGTACCCAGACTTCAACCGTAAGATCGTGTTTGCTGATTCCCTGGATGAAGCGCTGCAACTGCTTTCGCACACGCGCGTGGCCGTAGCCTAGTTATGCCTCATCATCGGCTGCGTCGGCAGGGCCATCACCCGCCTCTAACGCCCCTGAATGGGCAGCCGCAGTGAGTTGTTCGGCCTCTGCTTGCTCAAGTTGTGCCTTTTGATAAAAGGACAACTGCTGCGGCGGTAGCGTTTCCTCGTCTTCGGCCCGCTCAAGCTGTGTAATGAGCTTGTCAAACTCTCGAACCCAGCGGCGCGCGCTGGTTCGGCGCTTATCACCCGCGTCTTCCATCTGCTGGAGCGCCTGTTCCATGTAGGCTTTGGCCGTATGGTTATCCTGCTGGCGGTGATAAATGAGCGCCATGTAGTAGGGGATTTCGATTTGCGCTGGGCGAATGGCCACCACTTTGTTGAAGTAGACTTTTGCCTCGTCCCACGCCTTGTCGTTAAAGGCCAGCACCCCCATCCCGTAGTTGGCGGCTGCTTCTGCGTCGTGTAACGTCAGCGCCGCCTGGAAGCTCTCCCGCGCCTTGTCCTCCACCCCATCTTCCAAGTAGAACAAGCCCTGCGCCGCCAAATACTCGGAGTTTTGCGGTATGAGCGTTAGCGCAAAGCCAACGTTATCCAGCGCTTCTTGCAGTTTGCCCTTTTGATAGTCCTGTAGCGCCTGCGCGTAGTATTCGTCGGCTTCAAAGCGGGCCAGGCCCAGCCGTTGGGTGAGGAAGCTCATGGTGGGGGTACCTCGAATCTGTATGATGCTGCTATCTTAGCGCCCCGATCAGGATTTGTCACAGGCGAACGGTGGCGCTATAGTGGAAGGCGATTAGCCGAAGGAGGGCGGTGCCATGAGACAATCTATGCTGCTGAGCTTTTGCTTGATGATTGCCATTGTGGGTTGCACGCGCACGGGTGCGGCCCCCACGCCAACCCCACCACCGCCGCCACCAACAGCCCCACCCATACCCACGCTGCCCCCACCAACCGCAACAACCGTCCCCACGGTGGAATCCATTGATATTGCGCCGGCTAACCCCACCACGAACACATCCGGCGTGCCGGATACGGCAAGCACCGCAGACACCACAGATGCAGGTGCCGCTGCCCAGCTTGACGTAACCCCGCCCACCGACTGCGCCATCCCCGCCGACTGGACGCCCTACGAAATCCAGAGCGGCGACACGTTGTATTCACTCGGCTTGCAAACGGAAACGACGATTGAGGATTTGGCCAACGGCAACTGCCTGGAAAACCCGGATGTGCTTGATCTAGGGCAGGTCATTTATCTGCCGTCAAGCGCAGGGGACGACAGCGCGCCCGACGAACAAGCGCCGATAGGTGACGGTGCCGGAGCAGGCCCGCCGCCCGTCAACGACAGCCTCGCCGTAAGTGTGTCGCCATTCCGTGAGCAGGGCGGTAACTTTGTGCTGGCCCCCGGCCCCGTCACGCTGATTATCAACAACGTGTATGACCCAAACACCGCCCGCGTGACCTTTTTCGTCGCACCACGCGGCACATCGGCCAACCCCACACCCATTGCCACCGTGGAGCCTGTCACCACGTCTACGCTTTCCGTGACGTATGACGTGCAGCCGAACCTCATCGGAGACCTGTACGCCGTCGCTTATGACGCCGCCGGCCAGGAACTCGGACGCAGCCCGTCAATTCCGGTGGTGGCGGATGTGGGGTAGCGCCCACCCAACCCCATGACCCACATCGGCATTAACGCGCATCTGCTGTCCGCGAGCAAAGGCTACCGGACGGCGGGCATTCACGGTTACATCCACAACACGCTGGCCCATCTGCCCGCCGCCGCCCCAGACTGGCAGTTTACGGCGATGGTGGGCGGGGCAAACCCGGTCACGTTTGACGGTGTTACGATGCGCCGTGCGCCCTTCGACACCGAATCGCCCGCCCGCCGCCTCTTATGGGAGCAGATAATCCAGCCGCTGACGCTGGGCGATTATGACCTGTACCACGCGAAGGACTTCGACGCGCCCGCCGTGCCTGACCTCCAACCCTTCGTCGTCGCCGAGTACGACCTGAGCTTTGTCCA
>CAWUJQ010000581.1:0-2771 GCA_963922445.1 uncultured bacterium
CACGAGCGGTGCATAACGCCCCGCACCCCGCCCGCCTGGAGTTCCCGCTGCGCACCATGAAGCAACTCGCTCACACGCGCCAGCGGCAGCGACCGCCGCAGGGCAAGCTCTTGCTCAAGCTGACGGATAGACTCGGCGAGTTGGGCATTCTCGTGTTTTAAACGCTCGAAATCCGACGCAGCGCGCTGCCCTTCAACCAGGGCTGCATTGACCTCACCCGCCCGCTCACGCATTGCAATGAGTTCCGTCTGCTGGTCAAGGTGAGCCGCAGCGCTAAAGTAAATCAGTGTGCGGAGTTCATCAGTGGTGTAGTCATGCGTGTCGTGATGGGTCACGGGCGGCGGCGTCGGTGCCGCGCCGAACAGCACATCCCGCTGGAAGTAGCGCCGAGCCACGGCGCGGTTGCCGTCGTCAAACGCCGCCATCAGGCTTTCGCGCAGGCGGGGCGTCAGCTTGTTGATTTTGCTGTCGTTCCAGCCCGCCTGCCCCGCAAATGGCAGCAGCACCTCGTTGTAATACACACGCCGTGCCACCGTCTCTGCCGGGTTGACGTACCTTAGCGGCGGCAGGGCGCTGGTGATTGCTTGCGCAATCACCAACGTTTTTTCTGACGGCGTGGTGTTCGTGGACGCTGGCAGAGCGAAGTCGGTTGCATTGGCCACGTCGCAGGTGCGCAAAAAATGATGGAAGATGTGCCCCTGCTGCAACGCCTCCTCAAACACGCTCACGCGCATATTTTCCTGGCCAAAACTCGCTTCCCACAGGGTCAACAGCCGCTCATAGTTGGCCGCCCACAGGTTATTGACCAGCCTCGGCCCCACCACGTCGAACGGGTCGGTACGCTGCATAGTTTTGGCAAGCTGCGCCCACCACGAATGCAGCAGCTCGTCCTGACGCCGCAGATAAACCACAATACGCACCTGCCAATGCTGTGGCAGTTGGTCTCGTAGCCCCTGGATGTGTTGCGGGCGCAGCAAATTGCTGAACGTTTCTGACGAGACGATGACGCGCTCGTGCGGCTGTCCCTCGATTTCCTTGATGAGCCGGGGGAGGTCACCGTTGTGTGGGTTGTAACGGTCATGCGAGGCGATGCCCCGCGCAATGTTGTGATGGGCCAGGCCGCCGTTGGCCATACTGCCCTGGCTGGGCAGGTAGTACCCCTGTGCCAATAACGCAGCCTGGTTTAAACGCAGCCCCAATTGAATCGTCTTGGTTGCGGTTTTGGGCACGCCAATGTGAAGGTAGAGGTGCGTCATGGCTTTCGTCCGCTGCGTGTCATCGTGATGGCGCTACCGGGTGCGGCGCTCACCGCGCAGCCACAACCCCGCCCGCGTGAGCAAGCCGCCAATCCCATTGGCGTTGACTTCGCGTTGAGCAGCGCCTAACAGTTCGCCAATCCGTGCCAATGGCAGCGACCGCCGTAGGGCTAACTCTGCTTCCAGGTCGCTGATACGGGTTTGCAACCGCGCAGCGGACGTATTGTTAGGCGTGGGGCTGGCCTGCGCTTGCCGCCGGTCACGCAGCCGACTGATGTCAACTTCCAGCGCCACATAACGCCTTGCCGACGCATAAACGAGCGCTTCCATCTCATCCGCCGTGAAGCTCACCGCCGCCCCTACTGTGACGGGCCGCTCACGCGGAGCGTCTACGAACAAGGCATCGCGACTGAGATAGCGTTGGGCAACCCGCTGATTGCTATCGGCGTAGTAGGCCATAATCTGGTTGCGCAGCGCGGGCGTCAGGTGATTGACTTTGGTCTCGTTCCACCCATATTCATCCGCAAAGGCCATCAGCACATGGTGATAGTAGCGGGTGCGGGCCAGCTTCTCGGTGGCTTCGTCCGCGTCAAGGTCGGCGGTGCTATCCGCCTCTTCTGCTGAGCTTTCCAGTTGAGCGCTCACCTGCTGGATAAAGCGCAGCGTTTTTTCTGATGGGGTGGTGTTGGCCGGGTTTGGCATCTGCACACTGCTGAGGTCGGTCAGGCCATACCAGCCTAGCAGATTGGCAAAGATATGTTCTTGTTTGACCACGTCTTCAAACACGCGCAGGTGGATGTTTTCGCGGCCAAAGTTGCCCTCCCAGTAACTGAGCAGTCGGTCGTAGTCTGCTGCGCGGAAGGTGGCTAACTGGCCGGGGAGCATCGCCTCAAAGTTGGCACGGGTGCGGCCTAGCTTGACCAACTGCGCCCACCACGAATGCAGCATTTCATCCTGACGGCGCACGTATACGATCACCTGAATGGGCCACTGTGCAGGGAGTTGGGCGCGCAGCCATGTGATGTGTTCGGGCGTCAGGCGATGGCTAAACGACAACACCTCTGACGAGACCATAATCCGGTCGTGCGGTTGGTTCTCAACCTCATCAATGAGCGCGGCAATCGTCCCGGCAAAGGGGTTATGCGCCTCGTTGCGGTGATTGACTTCGCGGGCGATGGTGTGATGCGCAAAAATGGGCACCTTGGTAATGCCCCGCACGCTGCCCGCCTGCGGCAGGTAATACCCCTGCTGCAACAGTGCATCCCGGTTAAGCCACAGGCCATGCTGAATGGTGGTGGTGGCCGTTTTTGGCATACCAATATGGAGGTATAGCTGCGTCATAGCGGCTTACTTTGCCCGATACAAACCCGACACGAGGGCTGCATTTTAGCGGGTGCCACCCCCGGCGTAAAGCGCACTACAGCAAGCCACCCCAGCACAGCAGCATCAGCACTTCAATGGTTGCGTTGGGGCGATGTGCCTCGCCGTAGCCCGTGGCCCACCCGCCGGCAGCCG
>CAWUJQ010000582.1:0-2769 GCA_963922445.1 uncultured bacterium
ACAATCACGACATGCCCCGCCAGCGCCATCATGAGCAAGGCCACTGCCGCCGCCACCAACACCGGCCACCCTAACACGCGATACACCACCGCCGCCGGAACCAAGCCCGCCAGCAGCACCCCGATGAAAAGCAGCACATGCACCATCACCGCAAACACTGCCGCGTTCGCCCGCTCCACGGTTAATGTCGGGGCCAGCATCCCCAACAACGCACCGAGTACAATATCCACTTGCTGCATCAACAGCATCCCCCCCAATATGCCGATAAACCACGAAAACCACGCCAGCGAAACCAGCAGCACTATCGCCCGCGCATACCAGGAGCCGATGTGCAGCATCTGCACAACCATCATGTCATGGCGGTGCATCGTGACGGAAGCAATAATCCAGTTGACGCCCATCGGCCCCAATGTCGTTGTCGCCAAGGTGTCATAGCGGCCCCGTTCCCGCTCTTGTGATAGCGCCCGCCCCACGATATACGTCCACATAACTGCCGGGTCCATCACACCGCGCTGCTGCGATAGGAAGCCGTCTTTGCTGTACCGATACATCGGGTGCAGCGGCGGCTTGCGTTGCAGCGCCCGCCACAACCGCACAGAGAGCGGCGCTTGCATCAGTTGAGTGCCCCATCCAGCACAATTTCGGCATCAGCAGCGCTGACATCCAATATCGTCAGCAGGCGGTGCCACAACAGCCGGGCAATCCCCTCACACAGCGCCACCATCACCGCAATGTTGACCACGCTCAGCAACAAAAACACCCCATAGCTGCCCTCACCCAGCAGCAGCGCCATTTGAAATCCAATCACCACCAGCACAATCGGCACCATCAGCAGGAACAGGTGCAGCGATGTCGCAAAGATGGTGGTGGTGTTGCGGTCACGCGTCACTGCCGGGATCAAGTTGCCAAGCAGCACGGACAGCGAAATGTCATAGTGGTGCAGCGCCCACAACCCCACCAACGGGATCACCGCACTGAACCAGTACAGCAGGGCAGCGGCGGCATTTTCTGTGCGGATGACCGTGCTGCCCAGCCACATGCCCAGCACCACAAACCGCAAAATCCACGCCAGCAAGCCCAGGTACTGCGTCACTTCGACAAGGCGGTGCATCACGCCCGAACTCATCATGATGCCCGTGCCCAACGGGCCATCGGGCGTGACGGCCAGCAGTTCGTAGGTTTCGTTTTCGTGTTCACGGCTGATGGTTCGGGCAATGTACAGCGTCCACACGAACCCGGCTTCAAGGATGTGCGGGAGCGTATAGCTGCGGCCCTGTGCGTGGCTGTAAATAGGGTGGAAGACGCGCTCCCGGTTGACGGCGCGCCACAGCCGCCAGATGAGCAGGTGTTTGCGCATCGGTTACAGTTCGGCCTTTAGCACAGCGGTCGCTTCAGCCGGGGAGATGTGCATGGTTTGCCGCACAGTGAACCACACAACGCGCAATAGTCCCTCGCACAGCAAAAAGAACAACAGCAGGTTGGCAATCGTGCCGAACAACACCTGAAACACATTGCCCAGCACCACAATCTGCTGTACCTGTAACGCAACAAAAAACGGAAAGCCCAGCAGCAGCGCGTGCAATATCAGCGCAGCGGAGGGCGTGGTGTTGTGCTGTTGAAACGCCGACGCAAACGTGAGTCCGAGCAGCGGGGCCAGCGTCAGGTCATACAGTTTGCCCCACCACAACATCAATGCGGGTGCCCACAACGTCAGCACAGGCATACAAATCAGCAAATTCGTCTGCTCCGGCGACGACGGCGGCTGGATAAACACCCATGTCGTCAGCACACCCACCCGCGTCAACCACACAATCCCCGCCATCACATCATAGCGATCAATCACGCGGTGCATCGTGCCAATACACAAAAACATCCCCGTGCCGATGCGCGTGCCATTCGGCACAATGGACAGCATGTCGTACACCGCGCGCTTGGAGTTGTTGCCCATCATCTGGCAGATGAGCAGCGTCCACAGGAAGCCAATAGACAGGATATGCAGCGTATAGTTGCTGCTGCGCTGGGCGTACTGGTACAACCGCGAGTCGGCATAGTGTGCGTCGATGGTCGTCCACAGGCGGCCTATCAGGGTGCGCCCTATCAGCCACTTGTATATCACGGCAGCCGCCCCCACCCAATCACATCCGGCGCGCCCAACGCCGGGAAGATGCCATTACTCAGTTCGGTATAGGTGCCGTCTGCTGTGTTGAGCGCTAGCAGCAGGTAGCCTTTGTCGTCGTTTTGCACATTGCCGCCAAACGCGATGTGTGTGCCATCTGGCGACCAGATGAGGCGCGGCGGGTTGGGGGTGTGTTCCACGGTGCTGTAGCCGCAATAAGCGTTGAGCGTGCCCGCGACCACATCATAGACGTGCAGCACCGCGTTGCCCGTGTTCGCCAACGGATCCGCGCCAATCAGTTCAATCACCCAAAAGGCCACTCGCGTCCCGTCTGGTGACCAGATGAGGTCGCTAATCGTGTGCCCATTGATGCGCGTCGCGCCGTAAGCACTGTGTAAATCCGTCCACTGGGTTGGGGCGTCGTCCCCTGGCCGGATGCCCCACAACTCACTGCCGTAAGCGCCTACACTGTCATCAAACACACCCTGTCGCACAAACGCCAGCCACGTCCCGTCCGGTGACCAGGCCGCATTGTTGTAGTAGGGCACATCCGCGCCAAGCACCACCGGCGCGGCACCCGCCACGCCTGTCCGGTTACGGAATTCGAGGTTTTCCAGCAGCCGGGTGAAGCCGTCCTCGCCGCCTTGCCCCAA
>CAWUJQ010000583.1:0-2768 GCA_963922445.1 uncultured bacterium
CCCGCCGCTCACGCGGGCGATCAGGTCGGCTTCTGGGGGGGCGACGCTATACTGCTGCTCTAAGATGCGGCGCACGTCATCCACGGGCAACGGGCGCAGCGACAACGTTTGACAGCGGCTGGTAATCGTAGACAGGATACTATCTGAACTGCGGGCGAGGACGACAAGCAGCGCCGTCTCTGCCGGTTCTTCCAGCGTTTTCAGCAGCGCATCCTGGGCCTGGGGCCGGGCATTCTGGAACTCGTCTAATATGGCAACACGATAGCGCGCTTCATAGGGGCGCAGGGCCAGCTTACTCGTTACGTCGCGCACCGCTTCGATTTTGAGCGCGCCCGTCTTCTCATCCAACTGGGACAGCACAATATCCGGGTGGTTGCCGCTCATCACACGCCGCGCCGTGTTGGATTCGAGGTCAATGTTGGCCGTCTCATCGGTGTGGGGGGCGTTGAGGGCCATCGCCAGCGAGTAGGCCAGCGTGCGCTTGCCAATCGCGTCAATGCCGACGAACAGATACGCATGGCGCAAGCGGTCATTGACGATGGCGCGGCGCAGGCGGTCAACCGCCCAGTCGTGACCGTAGACGGGCCAGTTGTGCAGGGGTAGAGCAGCTTTGGGCATGGGTGGATGGTCCTCAAATTGTGTGCATTGTCATTATAGCTTGGGAGCAATGTAATCCTATGGCGGCACGGCTTCACAGTGCATTCCGCACACGTTATACTGCCGCACAATATTTACCGTAAGCTTGTCAAAGGCTCTCCGTTTAGCTTATGTCTCTATCGTTGCAAGCGCTTTTAGCTGCCCTGCCTATTCTGCTGGCCGCCGGATTGTTAATCGCCTTTCGATTGCCCGCCCGCCAGGTGATGCCCCTGGTGTACTTCCTGACGGTGGGCATTGGCCTGACGGTGTGGCGGATGTCGTTCAGCACCGTGGCCGCGTCCACCATTCAGGGGTTGTTCATCACATTCGAGATTTTGTTTATCGTCTTTGGGGCGATTTTGCTGCTGGCCACGCTTAAGCAGTCCGGGGCCATTGGTGTCATCCGCCAGATGTTCGTAGACATCAGCCCGGACAGGCGCGTGCAGGTGATTATTATCGCGTGGCTGTTCGGCTCGTTTTTGGAGGGCGCGTCCGGGTTTGGTACGCCTGCGGCCATTGTCGCGCCGCTGCTGGTGGCGTTGGGCTTCCCAGCAATGGCGGCAGTCATGATCGGCTTGATGGTGCAAAGTACCGCCGTGACGTTTGGCGCGGTGGGCACCCCGGTGCTGGTGGGTATCACAGGCGGCCTGGAAAGCCCCGCATTGGACGAGCGCCTATCAGCCGTGGGCCTAACCTTCCCAGTGTACCGCCAGCAGATTGTGGCGCAGGCAGCGATTATTCACGGGATTGTGGGCACGCTGATGCCAACCTTCATGGTGATGATGATGACGCGCTTCTTCGGGGAGCGCCGCTCCTGGACGGAGGGGCTGGGGATTTTGCCGTTTGCGCTGTTTAGCGGGCTGGCGTTTACCATTCCCTACATGCTGACGGGCGTCTTCCTCGGCCCGGAATTTCCGTCGCTGTTGGGGGCGCTGGTAGGGCTGGCCATCGTGGTGACGGCAGCGCGGCGCGGCTTCCTCATTCCCGGTGAAACATGGGACTTCCCAGCAGAAAGCGCGTGGCCATCGGAGTGGCTGGGTAAGCTGGGCGCATCATCGGAAAACGAAGCGCTCAAGGATGATGTGCCGCAGGTTGAGGTTGATCCGCAGGCAGAACCCGCCAAGATCATGCCTATTTGGATGGCATGGCTGCCCTACGGCCTGCTGGCGGTGGGGCTGGTACTCACGCGCCTGCCCGACCTGGGCATTGGCCGCTGGCTGCAAAACGCGCTCCGGATTGAGTGGTCGACCATTCTCGGTACCGAGATTTCCGCATCCACGACGCCGTTGTACCTACCCGCGGCGGTGCTGGTGGTGGTTGTGCTGCTGACGCTGCTCTTACACCGGGTGAAACTATCGCAGGCGCGGGCCGCTCTGAGTGAATCCAGCGGCATTTTGTTGAGCGCGGGTTTTGTGCTGCTGTTTGCGGTGCCGATGGTGCGCGTGTACATCAACAGCGGCTTCAATGCGGTGGGCCTGTCGAGTATGCCGATTGCAATGGCGGAGTGGGCGGCCTCCACGGTGGGCGGGGTGTGGCCGCTGCTGGCTCCAACCATCGGCGCGCTAGGCGCGTTTATCGCGGGCAGCAACACCATCAGCAACCTGATGTTTAGCCTGTTTCAGTTCAGCATTGCGGAGCAGTTGAGCGTGAGTGGCACGATGGTAGTCGCATTACAGGCAGTGGGGGCCGCCGCTGGCAATATGATCGCCATTCACAACATTGTGGCGGCTGCCGCCACAGTCGGTTTACTCGGCCAGGAGGGAACGCTGCTGCGCAAAACGATTTTGCCGACGCTGTATTATGTGCTGTTTGCCGGACTGCTGGGCATGGCGGCCATTTACCTATTCAGCGTGGGTGACCCACTGCTAACCGCCATGCCGTGATCCCGTAGCTAGAGCGTGACGGTGGTTTGCGACCGCACCCGCGAGTGATGCATAAAGTCATCATCCACGCTGTAAGCCAGCAGCAGGTGATACGCGCGGCCCTGGATGAGCGAATACGAGTAGGCATCACTCGCCATGATGGGTATCGTGAAGCGAATCGTTGTGCCGCGTTCATCCTGCTCACCGGACTGGCCGTACAGCCGGTCGCGTGCGTTTAACATCGGCTTCGACTCGTGCTGTCCCGCCTGT
>CAWUJQ010000584.1:0-2767 GCA_963922445.1 uncultured bacterium
CGCTCGACCGCTACGACCCACGCGGCGGTGGCCGCGCCTGGAACTAACGCAACCGCACACCAACCGGGGCATGGCAAGCTGTGCCCCAATCGGCTATCCTCACCGGACTCGTTACCTCACCTGCCGGGAGCCGCTATGTCCACGATTACCCATACCCTCACTGTTGGCGACATCGAATGCACTGTTATTGACGATGGCGCGCCTGCCATTGACTTTGAGCGTTTGCATGGGCGCTTTCCCCATATCCCTGAAGCGGAACTGCGTCAGGCTGTGGTAGACGTTGGCCAAGACCCGGCAAGCATTCCGTGGGCCATCAACCCGCTGCTCATTCGTGCGGGCGATCAGGTCATTTTGGTAGATGGCGGCAATCCCCGCGAGGATAGTGCCGACACGGGCCTGCTGGCTGACCGCCTGCTGGATGCGGACACCTCACCGGGGCAAATCAACTTTGTGGTGATAACACACCTGCACGGCGACCACATCGGCGGGCTGTTCACTGGCCCTGACCTGGAATTTACCTATCCAAATGCGGGCTATTACGTCACACACGCTGAGTGGAGCTACTGGACGAACACGGAACTCCTCAAGAGCATGGGCGACTTCGGCAAAGCCACCTACCAACGGCTCAAGCGCCTGGAACCGCACATCAAAAAGATCAACACCAACACGCTGATTGCACCGGGCGTGCAGGCCGTGGCCGCCCTGGGGCACACACCGGGGCATATCGGTGTGATGATTCAGTCAAAAGGCCACACGTTCCTCCACGCCGTAGATATACTGCACTCCCCGGTGCAGTTTGCCCACCCAGACTGGTCCATCAAGTTCGATGCGGAAAAAGCCCTGGCTGCTGAAACCCGTGAGCGGGTATTGGGCCGCTGCGCCGATGAGCAACTGCTCACGCAGTTCTATCACCTGCCCTTCCCCGGACTGGGCCACGTCAGCCGCACGGATGACGGCGCGTTTGTGTGGCAGCCGCTGGCGGTGTAACATCCTTCGTGCTGCCACCCGACCCTGTCCCTTTCATGGGTAAGTGGCAGCATACCTTTTGGCTTCGACGCACAAACCCAGGGAGGTAAATATGGCCTGGCGGCCGTTCACACGGCAGCACAATAGCACCCCGTCGCTGTTTGATGGCATCCCGACCGGGGTGACCGATGACACCGGCACCGTGATTGTGATTGGTGCGGGCGCAGCCGGATTAACCGCCGCCCGCCTGCTGCAAGACAACGGACGTAAGGTGTTCATCCTAGAGGGTCGTGAGCGCATCGGCGGACGTATGCATACCCTCAACTTCGAGGGGGCTGCGGTGGATGAAGGTGCCAATTGGATTCACGGTGTGCCACAAAACCCGCTCCACAATCTCGTAAAAGAAGCTGGCCTCAACACCATACGCGAGGACGTTGGTCACCCGCTGCGCATGACAGCCTTTGACGCTGCAACGGGGCGAACCGTCAACCCATTCAGAATCCTGTATGCGCTGTGGAAGGCCAATGGCGTGTCCAGCCGCTTTAGCCACGAGCATGCGTCTGCGCGCCATTCCGAAGCGAATTTAGCAGAACGCTTCGAGAAGGAAATTGCAGGCGTGCGCGGTGAGGTGAACAAACGCCTCATTCGTTTCGGTTTTCGAACCATTGTCGATTTGACGATGGCCGAAAAATCCGAACGCCTGCACCCCAACGCGCTCGCCATCAATCCAGACTATGAAAACACCGATGATTACAAGATTGAAGGCGGGTACCGCCGGTTAATCGACCTGTTGGCCGCTGACCTGGATATTCGCCTGGGAACCTGCGTTGAGCAAATTCGCTATGGCGATCACGGGGTCACAGTGGTGACCGATCAAGGGGAATATCAGGGGTCACATGTGATTGTGACGGTGCCGTTGGGTGTACTCAAAGCCAACGCGATAGCGTTTACCCCACCATTGCCGGAAGAAAAGACCCAGGCGATTGAAAACATGGGGTTTGGCAATGCAGAAAAGGTCTTTCTCAAGTTTGCAACCCCCTTCTGGCGGAGTGCGCCGCAGCAAACCAAGCACCTCATTCATATTGCAGAATCGGTGGGCGACTTCCCGATTTTTTTGGATTTAACAACCACGTCTGGCCAACCCGTGCTGGCTTCAATCATCTCTGGCGATCAATCGCGTCGTTTAGCTGCTGATTCGGAACCGCTGATTGATGAGGCCACCGCCATCCTGAAGCGGATGTTTCCCGATACCTATCAAGACCCAACCGCCGTCTACGTGACCAACTGGCAAAAGGATCGATTTGCCGGGGGGAGCTATTCAACGCCAGTGGCGCGTTCATCAGTGGAAGACTACGACCGATTGGCAAGCCCCGTTGCCGGGCGGGTTCTATTTGCTGGGGAGGCGACCTACGCTGACCGGGCTGGATTCGTAGAAGGGGCGATGGGGTCGGGCGTGCGGGAGGCGCGCCGCATTTTGGGCCAGGACGTTGATCTGGTTTTGAGGCCAGCGGGCGGATGACGGCACAATTGTGTGGCTGCCGCTGACGGTGTAATATTCTCCGCAAGGGATAGATGCACAGGAGGATATGTTAGTCAACGACCACCAGCTAGAAGCTGGTGGCTTGGAAAGCGACTGAAAGTCGCCTGAAGGGTCACACGTTGACCAGCCTCAGCCACCAATCCGTAGGGTTGACGGGGCTACGTTACCAGCGAATGTATAGGCACTCCGGGATGACGCTCCAGTCCCGGACTCTGCGGCCAAGCGTTAAAAGGTCTGTGATGGTAGGATCGGTGCGCTTGG
>CAWUJQ010000585.1:0-2756 GCA_963922445.1 uncultured bacterium
GTTTGTGTTCGGGGTTGCGGTGGGTGTGCTGGCGGTCGCGCTGCCGGGGGTCAGCTATTTTGGGTATGCGGTGTGGTGAGTGATGATCTGAAAATATGTTCTAATGCCGCTCATATACAAATTAGTAGCACAAACCGTCCGATAAGAATATGATGATTCATAGTTTGAGTAGCTGCTTGGAAGGAAATTACTCACTATGAACACTACGATTAGTTTGATTAATGCTATCGGTTCAATTGCCACTCCAATACTTGTCCTTATTCTTGGTGCGGTCGGCTGGACAGTGCGAAATCGAATTGAACAAGCCCGCACACAGGAACAATTCTGGCGAGAAAGAGAGGAGCAACTTCGAGAGGATCGTATTAAAATATACGATGCGGTTTTGGAACCGTTTATATTGGCCTTCTCAAGAACACTTCCAAAGGAAGCCAAATACAAAAATAAATCAAATAATGAAGTGGTGAGCGAGATTATGCTCTCACTACAATATCGTCAGGCGTCTTTCAGGTTAGCACTTATGGGATCGGACAGTGTCGTTGAATCCTATAACAATTTGATGCAGTTCTTTTATGAAAATGCTGATTCACCGAATAGCACGCCCGAGACAAGCAAGAAAATGCTGGAATTGCTTGGGGATTTTCTGCTTGAAATTCGCCGAAGCGTTGGAAATCCAAATACGGGCCTAACAAATTACCAGATGCTTGAATGGATGATCAAGGATATTCGAAGGATTCAAGACAGCTAAACACCATGCCCATCCTCACCCAGACCAACCTCTATCGCGGCGTGAACGCCCACCTGCACAGCCACTGGCAGACGTCCGGCGGCTGGCACAACTTCCACAACCGCCACATCGGTGACCTGGCCGGACTGCTGCGCCTGCAACTGCTGCCGATGGGCTACACCGCCACCCTTGAATCGTCCCTACAAATCCGGCGAGTGGGCAGCAGCGACACGTCATCACCTAACGGAGACGCCCCAGCCGCCACGCTCACCGTCGCGCAGATGCTCACCGCAGAGCAGGACACCGAAGCGCCTTACCGCGCCGTCGTTATCCGGGACAAAGCCGATAGCACCCCCGTCGCGTGGCTGGAACTGCTGTCGCCGTCAAACAAGGGTGCTGGCCCGGACGCGCAGGCGTATCTGCTCAAGCGGCGCGATTTGCTGGCAAGCGGCCTCGTGTTCATAGAAATCGACTACCTGCACGAGACGCCGCCCACATTCCCACGCCTGCTGGACTATACCAACCCACTCCAGCGCAACGCGAGCGCATACCCCTACCGCATCGTCGTGCTAGACCCGCGCCCGGACATCGACAGGGGGCCAGCCCAAGCGGCAGAGTTCGCGGTAGATGATCCCATTCCGACGGTGAGCGTTCCGTTGAACGCAGAGGAATCGCTGGCGTTTGACTTTGGCGCGGCCTATGACAAAACGTATACCGAAATGGGCTACGGCCTGGAATCGGTTGATTATGCAGAACTGCCCGCCCACTTTGACGGCTACAATGTACGCGACCAGTGGACGGTACTGAAGAAGATGGTCGTGATTTTGCGGGCGCATGTGGCCGGGCAGCCGCTGACGAGTGCCCCCGCCTTAGATGAAGACGTGAATATTGATGACCTCAAATCGCAGTGGAAATTGCTTTTAGCTGCGATTTAGCCCCCCGCGTTTTGCGCCCATCTGTGGTATCATAACTTTCTTGTGAACGGGCACCTGTGCCCACGCCCGCTGACCCGGAATGCCACCCACCCATGCGCGTTGACTACCTCTCCCTGACCAACTTCCGCAACTACGCCCAACTCGAACGCCCCATGCCGGACGGCACCGTCGTGTTGATCGGCGCGAACGCCCAGGGCAAAACCAGCCTGCTGGAAGCGTTCTACTACCTGGCAACGGCCCGTTCGCCTTACACTGCCGTAGACCGCCAACTGATCCACTGGCGCACTGAGCGCGACCCGATGCCGTTTGCCCGCATCACGGCGGAGATCAGCACAAAAGAACATCCCTATAGCACGGTAGAAATGACGCTGCTGCTGGACAACAGCAGTGGCTCCCCGCGCTTTAAAAAGGTGATTAAGTTCAACGGCGTGGACAAGCGCGTGATGGATATCGTAGGCGTGCTGAACGTGGTCATGTTTCTGCCGCAAGACCTGCGCCTCATCGAAGGCGGGCCGTCCGATAGGCGGCGCTACATGGATGACACACTCGCGCAGGTGGATGTCGCCTACTGGCAGGCGCTCAACACGTATGACAAGGCCCTGCCCCAGCGTAATGCACTGCTGCGGAGCATCGCCAGTGGCCGCGCCGGACGCAAAGAACTGGTTTACTGGGATGAGCAGATTATTGAAGCCGGGGCGGTGATTGTCGCCGGACGGCAGCGCTTTTTACGGGAACTGGAACACGACGCGCAGCGCGTCCATGCAGATTTGACCAACCGCGCCGAGACGCTTACGCTGGCGTATGTGCCGAGCTTCGCACCGGCTGCCCAACAGAGCGGCCAACTCTCGTTTGACATGCTCGGACTTGATCTGCACCGCGAGCTGTCACCGGAGCAGATCGCGCCGCAGTTCGCGCAGCGATTGGAAAACGAACTGGACGAGTCGATAGGGCGCGGCTTTACCCTCAGTGGCCCGCACCGCGACGAGTTACGCATGGGCATCAACGGGCGCGATGTGGGCCTCTACGGCAGCCGGGGCCAGGCCCGCACAACGGTGATGGCGCTCAAGCTGGCCGAACTCAGTTGGATGACGGCGCGG
>CAWUJQ010000586.1:0-2747 GCA_963922445.1 uncultured bacterium
TTCTTTCTGGAAAGAAAGAAGAGAAATAGAGAATTCTTTTGATGCGATTGCCCTGGCGCGCCAACCAGGGTTGTTGCAAAGTCCAGCTTCAAATTTGCAGGGACTCTGTCCCCGCACCCCAGCAAAGGGTTGACACCCTTTGAACCCGTGTTTCGGACGCAAAGCGTCCGAAATGGCAAGTTTTTGTTCACTTTTTTCAAAAAGTGACGGGTTTGGGCAGCGCCCAAATAGCAACGATTCAACTTTGCAAAAGCCCTAGCGCGCCAACGCCTGCCTGTGAGGAGCGTGCGTGGTAAAATCGTGCCAGTTCATTGTGAGGATAAACCATGCAAGAAAATCCGCTGCGGGTGATGGCCTTTGTCATCGGTATTATGTTCGTCGGCTTTGGCGTGCTGTTCCTGGGCGATGACTTTGCCTTCGACGCGGCCTCAATGCCTGTCATTGGTGTGAGCTTGCTGGCAATTGGCGGCCTGGTGTTTTGGCTTGGCTTTTCGCTGCCGGGTCGTCGTGATGACGACGATGCGTTCGCAGGCAGCGAGACCATCAGCGACGGGTACATCGGCGGCTTTTTGCCGGGGTCACCCGTTCCGGTTGAGGCCCATGCCCACACAGCCGCCCACAATGCAGACCACGTGAGCAAGCTCTTCCATTTAACAGTGATGGATGTGGGGCTAGAGGCCACGGATGCGGCTACAAAACAGGCATACACCTTCCTGACGGCCCCGCTGCCCCTGGGCTTAGCGGCGGTGTATCCGTTTACCGTGATCTACGCACAGTACGCCCAGCGCGGCGCTTTGGAACTGCGTCTGTTCAACGACGCGGCAGAAGAGCAGTCCAATTACCATGAGGCGATTGATTTGCAACGGGCTGGCCCGATGCGCATCGTCGGGGAGGCGGTTACGCTGCCACCCGCTCCGGTTGGCGAGTGGGCCTTGGGCGTCTATTTCAATGATACGCTGATTGCGCTGCACCCGGTTTATTGGGCAGAGGCGTAGGTCGGGGCACAGGCTGCTACTCCTTCATGCAACTCGGAGTGGGATAGCCACGCCACCCTTACCCACGCTTGGTGATTCAGGTTTGTGCATCCCGCACATCGCTGATATATTGAGCGCCGCAATCTCGAAGGGTAGATTTGAAAGGCAATTTGTTATGCAAAACCTCTATCAGAAACTGATTGTGTTGGCAGTGCTGGCCAGCACTGCTATCGTCTCCGTGAGTGTCGTCAGTGCCCAGGCTGCCGGTACCTGCGCCGAACTTGACGCTCAGATTGAGCCTGTGGCGCGTGTGGGTGTACCGGGCGAGGCCGTCAGCGACGGCTCTGTGGGCTGCTTTGTGATCCATGACGGCACCAAATTTGTGCAGAGTGCAGGCTCCATCGGTGACATTGACCTGATTCGCCAGGGGGTAAAGGCCGCCGTTGAAGTGAGCGGTGTTTCCAGCGAGACGGGCATCGTCGGCTTTGGCCGGGATATTCAGGTGTGCTTGCGCGGTACGGGTACCTTCTTCTTCCGCAGTGCCACTGTAGACGGCTCCCCGCGCATTTCGATACCGCTGCCCGCTGTAACCCGCGAACTGGATACCGGCGCGTTCACCTGTGGCATCATTGGCACCACTGGCACCGCCATTCTGGTAGATGGCCCGCCCGCTCCCGCGCCCGGTGAGGTCACTGCGTCTGTTGAGGGTGAAGTGGTCACTACAGAAGACGGTGAAACTGTGGTGGTAGACGCAGACGGCGAAATCATCGAAGGCGCTGACGCGCAGGCTGTTTTAGCGGCCCCGGTTGTGACCTCCGTGAGTGGTGCAGTCTCGTTGAGCGGCTGCCGTGTGACCACCCGTGCTATGGTGCGGATGCGCGCCCAGCCAACGACAGACAGTGACATCCTGGCACGCCTGCCGTACCAGATTAGCCTGCAAGCGACCGAGCGCACCGCTGACGGGGACTGGTACCGTTTGGTTTACACCGACCAGCAGGGTTGGGTGAGCGGCACCTACCTGACCAGAAGCGCAGGCTGCGCAGACTAACCCCCCACGCAACACACGTCACCCAGCCGGGGCGGTATGAACTGCCCCGGTTTTTTAACGCACCGCTAATGCGAGTAATTATTCACATTTACCACGTTCTGGTGTATCGTTTTGCTATGTGAATAATAACTCATAAACGGAGCGAGAACAATCACATGGCAGATATGACAGGCAAGACGGTTATCGTAACGGGCGCAACACGCGGCATCGGGCAGGCCATAGCCCAGGCATTGGCAGGCATGAATGCAGATACCGTCCTCATCAGCCGCAGCGAGGCCAAGTGCAAGGCCATCGCCCAGCAAATTCAACAGCAAACGGGCAACCCCAACGTGCGCTACTACACCGCAGACCTATCCGTGCAGGCAGAGGTGCGGCAGGTTGCGGCTCAGCTTCGCCAAGACCTCACGCGCCTGGATGTGCTAGTGAACAATGCCGGGGCCTGGTTCACCGAGCGCAAGCTGAGTGCAGATGGCATCGAGATGACGTGGGCACTCAACCACCTCAACTACTTCTTGCTCACCCACAACCTGCTTGACCTGCTCAAGCGCACCGCCGCCGAACACGGCAGCGCCCGTGTAATAAACCAATCATCATCGGCGCACCACACGGGCGTGATGCACTGGGATAACCTGCAATTTGAAGGCACCTGGGACACCGACGGGCGCGGCAGCTTTGGGCCGGGTTGGGGGGCGTACAGCCAGAGCAAGCTGGCCAACGTGCTGCAC
>CAWUJQ010000587.1:0-2746 GCA_963922445.1 uncultured bacterium
TCGTCGCCACAAGGTCGGCATCTGCCTTAATGCCCACCTGCTCGGCTGGCCCCATGATGGCCCGCTCCAGCTCTTGGGCGCTGAGCGGCAGCACAACCTGGGTATTTTCCTGAATAAGCGTGCCAAAGCCCTCATATTGCAGCGGCCCATCGTAGAAATCCGCACGCAGGGTAATGACAACCCGCAGGCGCACCCCTTCCTTTTGGATGGCATACGTCAGCAGTTCCAGGAAGTGATAGCGCACGTCTTCGTTTTCGATTTGCGTGAACACTTCCTCAAACTGGTCAATGACCAGCAGCAAGTCTCCCTCTTTGTCCTCTAGCAAACTGCCAACCACCAGGGCCAACGCTTCGGTGTAGGTATTGAGGGTGGTGAACAGGTGGGTGGTTTCACGCGTGGCAACGCTGTTGAGTGCCGAGGCAAGGTTATGAATCGGGTCGCTGCCAGGCACCATCTCGGCCACGTACCACGTCTTACTCCCGCCAATTGCGCCTTTGCGCAGTGCGGGCAGCAGCCCGGCCTTCACCAAACTCGATTTGCCGCTGCCGCTCGGCCCAACCACCGCCAAAAAGTCGGACTGCTCCATATGCGCTAACAAGCGCGCAATCATCGCTTCCCGCCCGAAGAACGTCTGCGCGTCGGCTTCTTCAAAGGGGCGCAGCCCCTTGTAGGGGTTGGTGACGGTGGTCAGGTCGCCCCGCATCGCCATCGTGATGTTTCTGTCTTGCTCTTCTAGCACACCACGGAAGTCAGCAGCTACCCGTCGAATATCATCGTATCGCGCTTCGGGGTCTTTGTCTGTCGCCCGTTGGATGATCTCGTCAATGCCAGGGGGCAATCCTGGACGTATTTCTTCCAGCAGCGGAATATACGCGGAGAGGTGCGAGATAATCATCCGCGTGACATCCTGGCCTTCGTAGGGGTGCTTGCCCGTCAGCACCTCGTACAAAATCAAGCCCAGGCTGTAAACATCCGTCTGGTGAGTGACGGCGTGACTTTGCAGTTGTTCGGGGGCGGCGTAGGCAATGGTGCCGCTCACATGGCCGTCAGGGTTGCTATCCTGGGTGCCCTCGCTTTTGGCGATGCCAAAGTCAGTGAGGTAATAGTTGCCATCCTCATCCACCAGGATATTATCTGGCTTGAGGTCTAAGTGAACCACGCCATTGCGATGGGCCACAGATAGCGCTGCCGTGATTTCATCTAATAAGCGCACCACCTGCGAGAGAGACAGCGGCCCGTTATCTAGCGCTGCGGACAGGCTGCCCCCGCTCACGTAGCGCATCACCAGGTAGGCACCCTCGGGGTCGCGCCAGTAGTCAAACATCGGCACGATGTGCGGGTGTTCCAGGCGGGCGACGAGTTGGGCCTCTGCTTCAAAGCGGCGCACAAACGTGGGCGAGTTGGCAAATTGCGGCAAGATGACTTTGATCGCGACTTCGCGCCCAACCACCAACTGCCGCGCCCGATAAACCGCGCCGAAACCACCTTCGCCGATGGTATCGACCAGTTCGTAGCCGCGTAAAGTTTTACCGATGATCTCGGTTTGCATGGTCAGGTTCCGCCAAGCAGAAGCAATAGATGGTAAGTATAGTCTGTCCGGCAAGTTAGGGCAACGACGCTGACCGTTTTGTTAGGTTAAACGTCGAAAAACGCCTTGACCGCTACATCCTCGCCCAGCGTGATGGATGCAAACGTGTCCGCTTTGGCATACGCGCCTTGCCTGGCGAAGCCTGCTTGGCCCTGCACATACACTTCAACAGTTTCGTGAACCGGGTCAACAATCCAGTATTCGCCAACGCCATTCGCTTCGTAGGCGTTGTACTTCTGTTCGCGGTCATGCTTGGCCGTGCTTGGCGATAAAATCTCGACAACGAGGTCAGGCGGGCCAACCAGTCCCTTTTCATCAGAACCGCAAGTTGTGTCCGGTTTAAGGTAGATCACATCGGGTTCGTAGACGTTATTTTCGTCTAGATAAACCTGCGTCGGTGCGCTAACGGCTCTGCCACCTCTCTTTTTAGCGATGGCTTTTAAGAAGAAGTGTATTTCACTGGAAATGAGTTGGTGCTTATATAAGGGCGGCATACCAACGACGACCTCACCGTCAATAAGTTGGATCAGGTTGTGTTCTGCATATTCGGGAAGCGCGAAGTACTCAGCGGCGCTGATGCGCGTTTTCGTCGGCTGTACCATGTGATGCACCTGTGACAGACGGTTTGGTGTGAGGAGATTATATCATGCGCCGGTGGCAAAGAACGGTTTCACGGCAACGTCTTCATCCAACACACGGGATTTGAACGTGTCTTCTTTAGCATACGCCCCTTGCCTGTCGAAGCCTGCCTCGCCCAGCACATACACCTCAACGATTTCGTGAACCGGGTCAACAATCCAGTACTCGCCAACGCCGTTGGCTTCGTAGGCGTTGTATTTTTGCACACGGTCATACTTGGCCGTGCTTGGGGAAAGCACTTCCACGACAAGGTCAGGCGCACCAACGACACGCTTTACATCAACTGTGCAGGTTGTGTCAGGTTTTATGTAAATAATATCGGGCTGAAAGACGTTGTTCTCATCTAGATAGACCTCAGTCGGTTCATCAAATGCTTCGCCACCCTTTTGACGGGCAAGCAACACAATAAATACAAATATTTCACGGGCAATTCGTTGATGTCGAATAATGGGGGCCATACCAATGACGACCTCACCGTCAATGAGTTGGATCAGGTTGTGTGCCGCATATTCGGGAAGC
>CAWUJQ010000588.1:0-2744 GCA_963922445.1 uncultured bacterium
GGACTGGTCAAACAGCAGGCCCAGGTGCCACGCCTCGTCGTCCTCGCTCCACCCCAGCACCACCCGCTTGACGTACTGGGTGCTGAGTTGGCCGCTTTTGGGCAGGCGGCGGCTGCGGGCGAAGGCCGTTGTATAGTGCAGCGGCTGGCCGAGCGCGGCTTCCATCAGGACGCCGTCACCCTGCACATTATCGACAAAGTCTGTATTGATGAGCAGTTGCCAGCGGTTGGGCTGGGTGATGATGACAATGTTTTCGGCGGCAGAAATCCGAGTCATATGCACAGGTGTACCGAGTGAGTGATTGATATTTTATAGTCGTTAACTTGTGTAGTTTACCGCGCATCAAAAAGTGGGGCTAGGCGGAGTCTGTTGGGGTTGTGTTTCAATGTGGCTTACAGCATGGATGCAGGTTGCATCTTTTCCTGGTTCACGGATGCGGTAGGATCTCATGAACCACACCCACCGTGAGGATTTATTGTATGCGCCGCCTGCTGCTGATTTGCATTTGCTGCATAACTGTACCCCGGTTGGCCGCTGCCCAACCGGATGACCCCGCCGCGTTTGCGCTGGAACTGATTGCGCTGGCCCAGGAACGCGGACGCACCGAACTCCACTTGAGCAACATTGGCCTGGAGGAGATTCCGCCAGGGCTGTTTAACCTGACGCAGTTGGAACGGCTGTATCTGGATGGCAACGCGCTTACGGAACTCCCTGCCGCTATTGCCCGCTTAAAGCAGCTACAAGTGCTGTCGATAAGCGGCAATCAGTTGCAAACCCTGCCGCCAGAGGTAGGCCAACTCACGAACCTGACCACGCTCGATATTCACAGTAACGCCCTGCAAACGCTGCCGCCGCAAATTGGCAATTTGACACAGCTGCGGTCGCTGAGCGCTCACAGCAACCAGCTTACGTCACTGCCATTGGAAATCGGCCTACTACAGCAGGTGACATGGCTGCAACTGCAAAACAATCAACTGGTGGTGCTGCCCCCGGAGGTAGGGCAGCTCCCAAACCTGCACCGGCTGACGGTGTCCGACAATCCGTTGGAGTTCCCGCCGACGTCGGTGCGGGTGTTGGGGCAGGCCGCTATGATTGATTACCTGGCGGTGCCGCCTGCGCTGCCGCCCTACAGCATGAATGACAATCTATGGTGGGTGCTGGGCATCTTGGCCGGGTGTGGGGTATGGGTGCGGCTGGCGCTGCCCGTCTATTTACGACGGCTTGGTGGGTGATACGTATGTGGCGGACGCGCCATGCAGGTACCGAGGGCTGATGTTACTCGCTACACTTCCTTGGCGGTGCTGGCACGCAATATCTTCTGCATTGCTTTGCCCTTCGCTAACTCATCGACTAATTTGTCTAAGTAGCGTAGTTCACGCATGATGGGTTCTTCGATTTCTTCTCCAGTGTACAATATTTGACAAACATATATTCCATTAATAATATTTTAGCCAGTGGCTGCTTTCACGCGGACAGGGTAAGCCTTGCCCTTACAAATGAGTGACCCAAATTGTAGGGGCGCGTAACGGCGCGTCCAGTGGATGCAAAACCCGCCCTACCCCTGCGGATAGTCGTAATCGCTGGGCCGCCAGCCGAAAAAGTCATCTTCATCCCAGACTCGAATAACATAGTTGTGGTTATCTCCATTAGCTGAACCCACATAAAGCCTGTAGACGTCTGAGCTTTCCCATACTTCCTCTCGGTCAATCCAGGCCGCTAGTGATGGGTCGGGTGAGACCACGATCTCAATCGGCGTGGAAAAATAATCTTCCTGCCGAATAGGTTCTGGGGTTACCATGTCTTCTGGAGCTACAGGGTCAACGTTCATGGCCTCCGCAATCGTTAATTGCGTCTGATGGATGATGACCTCTCGCGTGGAGTATGCAATCTCACCTTCGTCTGTCCAACGCAGATCGAATTCTTGCATGGCTGGACTGTAGGTCACGCGGAACTCCTCACCTGTGTCTGCATCAAATAAATAAACGTCCCCGCTGTGATTGGTTGTTGGAATTGCGCCACTGTACGCGTACTCGCCCTGCAAGCGCATGATGAATCGGCTATCATCTGGTGACCAGATCGGCTTGTACGAAGCATAGTAAATATTCGGTGCGTTAATCGTTACGTATTCAAAGTTATCGGTGTTCATGACTACAAAGCGGTTGAGGGTACCGCCCATAATCCACTTATAGCTAATGAACGTCAAATAGGCTTCCGTCGGTGACCACTCCACATTGGCGAGATTAGCATTGTTTGCAAGGTTACCCTCAAGCGTCCGATACAGTTCAATATCGGTTTCGTCTGAAAGGCTATGTAACCGCAACGCTGCATTGTGGGGATCATCAGGAAGTGGAACGCTGTACACAAGCTGCGTGTTATCCCCGGAAAACAAGCCATGCCCAACCTCACACGCAATCGGCTCATCGTAAAGCCATGCAGCGTTGTCTAAATCGTATAGGTTGATGCACGACGGCCACGTGTTCTCGTCCCGTAACTGCGCCAACAAATACCGCCCATCCGGCGACCACGTAAACGTATCCCATTCACTCACCGCAAACGGGAGTTCCTCGGTTTCGCCCGTGTAGCCATCCAGCAACAGCAGCCGTGTGCCGTCCCGATAGAGAAGCTGTGGCGTGGGTGGGTCATCGTCCTGCGCAATGGCAGGCACAGCAGACACAGTCAACAGCACAATTAGCAGTCCGGTCAGGTGAAAACGGGGCACGGGGTTAACTCCTCTGTGTGATAGG
>CAWUJQ010000589.1:0-2741 GCA_963922445.1 uncultured bacterium
CCAATTGCCGGGTAAATCGCGTTAAGGATGAGGACGGTTTTCAGGTCATCCTGCTCGACCAGCGCCGAAAACGGGTATAGTTCACGCATCGCCACGCCCTTCTAGCATGGCATCGGTCTTGAGCAGCGTTTGCTTCAGTTGGTCGAGCGTCTCCGGGTCTGGCTCTGCCCACATGCCGCGTTGAGCTGCCTCCAGCAGTCGCTCAGAAATAGCTTGCAAAGCCCACGGATTGCTTTGCTCGAAGAATTTCTGCGTTGCCTCATCCAGTGCATAGTCCTGCGCGACCTGCTCATACATAAAGTCACTGACCACGTTTGCCGTGGCATCATAGCCGAACAGATAATCAACCGTTGCTGCCATTTCCAGCGCACCTTTATAGCCGTGCCGCTGGATGCTCTCCAGCCACTTGGGATTGACAACCCGCGCGCGGTAAACGCGCAGGGCTTCTTCCTTCAGGTCACGAACTTTTGGCGCGGCGGGGTTCTGCGTATCACCGAAGTAGTGCTTCGGCTGTTTGCCGGAGAGTGAGCGAATGGTAGCGATCATGCCGCCGTGAAATTGCAGATAGTCGTCGCTGTCGAAGATGTCGTGTTCACGGTTATCCTGATTGTGCAGCGCGACCTCAACCGTCGTCAGGCGGTGGACGAACTGCTGCCGGGCGTCCACGCCATCGCCCCCGGTAGTGTAGGCATAGCCACCCCAGTTGACATACGTTTCTGCGAAGTCGTGTTCATCCTCCCAATTTTGCTCGTCGATTAACGGTAGGATGCCCGCACCATACGTGCCCGGCTTGCTGCCGAAGACGCGGTAACGGGCGGCTTCATCGTCGGTCGCGTCATTCCCAATATCTGCCAGATAGTGTGCCCGGACATGGTTCTGTTCCAGTGGTTCGTCGGTGTCGATGACCAGATTCATGGCGTCGTTCAACAGTTTAATCAGATGTGGGAAGGCATCGCGGAAAAATCCACTGATACGCACCGTCACGTCAATACGCGGGCGTCCAAGTTCCGTTAACGGAATGAGTTCCACGCCGGTGACGCGATGGTTCTCGCGCTGCCATGTGGGGCGTACACCGAGCAGTGCCAGCACCTCGGCTACGTCATCGCCGTGCGTTCGCATGGCGGATGTGCCCCATACGCTGATGGCGACACTTTCGGGATACGCGCCTGTTTCCGTCAGGTAACGGTCCAGAACTTCTCGCGCCAATCCCTGCCCCACTTCCCACGCTGCGATGCTCGGCAGTGTGCGCGGATCTACCGCGTAGAAGTTACGCCCTGTGGGTAAAACATGCGCCATGCCGCGCGTCGGTGCACCACTTGGACCAGCAGGAATGAAGCCTCCGTCCAGCGCACGCAGCAGATTGTCGATTTCCAGTGTCGTTCCGTGCAACGAGGGTAATAGTGTTTTGCACACGAAAGTCAACACACGCGTTACATCTTCGTGAACGGGTATATCCCCGAATGCCTCGCGGATTGCTGGTTCAATCACACCCGCCACAAATCTGTCCCGTGCCAGCAGCATGAGCAGGTGTTTTGCCAGTTCATCAATAACTGCGACGGCATCGCCATTGCTGATGAGGGGATGATCTGCCAACTGCTCCAGTTCCGGTGGAACGTTTGACAGCCGTGCGCCCTGCTCCGCCAATAGCCCGTCGATTGATAGTCCGAAGGTCTTGGCAACGCCTGCCGGCAGTGAAGGCACATCCAAATTGGGCAGACGTGTGAGGGCGTGCAGCGTATCGATCAGGTGGTCACCGTCCGGCGTTTGTCCCAGGATATGCAACCCATCACGGATTTGTGCACCTGCCAGTTCACACAGGTAGCCGTCCATGTCCTCAATGAGATGGGCAACGTCTTTGCCGTCCATCTCCGCCAGCGTGACTGGTGTACCGTCTTCGGTGGTGGTTTCGTCCCACTCGTGAACATGGTCGCCGTGGTCACGCCGCAACATCACGGCGAGGTCGTCTTGCAGGTTAATCTGCTGCATCAACTCCCATATCTGGCGCTGGATCAGTGGCAATTTGGCGGGGTCAAACTGCTCCACCTGATAGTATTCGTCCACAAGCTGCATCAGTTGGGCGAGTTCGCCGTAGCCGTCCGCTGTGGTCATCGGCGGCGTGAGGTGATCAATGATAACCGCGTGAGTGCGGCGCTTCGCCTGTGCGCCCTCGCCGGGATCGTTGAGGATAAACGGGTACACCAGCGGTAGGTCATCCAGAAACGTATCCGGGTAGCACTCCGCAGACAGACCCACACCCTTACCCGGCAACCATTCCAGCGTGCCGTGCTTGCCCATGTGAACGACTGCATCTGCCTGCCATTCGTCTCGCAGCCAGAGGTACAACGCGTAGTAATTGTGCGGGGGTGGTAAATCTGGCGTGTGATAAATCTCGTCCGGATCCATGCCGTAACCGCGCGGCGGTTGCAAGCCAACGAACACGTTACCGAATTCCAGCCCCGCCAGCGCGATGTGGTCATCATGGACGTAAGCCTCACCGGGCGCATTGCCCCACTGGCGCGTGATGCCGCTTCGTTGATTCTCCGGCAGCACATCGAACCAACGCTGATACGTTCCCGCCGAAACTTGCCCAACGGCGTTCTCAAGCTGCGCTTCGGTCAGCACAATCTCATCGTAGGATCAATGGTCGATGAGGTTTTGCATGAGCGTGGCGCCATCTGGCGGTAGTTTCTCAATGTGGTAGCCCGCCTGCTGCATCGCCGCGAACACGTGCATCAACGAGG
>CAWUJQ010000590.1:0-2739 GCA_963922445.1 uncultured bacterium
AAATCGCCGATGGGTGCCGCCGCCCGTGTGCCTTCTGCGCGATTCCAAAAATCAAGGGCACGGCAGTAAGCCGCCCACTGGAAAAACTGGTGGCTGAGGCCGTTCGCCTACAAGACCAAGGCGTACAGGAATTGATGCTTATTGCGCAGGATTCGACCGACTACGGCTATGACCTGGGCATGAAAGACGGACTGGCTCACCTGTTGGAAGCCATTGTGGACGCTGCGCCTGACATTCCGTGGATTCGTATCATGTACGCCTATCCGGGGTATGTAACGCCCCACCTGATCGACACTATCGCCAAACATGACCAGATATTGCCCTACCTGGATATGCCGCTCCAGCATGGCCACCGCGAAACGCTCAAGCGGATGCGCCGCCCCGCCAAAGTGGAATGGGTGTACGACACACTCGCCGCCATGCGCCAAACCATCCCGAATTTGTGCGTGCGGACGACGTTTATCGTTGGCTATCCGGGCGAAACAGATGAGGAATTCGCGGGATTGATGCAGTTCGTGCAGGATTTGCAGTTTGACCGGGTGGGCGCGTTCACCTACAGCTACGAACTGGGTACCCCCAGCGCAGAACTCCCCGGCATGGTGGCAGATGAGGTCAAAGACGACCGCTACAACCAGCTCATGGAACTGCAACAGGGAATCAGTCTCGCTAAGAATCAAGCACTTGTCGGCCAAACGCTGGATGTACTGGTCGAGGGGCATGGTATGGGCGAAGACGAAGACGGCAACGAAACCGGCGACATCCTCAGTTTGGGCCGCAGCTACCGCGATGCCCCCGAAATTGACGGCTATGTCATCGTAGAAGGGGAACTGCCGCCGGGTGAAATTGTGCCCGTGCGGGTAACCGGGGCGACGGCTTATGACCTGATCGCAACTGTCGAAACAGACGCACCGATAGTCATCGAACCGGGCAAGCGCTACGGCGACGGCATGATTGATGTCAACAGCATCAATTAGACCCAATGCAGTGTGCTTTACCGTGGTTGGCATGGGGGCATCAGCAGTCAAAGCAAAAATTAGCAGAGCCATCAAAAGCGCGTGTGCAAAGTGGACGTTAGTCGTTTCATACGCTAGAATGAGCGGCGTTTGTGCCATTCTGCACATGCGAGCGCCTCAAGGGTCATCCACCATCGCTGGGGGCTGCTCCCAGCGGTGAAAAAAACATATTTCGTGCGAGAGTTCTCTCCCAGAGTGCTTGAAAGGTATTCTATGACAGACAATATTTATGACGCGTTTCTCAAGCAGATTGAGGAATACGAACCGAAGGTCGAGTCCGTCGAAGTTGGGTACGTCGAAGAGGTCGGTGACGGCATTGCCCGCGCCTCCGGTTTGGCAAACATCCGCTTTAACGAACTCGTCAGCTTTAGCAACGGCGTGCAGGGCATCGCCTTCAACCTGGAAGCCGACAACGTCGGTATCATCATCATGGGTGACTACGACGACATCCAGGAAGGTGACGAAGTACGCCCGCAGGGCCGCATTGCATCGGTTCCGGTGGGCCGTGAACTGCTGGGCCGTGTCGTTAACGCACTTGGTGAGCCAGTTGACGGCAAGGGGCCAGTGGGCACCAAAGAGCGCTACAACGTTGAGCGCATTGCCCCGGGTGTGATGGAGCGCCAGGGTGTGACTCGCCCGGTACAGACGGGTATCGTGGCAATCGACGCGATGATCCCAATTGGTCGTGGCCAGCGTGAGTTGATTATTGGTGACCGCCAGACGGGTAAGACCGCTGTGGCGATTGACACGATCATCAACCAAAAGGGTAAGGGCATGTACTGTGTGTATGTGGCCGTTGGTAAGCGACGGGGTGAGATTGCCCGACTAGTAGCCACACTTGAAGAATATGGTGCGCTGGAACACACCATCGTTGTCGTCGCTACCGCCTCGGAGTCTGCTGCGTTGCAGTACATCGCCCCGTATGCTGGCTGTGCGATGGGTGAGTGGTTCATGGAAAACGGCATGGACGCCCTGGTGGTCTACGATGACCTGTCCCGCCACGCCTGGGCTTATCGTCAGGTATCCCTGCTGATGCGCCGCCCCCCTGGACGTGAAGCTTACCCCGGCGACGTATTCTACCTGCACAGCCGCCTGCTGGAGCGTGCCGCGCAGTTGAGTGAACAACGCGGCGGGGGCAGCCTCACGGCTCTACCGATCATTGAGACGCAGCTTGGTGACGTTTCTGCTTATGTGCCTACAAACGTGATCTCGATTACTGACGGCCAGATTTACCTGGAAGGCGAGTTGTTCTACTCCGGTCAGCGCCCGGCAATTAACGCTGGCGTGAGCGTGAGCCGCGTGGGTAGCTCTGCCCAGACGAAAGCCATGAAGGACGTCGCGGGCGGTATGAAGATTCAGATGTCCCAGTTCCGCTCCCTGGCTGCGTTTGCACAGTTTGGTTCCAACCTGGACAAAGCCACACAGCAGCAGTTGGATCGTGGCTTGCGCTTGCAGGAACTGCTCAAGCAGGGTCAGTACCAACCGCTGCCAGTGGCAGACCAGGTGCTTATGATCTATGCCGGATCCAACGGCCTGCTGGACACCATTGACCCCGACTACGTAAACGAATGGCAAGACGACTTCCTGCGCTTCTTCAAGACGCAGCACGCCGAGATGTACAATGAGCTTGCTGAAACGAAGAAGTTGGAACTGGAAAAGATTGACGGGCGTAAGCGCAATCTCAAATTTGAAGAGATTGTCAAGGACTTTAACGAAAACTGGACGC
>CAWUJQ010000591.1:0-2728 GCA_963922445.1 uncultured bacterium
CCACGCTTACGAAACCAGTCTTGCGCTTCCGCTTGCATGGGCGTGTCGAACATGGTGAGGTTGGTCAGCTTCTCTTTTACGTCCAGTTGCGTCGGCTCTTCGTTCATCGGTTACCGCCTTTCTACAAATCAATCCCGTTGACTTTCTTCACCTGAGCAAGGAAGTATTTCTTATCACGCTCAAGAATTTCGGGGTTGGCGTCGATTTTTTCTTTCAAGTGTTTCAAAACGGCCTTTGCCAAAACCGGATCATACGCTTTCTTGATGACATTCAGGCGGATTTGAATGTTGGAATCGGGGTCAATGGCACCGTAGGTTGGTTTCTTCTGTTTGGGGTCTTCGGGATAGTGGTAGCGTCTTTGACGCAAGGCAGCGTAAATCTCCGTCTCTGGATAGGAGTAGGTGTAGGAATCTTTTATGATTTGGTCTTTTGATTCCAGCCGCTTGCGCTCGTCCTCACTCATGTGCTGCTTCACTTGGTGATAGACTTTCCAGGCATAGGTGTCGCCATATTCGAAGTGCCCGCCCATTTCATGGGCCACAATCGGCCACCCGTTCTTCGGATCAGCCTCAACATCCTTCACAAACTGCATGCCATAACCCAGGTTATTGCCATCTTGGTGGGCGTACGCACCCTGCTTAAGTATTTCCTCTGGCTTGAAGATGCCGCCCTTGCCCTTCATGACTTTCTCAAGCTCTGTACCCTTGATACTGTCTATTAGCTTTTTCCATGCTTCAGGAGCGCGCACGGTCTTCCAGTGTTTCTGGCCTTCCGCACCCAGGGCTGTCCACGGGTCATTCTTCGATGGGGTAAGGGTGTTGTTTTCAGATTCTTCCTTTACCACATCGTCAATCGTAACCTTCGGCGCTTCTTTGGGGGGATCGATGCCCTTCTTCTTCGCTTCCTCCTCTAACTTCTTCTTCTTTTCGGCTTCCGCTTCCTTCCGCTTCTGCTCCAGGTAATCGTACTGTATGCGCCCAAGTTCCTCGATGCGCTTCTGTTCCTCGGTTTTACACGCCCGTAGTTGCAGCCCACTCCTCATCATCGGCAGGGCATCCCGGCTGATTCTGGAGAAAACATCGCGCGCCCCGCCGTAAATTGCGGCAATCGCCCCAACTGCTGACCGATCCGCGTCTTCCTCCACACTGTCATAGCGGTTGACAGTTTGCTGCTTTGGCGACACCACCTGGCTGGCATTGCGCTGCTGCGTCACATGCGCCAACTCGTGAGCAATCAACGCGTCGCCCATCGGCGTGCCGGGGTTGTATTCCCCAGAGCCAAACGCGATCGTGTTGCCCACGGTCAGGGCACGGGCATCCAGGTCATCCGAGATTTTTGCGGCTTTGCTGTCGGTGTGAACTTGCACATCGGAGAAGCTAGTACCAAATGCGCCTTCCATCTGCGATTTGACACTTGGTTCTAGGGATTGCCCATCGCCCAACTGCCGACTGACAGCCGCCGGGTTGACGTCTGATGGTGCATCAGCACCATGGGTGAGTTTGAACCCGATCCACCCGCCGATTGTGTCAACTGTGTCAGACACTGCATCCGTTGCAGTTGACGTCAGCGTTTCGACGGAGTTCCCTGTGGCCACCCATTCCGTTACACTGGAACGCACGTGCTGCGCGATCAACGGGATATAATCAGCAGCAGCCGTGGCGCCTGTACTGCCAGGGACTTGCTGCTTGATCGTGTTTTCGAGTTCGGAGCTACCTTTGCCCTTGTAATCTGCCAACATAGAGTCTATGCCAGGGTACCCCATCTTTTCGATCAGTGTGCCGACCAGCGCTTGCTTGGCGGCATCTGTGGCCGCTGGCTCCAGTTGCTTCAGGAACTCTGACCGCTTCATCTGCCCGTCGCCAATCTCTACCGCGTCATCTGGCACGATGAGTGCACCGGGACGCTTGCCCGGCTCATTAGGCTTGTCCGTTGACGGGTCGGGTGCGGGTTCGTCAGCCCGTTGGATAGGGCGCATCGGCACCGTCGACGGAGACGAGCGACCGCGCCCCAGCAATTGGAGCACCGCTTGGTTCCCGATTTTGCGCTGGAGCTGCATAACATCCTGGAGGGAGAGTGTGTCGGGGTTTTCTTCGGCACGTCGTAAAATGTAAGTCAAGTCGTCACTGTAACTGACCGCTTCGTACTGCCCATCGACAGAAGACGATTGTTTATCCGTCGGTTTCGTATCTTTATTTTGGGACTGCTGATGCTCTGCCATATGCACTCCTCCTGCAACTCTATTGGCTTATGGTCCCAACAACACCCGGCAAATTTAATGCGTGCCTTAATTGGTATACTTAGAGTAGCACAAAACTTGTAGTAGCGGAGTAAGTTTGCGAGATTGATGACAGCATTTAGAACCCGCCGTAAGCCTCACGACTTCAGTCGCCGTGGTAAGGCGGGTTTCTCGTTGGGCTTTAGCCCGCTGGATGTGTGGCTGGATTTTGCATTGGATACTGCCGTCGGGCAAAATTTGTCCCCGTCTGGCGTTTTTTTGTGATATGTTTGTGGTATGGATCGCGGGGCGGCAACCCCCATCCGCTCTCCGGTTATCAAGGAACCAGAGCAGAGTCATTATCTATGGCGATCAGAACCTACCAATATCGAATCTACCTGACGCGCTCACAGGAGCATCAATGTAGCTGGATGCCACTCGCAACCTATACAACATGTGGTAGTTACATGATACATGAAAAAATAGGACATGGGCGTGCTTTACATCTGCTAA
>CAWUJQ010000592.1:0-2727 GCA_963922445.1 uncultured bacterium
TCGCATTTGTGGTAGCATGTGGTCATTGCACATGGCATAACATCATAAGGAGATTATCGCCGTGCCAGATTTAGATGCAGTTGGCAACCTCATCAGCCTGAACTCGGAACCCGGCTTTATCTATAACATTCTGCTCTACATCATGTTCTTCCTCAACATGATTGCGTTTTTCATGCAGAGCGACAAGCAGTTGGTTACGACATTGATGCTGGGCTTAACGCTGGCGATGCTTGCCATTGCCAAGCTCAACGTGATTGAGCCGACAAACCTGGCCATGCTCATTATCAATGCTGGAATTTTCACGATCCCATTCATTGTTGCGGGGATGTCCAAGAGCAAGGCATCGAAGCCAATAACGGTTATATCCGGGGTGATTGGCGGGTTCTACTTCTTTATGTATTGGTTCTTCCTGCAAAACGTCTAGTTCACTCGGTTACCCACAGCGTTTCCCCATCCGCACGGATGTGAATGACCCCGTTTTCGTCCGTGCGGAACAGTGGCAAGTCGGCGCGGTAGTCCTGTAGCAGCGTGATAACGTCAGGGTCAGGGTCGCCCCGGCGGTTGGCAGCATCAGCTTGTAGTAGCACAACTTGTGGCTGCACCCGCTCCAAGAACGCCTCATCGAGCGCGCGTGTGGTGCCATGCTGGGGGAGTTGCAGCACCTGTGCGACCGGGTCGTGACCCGCGTCTAACAGGTCAGTTTGTCCGGCTGCGCTCAAATCTGACGTGAACAGAAACGCTGTTTCGCCATACGTCAGCCGCAGCACCATCGTAAACCGATCCAGGCTGTTGGTGAGTTCCGGCGTTTGCTGCGGCCCCAGCACCTCCAACAGTACGCCATCATCAAACTGAACGGTGTAGCCCGCAGTTACCGTGACCACATCGAAGGGAGCTAATGCCGTTTGTAGTTCCGCGTATGCAGCGGAGAGGTTCGGTTGACCGTGGGTGAGGACTGCGCCTGCATCGTAGCGGCGAAGCAGCGCGGGCAGTGCGCCATATTGGAACTCGTCAGGCTGGGTGATGGCGATCACGTCGATGTGGCGGTCATGAAAGGGCATTCGGTCACCGACCTGCGTCAACAAGCGCGACGGAAAGCGCCCGCCATCAATCAACACTTGAGCGCCGCCGGGTGTTTGTATCAGCACACCATTGCTATGACCCACATCCAATAGCCATACGTGCAGGTCACCATCAGGTTGAGCGCGCAGGCTGGCAATGTTGAGGCCGACCGCCACGACGCCAAGTAGCATCAGCGTATTAAAAACGGCACGTGTGCGGGCGAAGCGCGCCAGCGCTAACAGCCAGTCCGGTTGCGTGGCATAGCCAACCGCTCCGCCAATCAATGCGAGAAAAAACAACACAATCGGTTCGCTCCCGGCGTAAAACTCAACTTCAGCAAACGGCAAATCTGCGAAAAAACGCACCACCGCTACCGACCACCACAGCAGCGCCATGTCAAACCAGTAGATGATCTGGGCAACCGGCGGTGCAACAATATTTACTAGCGTGGCGAGAATCCCACTAACGAGGACGGCGGCCTGCACGGGCACAATCAGCAAGTTGACCGGAATTTGCACCAGCGACACGCGATTGAAGTAGAGCGCGGTGAGGGGCAGGGTGGGTACCAGTGCGGCCAGCGTGACAATCACTGGCTCAGATAGGAACCCGCTGATGCCTGTCGAAAGATTGGGGGGCAGGGTGCGTTCGAGCAAGGCATTAAAGGCGTGGGTGAACGGGTCAGCGAACAGGGCCAGCCCCAGTGTGGCAAAAAAGCTCAACTGAAAACTGACATCCCACAGCACACGCGGATTGATAAGGCTCATGCCGAGGGCGACCAAGGCCAGCGACGCAGGCACATAGGTTTTGCGATCGAGGGCGCGCCCCACAACCAGGACGCCTGTCATGAATGCGGCACGCACAACGGCAGCATTGGCACCGACAAACACGGTGTACACGCAAATCACTGCAAGGGCGATAAACGCCGCTGTTTGACCCCGCAGCGGGGATTGGCTGAGGAGCGATTCAACAACGCCTGCCAGGATGACCATGTTAAAGCCGCTAATGGCGATGATGTGCGCGGCACCTGTCGCGGCGAAGTCTGCTTGTAGTTCGGGGGAGATGCCGCGTTCGTTGCCGAGCAATATGCCGACGAGCAGCCCGGCCATGGGTTCTGGCATCGCTTGGTTGATCGTTTGGGCGGCGCTGGCTTTTTGCTGGAGTAGCCAGTTGAACAACGGATTGCCCCGGCCCGGTTCTACGACTTCGACGGCGGTGTCTCGCAACACGCTGAACACACCGCGCTGAGCCAGGTAATCGGTATAGCTGAAGTTGTCATAGACGCCGGGGGTGGTCAGTTGGCCGGTTGCGCGGACGGTATCACCGTAGTCAGCGGGGGTAGTGGCCGGGGCACGGACCAGGACGTCCCCGCGTGTGGGCAGCATCTGCCCGGCTTGCTCAACGGTGACTGCGCGAACGCGCAGCAGGGTGATGTCATCGCGAACATCGGGTTCGGCAGTCACACGGCCCGTGATGGTGAGGCCGCCCGTTTCATTGTAGGCCGCGATTTGGCTGGTCGATGGGAGGAAACTTGCGCGAAAGCCGCCCAGGGTAAAGGCGACAATCGCAAAGTTCAGCCAGCGCCAGCGCGAGGGAGGCTTAGCCATGCGGCAAACACGGCCACTGCAATCAGGGCCGCCCACAGCAGTGGTGATGGGTTTGGACTACTTT
>CAWUJQ010000593.1:0-2724 GCA_963922445.1 uncultured bacterium
CTTTGCTGGGGTGCGGGGACAGAGTCCCTGCAAATTTGAAGCTGGACTTTGCAACTGCCCTGAAGGTTTAACACTTATTTGTGATTTCTGTCACAAAAGGGATGTATCATAGGAGAGTGCCACAGCACACCGCATTGATTTACAATCGGGGCAAAGCGCAACGCATCCCGGAGTGAGGACAGCAATGACACAAGAAGAGATGGAAAACCAATCACAGGCGCTCAAAGCCGAAGGGCGGGCCGTGTTCGAGCGGGCACGCTTCAGCGCCTTTTGGGAAGAAATGCAGGAGCTGCTGCTGCAACGCCCGGTGGGGTTGCTCAGCTTTAATGAGGTCAAGCAGCGGCTGCACCTATCGGAACAGCACTATGTGGGCCTGGAAAACATCCCGTTGGCCAGCATCGTAGGCAGTGTCGGGCGCTATCGCGACTTCACGCGGGACTTTTTGCCGAAAAAGAACGACATGATCCACCGGTGGAGCGGCGTTTACAGCGGCATGAACGACATGACCGGCGTACCACCCATTGACGTGTATAAGGTGGACGATGTGTACTTCGTCAAGGACGGCAACCACCGCGTGTCTATCGCGCGGCGGCTGGGCTTTGAAACCATCGAAGCCTATGTGACTGAACTCACCTCGCCCATTCACCTGTCGTCAGACCTGTCGCCCAAGGACTTAGACACGGCGGCGGCTCAGGTGCGCTTTTTGGAAGAAACTGGCCTGCGCGATACTCGCCCGACTCACCTGGACATGACGTTGAACAATCCCGGTCGCTACAACGACATGATTGGCCACATTCGGCTGGTTAAGCGCGTGATGGATTATAACCAGCCGCAGCCCGTCGGCTTTCACGACGCCGCCCAGCGCTGGTATGACCGCATCTACGTGCCAGTGATTGACCTCATTCGCAAATACAACCTGCTTGACGAGTTCCCGCAGCGCACTGAGGCCGATATGTACGTGTGGATCATCGAATACTTCGAGAAGCTGGTCGAAACCTACGGCGAGACGGCATCCGAGGCCACGCTGAGCAACGCGCTGGTGGACTTTTTAGCGGATAACAAAATTCCGGTGCCCAAGCGCTTACTCACAGAAACGGACGAACCGCCAATCGACGTGTAACGTGTAACGGAATTTAAACAACATGCCGGGCGCATCCCGGTTAGACTAGGGTTGCTTTCGTCTAACACAAGGAAACCCTATGCGCCCCAAGCTGACCCCGTTGTTCATTATGCTGCTCACCACCCTGGTTATCGCTGCAACCGCTGCTGCGCAATACGGCCTCAGTTCAGAGGATGCCGCCCTGCTCGAAGATGGGAACAACGCCTTCCTCAATGCGCAAAGCCTGCAATTCGATCTGGCGTTCAACCTGACGCTGCCCGATGGCGTCGAAATCAACCTGGACGGCCCCGGCGTGTACCAGGCGGCCACGGGCGGCTTTTTGGGTATTGGCAGCAACGACCTGGGCATCAAGTTTGACCTGGAGGGCAGCATGAACCTGTTCGGCAACAGCGCTCGGTTGTATGCAGGCTTTATCGTTGACGGCAACACGCTTTACATCTCCGGGCTAACGGAAGACGAATGGGCGTCGGTGCCCATGAGCGCGGCCTTTGGCCAAAGCTTTATGTCGTTTCAGCCCCCAAACACTGACCCCACCTTTATCACCGTGACCCGCCTGCCCGACGCCACGCTCAACGGCGAGGCCGTGGCCGAATACCAACTGGACTATGACCTCAACAACCCGGTTATCCAGCAGGCCATTACCCAGGCCACCGCCGATGTACAGTCATTTGGCGGAGCCATTGCCACCGGGGGTGACGCCGCTGCCGTGTTTGCCAATGCCGATATGACCGTTGTGCAGTCCATTAGCCTGGACGGACGGCAGTTGCGGCGTATGGTCATCACGTACAACGACGGCGAAACTGAGGTCACCGTGCAGGCCGATGTAACAGCTTACGACGACAACGTGACGATTGAGGTGCCCGACGGGGCACAAGCCTTCGCGCCGGGTGATTTGGGCCTGGGTGGATAATCCAGGCGCGGCTGGCAGTGAGGCATACGTCGTTACTGAACTGGCTGCGCGCCCGTGTAGATTTCGCTATACTTGGATGTGAATCTACTTAACCACTCACGGGAGCCACCGCGCATGGCCGACGAAACTAACATCACAGTCAATATCAGCGGCGATAACGTCAACGTTGGCGGCATACAGATTATCACCTTCAGCGGTCGCCACATCGAATACGCCCCGCAGCCGCACCCACGAACCGTCTTCCTGTCCTATGCCCGCGCCGACGACACGCCCTTCGTCCGTCGCCTGTACGACCACCTCACCGAGCAAGGCTTCGACGTGTGGTTCGATGAACAAAAGATGCCCAACCGGGGCCTCACCTTCCTCCAGGAGATACGCGACGCCATCGACGCGGTAGACACGCTCCTGCTCGTCGTTGGACCCGGCGTGGCACTGTCAGATCATGTGCGTGCGGAGTGGGACTATGCCCTGCGCACCTGTACCCGCGTCGTACCCGTTGCGCGCTTGGATGACGACGAAACGGACGTTTACAAACTCATCCCGCCGGAGCTGGCCAACTTGCACGCGGAGGACTGCCGCCCCAACCGTGATGAAGCCGCCGCCCTTACGCGGATTGCCCAGATTGTAGCCGCCGACCCCGCCCCACTGGCGACGCTCTACGGCGTGCCCACCCTGCCGGACTACTACGTAGAGC
>CAWUJQ010000594.1:0-2719 GCA_963922445.1 uncultured bacterium
CGACTAATCGCCTGTAGCAGCCGGTTGTGGCTCCGTGCGACTGCCGAGGAGAGGGCGGAAGACCGGATTTTGACCCGATTGCAGGTGATCCAAATAGCTGACGAGCAAAAAGCCGAATACGGCCAGCCCCAGCGCAATCCCGATTTCTGACGCGCTCAATGGCGTAAGCAGGCCCAGCTCCTCCACATGCTGCGCGTTCCAGGGGAGTACGTTACGCGTCACAGCCACTTCGATTTCTTCGGTGTTGACGTAGGTCAGTACCTCGCCGTTTTCGCCCAACACCGCCTGCTTAAACGGGTAAATCACGCGCAGCGAGCCAATCATAAAGCCGACCAGCGCGGCGACGGTTGTGTTTTCGTAGCGGCGCAGCAGCCACGACAGGATGCGGGAGAAAATCACGATGCCGACGACACAGCCCAACGCGACGGAAATCACCGCAACCAGGCTCGGCCCGACGTTCTCAAAGCTAATCAGCGAGCGGATGGAGCCAATCACGTACTCATACTGGCCCAGCACCAACAGCAAAAACGACCCACTCACTCCCGGCAAAATCATCGCGCAAATGGCGACCGCCCCACTCGCAAACAGAATCAACGGGTTGTGCGGGATGACCTGCGGACGCAGCCCAACAATCATGAACGCGCCCACTGCCGCAATCACCATGGCTGTGCCCGCTGCCGCGTTCCACTTGACGTGCGTGGCCACCGCAATCACCGACGCAACGATAAGGCCGGTGAAGAAGGCAAACAGATACACCGGGTAACGCTCTAGCGCGAATTCCAGCGCGGTGACCAGCGTCAAGATGGCGGCGATGATGCCCCCGCCCAGTGCCAGCAAAAAGCGCCACGGGACTAACGCCACAGCGCCTTTGATGTCCCCTTTGAGGATGGTGCGAATCAGCTCAATGTTGAACGACTTGATCGCGCCGATGAGGTCTTCGTACACGCCCAGGATGAAGGCCATCGTGCCACCGCTCACCCCTGGGACGATGTCTGCTGACCCCATAGCGACGCCAGTAAAAAATAACCGCACATACTGCATGGGGGTGCGCGGGGTGTTTTCCATATCGTATTGCATCGTGTGCTATACTCCCGTCTAGCTTAATTCTGAATTGATGAACAGCCCAACAGTTTGCAACAACCCGTCATACGCCGTCAATAGGACTTAACCCAATGCAACATCTTAACCGCATGATTCAAATTGCGCAGACGGCGTCACGCATTGGCGACCTGACCCGTAAAAAGCACACGCATGTGCTGCCTGCTGAACACTCCACCACCGTCTACCTCCACACGGAAAATGCCGCTCTGCGCATCGTCCGTTGGGATAAGCGGCAGGTGGAAGCGACCCTCGAAACGCGCCCGCCCATCGGGTGGCGCGTCGCCACAGACTACGACGCGAACGGGGTGTACATCGTGGCCCTGCGCCGGATGGGGTTTGGTACGGTGGCCAGTGCGACAATAGATGTGCTGGTGCCACGCGGGGCCTATTTGGTGCTGCGCATGGACGATGGATTGGTCTCGCTGGACCGGGTGCGCGGGACGTTAAACATCGCACCAGAGTTCCCAAACCAGCTTACTGTCAACAATAACATAACAAAAACTTAGTATAGGTATGCCTATCTTGTAATGCCTGTGGTTATCAACGGTTCTTGCGCTAGAACCGCCCCACCGGATAATTATAATCACCAGCAGTAGAATGCTTTTTGTTACATTAACCCATCAACACAGGAGAGAAACACCAAATCATGGCTGATATTTCAGAACGCGGTTACGCCAACCCAGATATTCTCGTTAGCACCGATTGGGTGGCTGACCATCTGAACGACTCCAACGTCCGCATTGCGGAGTCCAACGAGGACGAACTGCTCTACCCCTCGGGTCACATCCCCGGTGCGGTACAAATCGACTGGACGCGTGACCTGAACGACCCGCTCAAGCGTGACTACATCGACAAAGCCGCGTTTGAGGCGCTGATGTCTCGCAACGGCATCACCCCAGAAACAACCGTCGTCTTCTATGGCGATAAGTCCAACTGGTGGGCGGCTTATGCCCTGTGGGTCTTCCAACTGTTTGGCCACACCAACGTCAAGCTGATGGACGGTGGCCGCCTGAAGTGGGAACAGGAAGCGCGTGAACTGACGCGGGATGTGCCGAGTTACGACGCAACCGAGTACAAGGCCCAGGAGCGCGACGACAGCAAGGTGCGCGCCTTCCGTGAGGATGTACTCAAGCACATTGAGGCCAACCGCCCACTCGTTGATGTGCGCAGCCCGGCAGAGTTCAAGGGTGAGCTGCTGCACATGGCCAACTACCCGCAAGAAGGCGCGCTGCGCGGTGGTCACATCCCCGGTGCCAAGAACATCCCGTGGAGCAAGGCCGCCAACGAAGATGGCACGTTCAAGAGTGCAGATGAGCTAAAGGCCATCTACGTGGAAGAGAACGACGTGAAAGACGACGGCGAGGTGATTACCTACTGCCGCATCGGTGAGCGCAGCAGCCATAGCTGGTTTGTGTTGAAGTATCTGTTGGGCTACGACAACGTGCGCAACTATGACGGTAGCTGGACGGAGTGGGGCAACAGCGTTAACGTGCCGATTGAGAAGTAGAGCGGTTCGAGCGGTGTTGATCGCTTGAGGTCAATTTGTATGGGGCGGCTAAGCGTATGTGCAGTGGGTCGCCCCGATCAGATGAGTGGCCATCGTGTGCGGCTAAGACCG
>CAWUJQ010000595.1:0-2715 GCA_963922445.1 uncultured bacterium
GCAGAAGAAGGCGCGTGAATTCTGGTATCTGTGTCGCCAGTACACCGCCGCTGATGCGCTGGAGATGGGCCTTGTCAACACGGTGGTGCCGCTGGAGAATCTCGAAGAAGAGGGCGTGCAGTGGGCCAGCGAAATCCTGGCGAAGTCCCCGATTGCGATTCGCTTCCTGAAGGCGGGCTTCAACGCGGATTTGGATGGTCAGACGGGGTTGCAGGTGCTGGCCGGCGACGCGACGATGCTGTTCTACATGACGGAAGAGGGCACCGAGGGCAAGAACGCGTTCGTGGAGAAGCGGGAGCCGAACTTCCGCAAGTATCCCTGGCGTCCATAGGTTTGATTGGTGGGGTGGGTCGCATGGCCCGCCCCGTTTTGTTGTGGGAGAGTAGCGATGCAGGACTGGTTATCAGCACGGGCAGCAGCTACACCGAATCAGATTGCATTTCTGCCTAATCTCGGCAGAGCATATACCTACAAGACCACACTCGGGGTAGTTCGTATCCTACGCGAGGCACTCATATCGCATTTGGTGCCCGCGAAACGGGAAAAAGGCCACCAAGGTGTTATCGCTGTTTTGATGCCTAATCGAGGCGCAAGAGGTTTCTATGCCCCAATCGTTCACGCTGCTGCAGGTGCAGGCGCTACACTAGTACCGCTCAATACGCGCTTGACGCCTGAGGAATTAAGTTGGCAGCTCAAGATTACAGATGCCGATATACTGATTTGCTCAGTTGAAACTCAAGAATTAGCCCTCCAAATAGAATTAGACCGCCCGATCTACACCAGCGCGCCGGATATTAGTCATGGTGATGTACGGCCCCTAACGAGATTTCCATCACAAGGTTTGGATGTATTAGAGGCGCGAAGCACCCCACTTGCTCAAATTGACCTCAACACCACGCAAGCTATTGTCTTCACATCTGGTACGTCGGGACAACCAAAGGGCGCGGAAATCACGTTCGGCAATCACTTCTACAGTGCGATGGCATCCGCTTACCGGCTCGGACTCAACCCGAATGACCGCTGGCTGAGTGTGCTACCGCTCTATCATGTGGGTGGGCTGGCGGTGATCTTCCGCAGTACGCTCTACGGCATCACGACGGTGCTACACGATCGCTTCGACATCGACAAGATTCAGTACAGCTTCGACCATCACGGCATCACAATGATCTCGTTGGTGCCGACAATGCTTTATCGCATGTTAGAGGCCGGGGTGCGCTGGCCGGACTCGCTCCGGCTGATTTTGCTAGGTGGGGCGGCGGCCTCACCGGAACTACTGCAACGTGCGTTTGAGATGAACCTCCCTATCGCGCCGACATATGGCCTCACGGAAGCGTCATCGCAGGTGGCGACGATGCGCCCCCACGCTGCCCGCAAGAAACCGGGCAGCGTGGGCAAGCCGCTGTTGTTTACCTCTGTGCGGATTGCTGGCGAGAATGGGCAGTCGGTGCCTGCGGGTGAGTACGGTGAGGTTGTGGTCAGTGGGCCAACGGTGATGAAGGGCTATCACAATAACCCAGACGCAACGGCAAAAGCAATCCGCGACGGTGAACTGTACACGGGGGATATTGGCTATTTGGATGAGGACGGTGATCTGTGGCTAGTGCAGCGCCGCAGTGATTTGATCGTGAGTGGTGGCGAGAACGTCTATCCGGCAGAGGTGGAGACGATACTGCGGGCGCATCCGGCAGTGAGTGAGGTGGCGGTAGTCGGCGTGGATCACCCGGAGTGGGGTCAGCAGGTGGCAGCAGCGGTTGTTTTGGTCGATGGGGCTATACTTACAACGGATGAACTCATCGCCTACAGCCGGGAGCATCTGGCAGGGTACAAGCAGCCGCGCCGCATACTATTTGTGGACGCTCTGCCGCAAACCGCATCCGGCAAGGTGCAGCGCAATGGTGTGCGCGCACTGTTTGACACATAGACGAATTTGCAACTCCAGCAGTACTGGTCGCGTAATGGCAAATGAGTCGATCATTAACACGAAACTGGAGCTTGAATAACACATGCGCACTTACGTGGAAAATGGCACAGTGGCCTTGGCCGCACTTGTCACTGGGATTATGGCGGGTTTCTTCTACACTTACACGTTCAACGTAAACCTAGCCATGTTGGAGGTGGACGGGTCGACGTATGCAACTGTGCAGTCGTTGTTTAACGAAAATGTTCGCCATTTCATGTTCTTCATATTTTTCTTCGGGGGTGGCGCGGTTGCGCTGCTGGCAACGGTAGCTAATTGGCAGCACTTTCGCAATCCTGCATTTTGGCTGATTGTTGTTGCGGCACTGATCTACATTTTTGGGATAATTGTTTTTACTGCGAATGTTAATTTGCCGCTGAACGCCTACACTGAATCTTGGAACCCGCAAAACTTGCCCGCCGATTGGGAAGCCACGCGCACTGCTTGGAATCAAGCCAATGCGATTCGAGTAGGTACAGCGGGAACCGCTTTTCTATTGTGTCTGGTCGTACTGGTTTTTCGTTCAAGTAGCAGATAGGTGCGTAATAAAAATTTCGCAAAAGGCATTCACCTGCTGGCAGATTTCAATTAGTATTCCGCGTCAATAACCGTCAGTCAGGTGTATGCATGGTATCACCGCAATCACAAACCGATCCTGTTCGCATTCTCCGGCAACCCCTCACGGTTGCGATCATGATTCCAGCAGTGCTGTTGGCCTTATATGCGTTATTCGGTGCTGTGCTAGCCACAGACGGCAG
>CAWUJQ010000596.1:0-2703 GCA_963922445.1 uncultured bacterium
GTGGGGGGCACAAACGGGGTCGCTGTGGGCGGTTGCTGGGCTGTGGCCGGACCTGGCCCCACGACCAAAAGCGGGATCAACCCCACCAGGGCGAACAACAGCCCGCCTGCCAAAAGCCGTCTTTGCATAACGCTATCCAGATGTTGCAAACAATCGCCCCATTCTACGGTGAAACCGTCGCGTCCGGGGTCAAGAACAGTGGAGCCGTGGGGGTGCCGTCGATTTCGCGGAATGTAACCGTATCGAGGATGGCCTGTAGCTGCTGCCGCGCCACCAATTCGGACTCTGTGACGCCTGTGGGGTTGATGGGTTCAACATAGGCATAAAAGATGAAGTTCAGGTCGAACTGGCGCACACCCGCAAACCAACCGCGTGTATCGGGCAGTTCGGGGCAATCCACTGCCGACCACTCCGTGCCCACCGCCGTCAGCCCGCCAACGGTGTACTGGCGCTCTAAGTCGGTGCCTACGTTGCAGTTCTGTTCCACCACAGCCAGCCGCAGCAGCCGTGACCCGTCAATGCGCAAGTTGGGCACCGGGGTGGCCAATCCGCTTTGGGCCGCAAACAAATCGCCTGTCGTGACGTTAGGGAAGCCCCACAACAACACAATCGAGCCAATACCGCCTTCAACTGGCCCGGAGTACAGCGTGAACGGTATCGTTCGAATTACGCCGTCAATATCGGGCAGCAGCAGCGTGTCACTGAGCGCGACGACCCAGCCTTCGGGCAGGGTGATGTCTATTGGCGCGGGAACCGCCGTTTGTAAAGTCGAATCCAGGCGCGGCTCTGGCGTGGCCGTGGGCGCATTGGGGTCAAGCGTGGGCAGTTCGACGGGTTCTAATCCCTCTGGCGATTCGAGAATTTGGTCAATGATGATATTGATCGCAAAAAAGTCGTTGAGGGCGAAGCCGTCGTTCAACAAAATCGTAGGCGTCCCGGCGTAGCTTTCTAAGTCCAGGGCCGCCTCAGATGCGGCGCGTAGGGTGGCGTTGGTGTTTTCGCCCAGGGCACAGGCATTCCAGGCTTCGGCGTCCAGCCCTAGCTCGTTCACAATGTCGATCAAGCTGCCGCCGTCAAACACGTCTTCATCACGCACCTGAAGGCTATACAGCCGCGTGTGATACTCCCAGAAGGTGTCCTGTTCGCCTGCACACAGGGCAGCCCGCGCCGCGCCTGTGCCGTTGGGCAGCGTGCCCGTGCCGCTCAGGGGGATAAACGTATAGCGCACATCCCCGGACTCAATCCGGGGCAGCAGCGGCTGGAAGATTTCCGTGTGAGATAGGCCACTGGCGACGCTGTCGTAGCTGCCGTATTCCACCATGCTAACGGGCGCATCCTCACGGCCCAACATCGGGAAGCCCTCCGGGGTAAAGCCGGACGGGATGCGGTCGTAGGGGGTGGCGCTGTCGCCGCTGGCGGGCGTTGTTGATGGCACCAACGTCAGCGTAGCGTCGGGTAATTGTTCGCCTGCCGGGGCAGACGCACCACAGGCAGCCAGCAAAATTGCAGTGAGTAGCAGTAGGGTTCGTCGGGTCATAGGCCCATCACGCACAGTGAACGTTTCGCCAGAAAGGTTACCGACGTTACCCGATGGGCGCAAGTGTGGGGCTACTCCTGGGACTGCGTCCAGTCTTTGCTGCGGGTGTAGTCGCGGTCGGTGAGTGGGTCTTGCTTGACGAAGTAGATTTCGTAAATGGCCGCCCCAATGCCGAAGATCACCACCACACTAAAGAACCCGGCAAACAGCAGCCCAACCAGCACAATAATCGACATAGTAAACCTCATTTATTCCGCTTGGTCAGCGATGCCCCCATTTTAATGCGAAATGGCGCTCGCAATATTGTGTCTGGTTTAAATCTGCGTTTGAATGCGGTTTTAACGCTGGCTGAACGCCTCGTCAATAGACTCCCCGTTGATGGTGACGAGCGCCTCATTGACCGCGCTATCGGCCAGCACCGTCTGTTTGATCTGTTCGCGCACCAACGGGATTTCACACGCACCCGCAATGATAATCTCCCCGCTGAGTGCGACCGTTGCCACGCCTGTGTTGATGCGCACGCTGTCTACCGTGATGGCTTTCTCGCTGACCGGGCTATCAAAGCCGTCGGGCGGGGTGTCCAGCGCGAACAGGGCTTCAAGGGCCACTTTGACCCGGTTCGCTGGCGAATCTGCCCCGAAGACGGTTTGTTGGGCGGGCGCAAGGCGGCTGCCACAGCCCACGGGAATCGACCCGGTGACATCTTCTGGCTGCTGCATGACGAGGTAGAGGGTTACGGTTTCTGGCGCAGCCAGGATGCGGTCGCTGCTGTTGGCATTGGGCACAGGCAGCGCGCCACTCGTAGAGGCAACGCTGGCGCTGGTATCGGTGTCGTCTTCGTCATCGCTGCTGATAAATACCGGCGCGCCCTCACCCGGCACAACAATCACCTGCCCCACTTCGATGTAGCGCGCATCCACGAGGCAGTTGCCGTCTTGCAGGGTCTCAACCGTGCTATCAACCGTCTGCGAGATGCGATACAGGCTGTCTCCGGCCACAACGGTGTAGGTCGTCCAGCCATCCGGCACGGGACAGTCCGGGTTGCTGATGTTTTCTGCCACGCGGGCCTGCCGGGTGGGGTCGGTGACGCGGCTGCTTTGCTCGTCGTCGCTGATGACTTCGTTGGGCGTGGGCTGCAACCCTGATGGCAGTTCCGCGACTGCGCC
>CAWUJQ010000597.1:0-2698 GCA_963922445.1 uncultured bacterium
GCGGCCTTTGCGTACTATCATAGGGGGAGACCCAAAATAAATTTCTTTCTAACCGCTATTCCGCAAGGAGCCACACCATGCCAATCCCACCAATAGCCGTCCAGCGGCTGGGGCAAAGCATCTGGACTGACAATATCTCACGCCACTTAATTAACAGTGGCGAACTGCAACGGTTGATCGACCATCACGGCGTGCTAGGCCTGACGTCGAACCCGTCCATATTTCAGAAGGCCATCGGTGAGTCCGACGATTATGATGACCTCATCCGTGACCACGTAGACGAGGACGCCCACCAGCTTTACGAGCGCCTGTCTACCCGAGACATTCGCGACGCGGCGGACATCCTGAAGCCGGTTTACGTGCGCACGGGCGGCGTGGACGGCTACGTGAGCCTGGAAGTGTCACCCTTGTTGGCCAACAGCACCGAAGAAACCGCTCAGGAAGCCGTTCGCCTGTTCCAACAGGTAGACCGCCCCAATGTGATGATTAAGATTCCCGGCACGCGGGCCAGCATCCCTGCCATCGAAGAGGCAATCGCTCAGGGCGTGAATGTTAACGTGACGCTGCTGTTCAATGTGCGCAACTATGAATCCGTGGCCGAGGCGTACATCCGTGGGTTAGAACGACGCCTGGAAGCCGGGGGCGACATCACCAATGTGACCTCGGTGGCCAGTTTCTTCATCAGCCGCATTGATGTGCGCATCGACAAAATGCTGGAAAACAACATCCGGGCAGCCCAGGGCCGTGACCTGGATCGTGTGGCGAATAACCGTAAGGTGCTGGGCAAGGCGGGCATTGCCAACGCCAAGCTCGCCTACCAAAGCTTCCAGCGGATTTTTGAGGGCAAGCGCTTTGCTGCCCTGCGTGACGCCGGGGCCACGGTGCAGCGTCCGTTGTGGGCTTCGACCAGCACCAAAAACCCCGCCTATCCCGACACGTACTACGTGGACAACCTCATCGGCAAGTACACGGTGAATACCCTGCCCCCCGCCACCCTGGAAGCCTTCAGCGATCATGGCACGGCAGAAGTCACGCTCACGGAACGGGTTAGCGATGCACGCGACGTAATGGATATGCTGGCTGAGTGCGGCATCGACTTTGAGCAGATCACACACCAGCTACAAGAAGACGGGGTAGAGGCGTTCATCGACAGCTTTGAGATGATGATTGACCAGGTACACGCCAAGCGTGCCGTCATCAAAACGGGCATCATCGGCAGGCAGAAGATCGCGCTCGGCATCTACCGGGAAAAGGTCGAACGGGCGCTTGACCAGGTCGAAAAGGACTTTGTTAACGGGCGCATTTGGTCACGCGATGCAACCGTGTGGAAGGATCACCCAACGGTGATGGCCGAGATTAGCAATCGCCTGGGCTGGCTGGATGTGCAAACCACCATCAATCGCGACGCGCTCCAGCAGTTGCAGGCCGGCATTAAAGATGGGCCGTTCAAGCATGTGGTGATGCTAGGTATGGGCAGCGGCACGCTGGCCCCGGAGGTGTTTGCCAGGGCGTTTGGGCCGCAGCCAGGGTACCCCGAACTGATGGTGCTGGACAGCACCGACCCGGCACAAATTGAAATCGTGCGCGATGCGATTGAACCCGACAAAACGCTGTTTCTGGTTTCCAGCAAGAGTGGCAACACCATCGAGACGTTGGCGCTGTTCCATTACTTTTGGCAGTTAACGGGCGAAAAGGGTGAGCAGTTTATCGCCATCACCGATGAAAACACCACGCTACAACAGCTTGCCCAGGAACGCGGCTTCCGCGATGTGTTTATCAATCCGAGTGACGTTGGCACCCGCTACAGCGCCCTGACCTACACCGGGATGGTTCCAGCGGCGTTAATGGGCCTGGAGCTTGAGCGGCTGTGGGCCAGCGCAGACGACATGTTTGAAGCTGTTGGTGACTTGATTCCGGTGCAGTTGCATCCTGGGATGTGGCTGGGCATTGTGATTGGCAAGATGGCCCAGGAAAAGCGCGACAAGCTGATGATCTTTGCCAGCGAGGGCATCCGCAGTTTTGGTGAGTGGGTGGAACAACTGGTCGCCGAAAGCACGGGCAAGGAAAACCGGGGGATTGTGCCGATTGCCGGGGCCACGATAGGCAAGCCGCACGACTACGGCAGCGACCGCACCTTCGTCTACATTAAGCTGGAAGGCGACCCTAGCAACGACGAAATGGACGAAGGCATCCGGATGCTGCGTGAGGCGGGTCACCCCCGCGTGACCTTGACGCTGCCGGATAAGTACGCGCTGGCTGGCGAATTTTTGCGCTGGGAATACGCCACGTCCGTCGCGGGGCACCTGCTGAAGATTAACCCGTTCGATGAGCCGAACATCGCGGAAGTCAAGCAAAAAACCAATGACCTGCTGGGCGTGTATCAGGCCGAGGGCCACTTCCCTATTCGTGAGCCGTTCATGCAGGCGGATGGCGTCGAACTGTACATCAACGAGGCGGCGCTGGCTCCGCTAACCGAGCTGTGCGCAGCCCACGGTTTTGACAGCAACGTCCTCACAGACTTGATCGCAGCGCAAATATTAGGGACGAATGCGGGAGATTACTTCGCGTTTTTGGCCTACGCGCCGAACATATCCGATGTGGACGACAAGCTCGAAGAAATCCGGCGGCGGGTGCGCCACCTGACGCGCCGGGCCACTGCAACCGGCTACGGCCCGCGCTACCTGCACGGTGTGGGGCA
>CAWUJQ010000598.1:0-2698 GCA_963922445.1 uncultured bacterium
CCGCGCCGCCCCTCCACAATCATGCTGTCGGCGGCAGGCGTGGCCAGGGCCAAGCCCGTACCATTACAGTTCACGCTGTGCAGCAGGCTGTCTGCGGTGAGGGCGCGCAGCAGCATCCCGTTCCCGTTGAGGCCCGTTTCTGACGTGAAATAGCCGTCACCCGGGTCTGGGCTGCCACCGCCGCAGCCCACCCCATAGGTGAACGTGGCGAACGCCTCTGGCGGGCCAGCGGGCAGCGTGTGCCGGAAAATCTGCATCGGCTGTTGCGGGAATTCGCTGCGCGTTTCGGTCAGGTCGCCTTCAGTGGGGACGGCGTAGTAGACAAACTGCGCGTCTGGGCTAAAAGTGGGCGGATACACGAGGTCAGCGTCGTCGGACAGGCGGGCGATGCTGCCGTTGGTGCGATCAACCACATTGAGCGCGTTGGTTTGGCCCTCCAAGCCAAAGGCGGACAGGGCATAGGCGACATAGCGGCTATCCGGGCTGGTGACAACGTGATTGAAGAAGGCAATATCGTCTTCACTGGCGATGTAGTTATTGTAGTCGTCCAGCACAGCACCCGTGCTGAAGTCGATCAACTGGCTGCCACGCACGCCCACCACGGGCGGGTTAGATTGGGCGGCGGTAACGGCGGCGGTTAGCAGCAAAACGGTGAGGCAAATACTGACGAGAAGGCGGTTGCGCATCGGGCTGGCTCCTTGCAGCTAGATTGATGGTCGCTGGCACCATCGTATCTCACAGGGGCCGGGGTGTGCTACAATCAAACGGATGGCGATTGTAAAGGGGCTTACTGCTATGTTCTTCTTGTGTGCCTCGTTGCGCGTGTGGGCTGCCATGATTGTGCTGGTCGCCGTGTGTGTGACGGTGTTGCACGCGCGGGCCGCTTCGTATGGGGTGGCGAACGCCCTGCTGCCAGATATGACCTGTGACCCGCCGTGTGTGCTAGGCTTGCAGCCCGGTGTGACCACCGTCCAGGACGCGTATGTGATTTTAGGCGCGAACCCGCTCATTCACTCGATTGAAGTCAACCAAACCGTCAGCGACGACACGATTATCACGTGGCGCTGGCATGACGACGCCCACCGCTACCTCAGCGACCGCCCCGGCTACGCCATGATAAACTACGATGCCTATGTTATTAGCGCGGTCTTCTATCAAACGCGGCTGCCCCTGGCTGCCTTCCGGCTGCGCGTAGGCCATGCAGACGCCCACAGCTATGACACCGCCCCGCTCACCACGACCTACCCCTTCCGCATGGAGGACGGCTACACAGGCACAGGACTCAGCCTGAACTACGCGATGCAGTGCGCCGTGGCCGATACCCGCCGCGAACTGGCCGCTGCAACAGGCGTCGCTGTGATTGACCTGCAAAAAATTTCAGCATCACAGCGCAATACCGTGCTGGCCAGCGCCTCACATCGTCGGATGCACTTGTGCCGGGGGTTGTAGCCGTGTACTGGCGCTGGATTGTGCAACTCACGGCTTCAACGGCCATCCTGACGCTGCTGCTGGTTGGCGCGCTGAACTTGGAGCCGTACCACTATCCCAATGGGGTGACGGCCATCCTGCCGGATACAAACTGTGAACCCGCGTGTGTGATGGGCATTCAGCCCGGTGTGACGCCTGCCGAAGACGCAATGGCCATCCTGCACGCACACTCGCTGGTGGCGGACGTGCATCGGGCGCAGGTGGTTGGGGATAAGGTACGCGTGTCGTGGGCGTGGCATCATCAAATGACGGTGCTGGCCGACGCGCCCCTGTCCTTTTTGATATACGGTCTCGACGGCAAGGTGACCGCTATCCACATCAAAACGACCCTCAACCCGGCAACCTTCCGCGTGGGGCTAGACCGCCCCGCAACGATCTACCGTGTGTTTGCCGACAGCGGCCAGTTCGCCCACATCATTGAGGCGTACCCGGCGCTTCACACAGACGTTTATTACATCTTCGACTGCATAACGCAGCAGCCATCCGGCGCTGAGTTTATGGTGAGCGGGGAGCAGATCACGCGGCCTTACAGCACCACCGTGACGGGCTACGTGCAAAACCGCTGCCGGGAGGCGGAATAATGTTGTTTGTGGTGGCCGCATTTCGGATTGGGGGAGTGCTGGCGGCAGTGATCTTGGCGGCAGTAGGCGCTTTTCATCTGATGCCGTATACCAACGACGACGGCCTGGAAGACCTGCTGCCCGACCTATCCTGTGACCCGCCGTGTGTGATGGGCATTCAGCCAGGGGTGACCTCCGCGGCGGAGGCGCTGGCCCTGTTAGAGGCACACCCGATGGTGGACTCGATTGTACAGCCGGACTACGCGGGTGAGATGATGGTGGCCCAATGGACGTGGAGCGCGCAGGTGCCCGCCCTGGCGCAAGCAGAGCCGTCCTACCTGCTGTATGACTTTAGCGGGCGGGTTGGTGCCATCCGTGTGAACACGCAGTTGACCCCCGCCCTGTTCTGGTTGACGTTTGGGCCGCCGCCTGTCACCTATCGCAATTATTTTGACGAAGCCCAAGCCCACGTTGTTGAAGCCTATCAGAGCGAGCAGATGGATGTGTACTACAGCGTGGACTGCGCCACAGGGCGGCTGTCGGGGGCGGCGTTCCTCGTCCGGGCGGATTTGCCGCTGCGTAATGTTGTGCCCCTGCCAACAGGCTACACCGTCAACCGCTGCCGGTGGGTGGGGCCATGATGCTGCTGC
>CAWUJQ010000599.1:0-2695 GCA_963922445.1 uncultured bacterium
GTGCCGCCTGCCGCCAGCGCCACGCCCACGGTGACCAGTGCATCCAGCCCGATAACGCCAATCCGTGCGCCGCCCGGTGTGAGGAGCAGTGGCTCATCCAGGCCAGTGAACAGCCCAAACTGCGGATCGAACATCACACGCCAGATGACCGCCAACGACACGGGCGTGACGATAATCGCAATCAGGCTTAAAAGCACTTGCGTCGCTGCCCGCACCCCCCGGTTGCCCGCGCCTGCCAGTAGGCCGATCAACGGAACTGTGGCGATCAGCAGCACGCGTACAATGACCATAACGACGGTAAAGCCGCTTGCGCCCCAATAGCGCTCATCTTCGAATAGGCGGGTGTAGTTCTCCAAGCCCACAAACACAGACCGGGGTGACCCGAAGCGGCTCAGTTGGAAGCTGCTGCTCATCGTGCCGATCATCGGTGTGAGTTGGACGAGAACAAACAGGCCCAGGGCAAGCAGCAAAAATAGCAGCCCTAAGATAATTGCGCCGACCCGGTTGCCCGTTGAGGGCGATTCACTAGCGTTGTTGCTCATGCGGTGTCCCCTTTGGTGAGTGGATGACGCATGAATTGTGCGCTAGTTTTGCGATCTGCGCAAACGCCGGATGTATGCCGGTGTGTCAGGGATGTGAACAGGTAGGTGGCGGTACAGGGGTCGGGGTGGGGCCACAATGATTGCTTCAAGCATCCCGCCCAGGTCGGTTGGCTCAGTCGTCATGTAGGGGGCTACATCGCGCCACTCGGTATCGTCAATCTGCTCAATGGCGGTTTCGAGGTCGCGTTGCGTTTGCAGGCAAGTGTCGATCATCTGTTGTAGCGACAGGTGGGCGTAGTCCGCAGTGCTGGCATAGTGAATGCGCAGTCCACCCCGCCCCGTCTTGATTTCCTCACTAATCGGGTGCTTTTCATCTTTGCGCCACGCGGCCAGCGCGTCTAACGCGTGAACTTCGTAGGCGGTCAGGTGAGCAAGCAAGTCTTGGAAGCTGTAGTCCTGGTCGGGGTACAGGCCGTGGCGAATGGTGTCGCGGCGGGTCATTTCGTCGTCGCTCAGTTCGTCAATGAGCGCCCGCACAGCGGCATGTTCTTCACGTAATAGGTCAAGGGCGCGGTGGGTGTCTGTGGAGGCAAGCATGGGTTAGCTCATCCCCGGCAGCCGAATCGTGAACGTGGTGCCTTCGCCGGGCGTGCTGTCTACACTAATCGTCCCGTCTAGCAGCTTGACAATGCCATACACAATCGGGATGCCCAGCCCGCTGCCCTTAAACTCACGGATAAGGTCGTTATCCCCGCGCCAGTACAGCGTGCCCAGGTTCGCAAGCTCTTCCTCACTCATACCAATGCCGTTGTCTTGCACCTCAACCACCAGCGTATTGTCCTCACCGCGTGCCCGCACTGTCACCGCGCCGTCCTCGCCGCTGTAACGCAAACCATTCTCGACCAGCTTAGCAACCGCTTTTGCGAGGTAATCGCCGTCTGTGTTGAGCAGCGGCAGCCCCTGGTCAATCTCAAACGTCAGCACTTTGTCCATTTCATCAGCCATGGACTCCGTTTGTGACTGAATCATCATGCTGATGTTCTTGAACATATCCATTTTTTGCGTAATTTTGAGCGTGCCACCGATAATTTTGCTGATGTCGCTCACATCTTGCAGCAGGCTTTCCATGCGGCGCGTGTTACTGCGGATGGTATCCATCAGGGTTTGCTGCATGTCCGTTAATTCGGTCATGTTGTTAAGCATGTCACTGTAGCCGCGAATGCTGGTCATGGGGGTGCGCAGTTCGTGTACTGCCGTGGAAATAAACTCCGCATTGTCCAGTATAATCGCGTCCGCATCTGTCTGAGGGGCGGTGGCCTGTGCGTCGCCGTCTGCGCCACTTTCCGCCTGCTGCAACAGCGCTTCGATTTCTTCCAGTTGCCCGGTTAGGCGAACCGGGATGATATTGCCAGTGCGGGCGTTTTCGATTAATTCCGCCAGTTTTGTGCGTGCCTGCTGTGCTGCGTTCGCCATGCTGATGGTCTCTTCTTCCTGATGGGGTGCCCCCGCGCCAGGGACAACTTAGGTGCTTGCGGCCAGCCGGTAAAACCGCTCTTGGGGCGGGCCATGCTGCATAAGTGCAGCCCGAACCCGCTGTTGGAGCGCAGCGGCATCCTGCCAGAACGTGCTGATTTGCGACCGGTAAGCCTTGGCAGCCTCAATCTTGGCAGCAATGTCGGCCTCTGTCAACAAAACGGTGGCAATGCGTCGGTCGCGCGCTGAGGGCAACTCGGTCAGGGCCGCCTCAACCGCGCCGGGCTGTTCACTGTAAGGATAATCCTCATAGAAAGTAACAGAAAATGGCTGATCCAACGCCCAATCGCGCACAATCAAGTGATCCACATGGCCGCCAACCGCCAGCGGCGCGTATACGGTTGCATCTGCCGTGATGTAAGACGCCAACGGCCTGCGGATGGTAACAAGGGTCGGGTCGGACGGGTGGACGTTGCGCCACAGTGCCTTCTCGTTTGGGTAGAGGGGCGCACCGCAGAAGATTCGATACACACAGTCCGGGATGGGCAAATGCACCACCCCCGCACCCAAAATGGCAGCAGCGGCCCGGTCTTCGGCGCGGCGGGTGGCAATTGGGTCGTGGCCCGCCCCCCAACGCTGATGCAAGTCGCGCACAATGGGCGTGTCCGGCAGCGGGTCGG
>CAWUJQ010000600.1:0-2689 GCA_963922445.1 uncultured bacterium
GCGTGAAGAGCAGCACCTAGAGCGCGTCACCCGCAATGGCGACTCGTGGAATATCGAGCGGATGACGCGGGTTCGGTTTGTGCCGCTGCTGGGTCAGCATGGCTTCAAGGCAGACGACGCCAACAACGATCAAACCGCCAAAGCCTAACCTTCGACTGGCACGAAGCGCACCTCAAACAGCGACGGCCACAGCTTGCCCGTGACGAGGAACACATCGTTGGCCTCGTCGTAGGCAATGCCGTTGAGGACGGCACTGCCTGACAGCGTGCTGCGCTGCTCAGCCGTGAGCAGCGATGACGCGTCAATCACACCGGTTACATCGCCCGTGGCCTTGTCAATGCGCAGGATGACGTCGCTGTTCCACACATTGGCGTACAGGTCGTCGCCCACGCACTCCAACTCGTTTAACTGGTCAACAAACGCGCCGTACATCGTCACATCAATCTGATCGACTGGCGTAAAGCTTTCCGGCTCGCGCAGCAGGATGCTGTTGCTGCCATCGCTGTGATATAGGAACTCGCCGTCGTAGCACAGGCCCCACCCCTCACGGTCGTTGTACAGGTAACCGCCTATCGGCTCGAACGTGTCGGCGTCCACGCCCGTCTCTAAATCGTAGACCAACGCTGTGCCCTCGCGCCACGTTAACTGATAAAGGCGATCATTGGCCAGTGCCAGCCCCTCTCCAAAGAACTCGTCCGCCAGGTCATAGCGGCGCAGCACCTCACCCGTTTCGATGTCCACCGCCCGCAGCGAGGACTCGCCATAGCGCCCGGTCGATTCGTACAGCAGGCCCTCATGCAGCAGCAAGCCCTGCGTAAAGGCGCTGGTATCGTGTGGATATTCGTTCAGCACTTCGACGGTGAGCAGGTCCACCTCAGCGAAGGTGGTGTCTTGCGCAGCGACGGCGACAGCCGCAACCAGCAGCACCGTCAGGATCATCAAGCGACGGATCATAAGTTGTATGCCTTTGAACACGGTTAGCAAACTCGGCGGGTAGTGTAACGCAGTTGCCACGCAGTGGGGACGGGGGAGTTGGCTCCCCCTGAGTTGCAGTTAAAGTATAGCCAAGCTAACGCCGCCGGGAATTGACCGTGGCCTGATCGGGGCATTGCGCGTCTGCATTGCGGATGGCTTGTTCAATTTGCTGGATGCGGTTTTCTGGGTTGGGGTGCGTGCTGGCGAATTCCGGCGGGCGGTTGCCACCGCTGGCCGTAGCCAATACCTGCATCGTTTCTACCATGCCTTGCGGATCGTAACCCGCGTCAACCATCAGGCAAATGCCCAACGTGTCGGATTGCAGTTCGGCCTGACGGCCATAGCTCATGTTGATGAGTTGACCCACCACCGCCGCCGTTTGCGCAGCAGAGGCGCTGTCAGAGGCAACAGCGACCGCACCAATCAAGCCGTTGGTCAGTTCGCTCTTGGCGATTTGCTCCGAACTGTGCCGCCCCAACACATGGACGATTTCATGGGCCAGCACCCCGGCCACCGCGTCTTCGCCCTGCTCTTCTAACCGAAACAGCAGCCCCGTGGTAATAAAGATCGGCCCACCCGGTAGTGCAAACGCGTTGATGGTCTCGCTGTCGTCCAATACCGTGAACTCAAACTCCCAGGGCGTGTCCGCCGCGATGCTGTTGTTCACCAAATCGAAACCGATGCGGTCAATCGCATCCTGCACCGGCTGATTCTGATACACGCCGCCAAACTCCTGCACCATCTGCGGGGCAGACTGCAACCCCAGCCGGATTTCCTGCTGCGGCGTCAGGCTAACGAACTGGTTTTCACCCGTTACCGGGTTATAGGACTGCGACGCAAAAAACGAAATGATGGCGAAAACCGCCATCGCCACCCCGATGAGCAGCCGCCCCGCACTGTTGCCACTACGCCCGCTCATGAGCCACCTCCGGCTGTGTACCCACGTCAAAGCGATCAAGCGATTCGTAGACGCCGCCCGTCACAGCCCCGTAGATGACATGCGCCAGGAACAACAGGCTGCTGTTGATGGCGAAGAACCACGGCACAAACAGCGTCATCGTGTACAGGTTGATGGCATATAGCGACGCGCCCAGCACCGCCCCGCCCACAATCCCAACCAGCAGCCCCCACCGATGCACGACAATCGCAATCAACAGGCCAAACAGCAGCGAAAACACGTAGTGCACCAGCACGCCCACCAGCAGCACCGGCAAGTTTGCCTGCGCCACCAGCACATCCGTGCCCATGACCAGCGACGCGAAGTAATACAAAATGACCGCGTCATCCACGCCCAACCACGCGGGTGCGAGAACCAGCACCAGCACTAAAAACGCCGTCCCGCCCGCCAGCCCAGCGATGGGCACGGCGCGCCATGTCATGTTATCTCGGATTGCTTGTAGCATCGTCTCTCCTTAAATTGTTCTGACACAAACCACGCCAGCAGATTGTACCCCGAAAGCCGGATGCCTCCCTGAGAGAGTCAACCGCTTTGTATGTAGGTCATGTGGCCGACCCAGCTCTAACATAAACTAACAGAGCGCTATCCGGGAACGCCTCGCATTTTCCCCCGTCGCCCGTAGAATAGAGGCCATATCGTGAGAGCAAGATGAGACCGCCATGCGCGACAGACGCCGAGTAGAAGACCTCTCCATTGAAGAGCTTGAACAGGTGCTGGCCATGCGCCGCCGCGAAGAGCGCCAGCAGCGCCTCGACC
>CAWUJQ010000601.1:0-2686 GCA_963922445.1 uncultured bacterium
TATTCATCCTGGCAATTTTCGCCGTTGGCGGCACGGTCGCAGCCAGTCGCTGGCGCATCCGGGATCATGAGCGGGGGTCACGGCAAACAATGCGGGACTACGTCCGCATGTTGGAGAAAAAGCGGGCGCGGCTCCAGGCGGCCCACTCCGCGCAGCGCGGCATATTAGAAACGGTGTTCCCGCACGCAGCGACGGGACTCGAACTGGCACTGCGGCGGGATAGCAGTCTGTGGGAGCGGCGGCCATCCGATGAGGATTTTTTGCTGGTACGCGTGGGCGTGGGTGATGTGCCGACCCCGGTGCAAGTCACCACACCTGACCCGGACTCGAACAGTCCAGAAATTGAGCGGGCGCTGCTGCTGGCGGATACGTACCGGGTGCTGCGGGATGCGCCTGTCGTGTACTCACTAGCGGATCACTTTGCGGCGGGCGTCACAGGGCGGCGTGACCTGGCGGTTGCTGCGCTGCGGGCGATGGTGTGTCACATTGCGCTGACGCACGCACCGACTGACCTGCGCATCTATGTGATTGCACCGCGTTCCAGTGCGGATGACTGGGGTTGGCTGGGGTGGCTGCCGCACGTCCGCAACGACGACGGGCGCGATAATCTGGCATTTGACCCGGTGGCGGCGCGGTTTTTGCTGGGCGGCCTGAGCCAGATCATTGATATGCGCCGAGAGAACCGCACGATGTCCCGGCTGCCGCACCTGCTGGTGCTGTTTGATGACCCACATTTGGCGGAGAGTGAATCGGTCTACACCTCACTGATGCGGGAGGGTGCAGAGATCGGCACATCGGTGTTGTGCCTGTCTGCGAGTTATGACGATGTGCCCGGTGAGTGTTCTGCGGTGACGGAAATCTACAATAACGGAGCATTCCGGGTGAGCTTTGCAGGCACGTCAACGGTTATGCGCGGCGACGAGGTCGATACGCTCAGCGCGACGGACGCCGAACACATCGCACGGGGGTTAGCGTCGGTTTCGGTGCGAGAGGCGGGTACGAGCGGGCGAATTCCACGACGGGTAAACTTTCTTGATCTGTATGGACTGCGGCGGGCAGACGACCTGCCAATACTCCTGCGGCGGGCCTGGAACCGTGAAATCGAAGGTGGGGTGCTGCCGCATCCGGTGCCCGTGGGCCGCGAGAGCCTGACGACCAATACCTATCTGCTATTAGATGAGAATCACCACGGGCCGCACGGTGTGCTGGCGGGTACCACAGGCAGCGGCAAGAGTGAACTGCTGCAAACGCTGGTGTGTGCCCTCGCCATTGAGCACGACCCGCGCCTGGTGAACTTGCTGCTGATTGACTTTAAAGGCGGCAGCACGTTCAACGAGTTCGCGGCACTCCCCCACACCGTGGGCACCGTCACAAACTTAGACGGCTCACTGGTGGAGCGCGCCCTCGAAGCGCTCAAGGCGGAAATACGGTGGCGGCAGCAGTTCCTCAAGGGGATGAATGCCCGCGACATCACGCAGTACTATCGCTATCATGTGCCCACGCCTGCTGCTCTCACAGACGGTAGCGTGACGCCGCTGCCGCACCTATTCATCATCGTAGATGAGTTCGCGCAACTTGCGAAGGAAATGCCGGACTTCCTCTATGAACTCGTGCGGACGGCCCAGGTGGGGCGCAGCCTGGGGTTGCATCTCATATTGGGCACGCAAAGCCCCATGGACGTGATTACCGACGAGATGAATGCGAACCTGCAATTCCGCATTTGCTTGCGGGTGCAAAACGCTGAAGCCAGCCGCGCCATGCTCCGGCGGCCTGATGCAGCCTACCTACCCCCCGGCCTTGCTGGACGCGGCTACTTCATGGTGGGTGAACGTGGCGTGTACAAGCAGTTCCAAACGGGGTACGCGGGCGGTGACTATCAGGGGGAAGAAGGCACCGACGAACCCGCACTGCTCGAACTCATTGCAGCCGATGGCGAGAGCATTAACCTGCTGGCAGACGAGAACGCGCCACGAGCGGTGATGCCATCAGCGAACGGCGAACGGCTGCCCGATGGTGACCCCTACACCACCGCGGCAGCGGTCACCGATAGCGTGTGCGAGTACACCGAACGAGTGGGCCTGCCGGACATGCCGCCCTTGCTGCTGCCTCCGCTGGACGATCAGATCACGCTGGAAGATGTGCTGGTGCGCTTTGACAAAGGCGGCTGGGATGGGCAGGTGTGGCGGACACCGGGCACGGATGAACGCGGTCATGCAATCAAGCTGGGTAGTGCGCCTGTCGGCATCGTGGATGATGTTATCAACCGCGAACAGTATCCGTTGTGGGTTCATTTGCACGGTGAGCAAGGCAGCGACCGCAGCGGGCATCTGCTGGTGATGGGCGGCCCTGGCAGCGGCAAGACGACTTTGCTCAACACGCTGGCACTGAGTTTGGCGCTGCTGCACCCGCCCCATAAGCTGCACCTGTACTTTTTGAACTTCACGGGCGGGCAGCTCAATGGGCTAGGGCACCTGCCCCACGCGGAGCGCGTCGTTCACGGTACGGAGAGCGAGCGGGTGCGGCGGCTGTTCGGGCGGCTGCTCAAAACACTTGATGAGCGGCAAACATCGCGGCGGGCCAGCCTGGAACCCGCGATTGTGCTGTTCGTGGATCAATATGAGCAGCTACGGGATGCGTATTACGACCAGCATCTGCCGGACTTTGAGCGGCTGGTACACGAGGGGCG
>CAWUJQ010000602.1:0-2681 GCA_963922445.1 uncultured bacterium
GCCTTCAACGCGCTGGACGGGCAGGTGGCGCGGGGGTTGGGCGTGGCCGGGCCGATTGGCGAGGTCAAAAACGAGTTAGGCGACCGTGTCGCAGATATACTGATCGTCGGGTCGCTGTGTTTGGTAGTGCAGTTGCCGCGCTTTATCAGTGTGGGGGCGCTGGCCGTGACGCTGCTGGTGCCCTATATCGGTGTGCTGAGCAAAGCCATCACGGGTGTGCGCGAGTACGGCGGCGGCATGGCCAAGCCCGACCGCATGGTCGTGATTGTCATTGGCTGCCTGTCGGTGGCCGTCACCGGGGAATGGCGTTTGTTTACCGGGGCACTGATTGCGATGATTGCGATGGGCGTGTATACCATTTACAGCCGTGTGGAGGCCATCCGTGAACGAAGCTGAGATTTTACAGTGCACGCTGCTCACCGTCGGCATTATGTTTGGGGCGGGGGCACTGCTGGTATTGGTATTGGGCCGCTTTAACCTGAAGCGGATTGCGGGCGGCGAACTCGGCGCACGTTACATCGGGTGGCTGGTGCTGACGCCGATTTACTTATTGGCGCTGTTCACGGATATTCGTGTAGGTGCAGCAATGGTGCTCATTGGTATGATGCTAAGTAACTTCGAGTTCAGCCGGGCGACGAAACTGTTCACCGGGCAGCGGGTGTTCTTGCACATCACTGCCGCCGTGACGCTGCTGGTGGTGCTGTTCAAGCCGCCGCTGTTTGCTGCGATGCCCGTGCTGGTGTTCTTCCTGCTGACGCTTGTGCCCATCCTCGCCAATGATCTTGAGCGCCTGTCCGGGGATGTGCGGGTGATGGCCTACGGCTACATGTACATCATCTGGTCGCTGGCCCACGCCGTCCTTGTGCTTGACCTGCCGGACGGGCGCGGCCTGCTATTGGTGATGATCGTGGGCTGCGCCCTGGCAGACATCGGCGCGTATGTGGTGGGTAAGCAGATAGGCCGCACCGTGATTGCCCCGGCCATTAATCCGCGTAAGGCGTATGAGGGCATCCTGGGCGATTTGCTCGGCGCGGTGATTGCGGTACTCGTGTTCCGCTACATCATTCCGTTTTACAACTGGCCCACGCTGCTGCTGCTGGTCGTGCTGATTGGCGTGGGCAGCTCGTGGGGGGACATTATCAGTTCGATGGTGAAGCGGCGCAACGACATCAAGGACTGGGGCAGCATTGTGCCCGGTCACGGCGGCGTGCTAGATCGGCTCAACAGCCTGATTGTGGTGATGCCGCTGGTGTATTATGCGCTGGTGTTGGTGCTGCCCGCCGGGTCGGTGGGGTAGCGTCAGGTTAGGGGAGGGGATGCGGGTGTAAACTGGCGGCGTGATTGGTGAACCGAGGTAACACAATGTATAGCACACGCGGATTCCGGTATGTGGTGGCGCATGTCGTTTTGCTGGTGGTGATTGTTTGGGTCGCAGTGGGGGTGGTTGGGGTTGTTGGTAGAGCGACTGGCGAGGGTGATTGGTTGGTTTATAAACAATACTTGCACGATATACATCAATCGCAACTAGTTTTGTATGATCCTAATAGTGGTTTTAGCCTGCCCATTTACTCAAGTTACAACGGTATAGGAGCGGTTAGGTTGAGTCCAGATGGGTACATAGCCTTTTCTCAATCCAACAGGCTTTTCCTCACCAATGTTGTAGCGGATGGAAGTACTCTGATGGACTTGAGCGTTTTCTTTAACGCGGATGCTGTACCCTTAGGGTGGAGTGAAGACGGGCGGTATCTTGCCGTACAGAGATATAATTACACTTGGAAAGACGACATATTTAACTTCGAGTATTTGCTTTACCTCTGGGACAACGAAGAACGTGAGATACTTAATATAACTCCGGATGATATGATCGGATTTGCTGAGGAGTACAGCATTGCTTGGGGACCCAACAATGACCTGCTGTTCAGAGTGCGATTTGGGCACACGGAGTTACATCCGCCTGCGGAGATTTATCTGTGGAATGGCGATACAACGATAAATCTTAGCCAGAATCCTGACGGCAATGACCGCTATGCTACTTGGAGTAATGATGGGCGTGTCATGTATTTATCGACAAGAAGTGACCAGCATCAATTGCTGGTTTCCGATACACCAGTCACGGGTAACAAGCACCCTAATATCGGCGCGTTTTCAGATGTTGGCACTGACATGGGTTTGAACTTCAAATATCCAATTTACTATGTTTGGAACCAATCCGATGACATCATTATCTATACTGCCCTGGACGGTAGCATCCAACAAATTTTCTTGTGGGATGGCAATACCCTAATCAATATTAGTCAGACGCCAGAACTCCACAGCGGCGGTGGCGGATGGCATAGCAGTGGCAATTGGGCTTTCTCAACCTTTTGGTCTGGTGAGCAACTCGTTTTTGTGCGTGATAGCAATAATAATACGCTTCTTGAAATATATGGTCAGTTTGGCCCATCATGGAGTTCAGATGGCAAGCTAATATTTTGCCAAAGGGGTTCTCCTGGCACATGGGCACTGATGATGTGGGATGGGACAGACGTTGTAGCGGTATTTGAGCAGAGTGTTGTAGAAGCGTACTGGTCGGGTGGGCAGCCACTCTATTGCTCAAGCGGTTGATCGGCAGCAAAAACATCCCCCCTACACACCCGTCATGACCTGTGGGGACGCAGCAGGCTGCGTCTGCTGGCAAAAAC
>CAWUJQ010000603.1:0-2679 GCA_963922445.1 uncultured bacterium
GGCTGGTGCTAACCAACGCTAAGCTCGGCGCGGTTCACGGGTTTGCGGGGCCGCTTGGCGGGATGTACGACGCACCACACGGGGCGGTGTGTGCGGCACTGCTGCCGCATGTGATGGCTGTCAACGTGGAAGCACTTAAAGCACGTGAACCGGATCACTTTGCACTGCCCCGCTACGACGAACTTGGTCAAATCCTCACCGGGCGTGCGGATGCAACGGCTGCCGATGGCGTCGCCTGGGTACAGGAAACCGCGCAACTGCTGGACATCCAACCGCTGTCAACATATGGGGTGAAGCGGGAAGACTACTCTAACATTATCGAAAAGTCGGGACGCAGCAGCAGTATGAAGGGAAATTCACTTAAATTGACCGACGAGGAGCTTGAGCGCATCCTCGACTTGGCATTGTAGTGCGGCCACTGCCTCCAAGCGCACAATCCAATGACAGTGCTGGCTTACCACAGCGAAGGGTTAGCCCCCGTGCCCTGTGCATACCGGCCTCACCTGTAAGCGAGGCCGGAACCCCTGTACAATATACCCCAAGAGAACCTTATTGCACCCCAGGGGACAACTCACCATGAAGCGCATTGGCCGCGTCATTAAACTAAAGCCAGAACACTACGAGGAATACAAACGCGTCCATGCCGATGTGTGGCCGGACGTTCTGGCAACCATCCATAAAGCCAACATCCGCAACTACTCGATTTATCACTGGAACGGCCTGCTGTTCGCCTACTTCGAGTACGTTGGCGACGATTTTGACGCCGATATGGAAACCATCACCGCCGACCCAATCACCCACAAATGGTGGGAACTGACCGACCCGATGCAAGAGCCGGTTGAGGGTAACTCAACGGGCAGCCAAGCGGGTAACTGGTGGAAAGATATCGAAGAAGTTTTTCACGTAGACTGAGGACAACCCGATGAAAATCATCGACAGCCACGTTCACTTTTGGGACCCGCACCACCTGCGGTATAAGTGGCTAGACGACTTACCCACCATCAATAAGCCGTATATGCCCGCCGACCTGCCTGCTGCGGGTGATGGCTGGCAAATGGATGGGCTGGTATTTGTACAGGCGGACTGCTCGCCGGAGCAAGCCATTGACGAGGTTGCGTGGGTTAACCGCCTCAACGACCCGCGCATCCAAGCGATTGTTGCTTATGCCCCACTGGAACAGGAAAACTTCCGCGAGACGCTGGACAAGCTGAAGCAGTACCCCAATGTGAAGGGCATCCGCCGCCTCATTCAATCAGAGGGGGACGGGTTTGCCACGCAGCAGCGCTTTGTGGATGCTGTGCGCGTGCTGCCGGAATATGGCTACTCGTTCGACATTTGTGTGCTGCAACATCAACTGCCAGACGCGCTGCAACTGGTGGAGTGGGCACCGGATGTGCAGTTTGTGGTAGATCATGTGGGCAAGCCAGATATTTCCACAGGTGAAATTGAGCGGTGGAAGCTGAACATGACGCGCATGGCTGCTTTTGACAACGCATCCGTCAAGCTGTCCGGTATGGTCACAGAGGCGGATTTGGATAACTGGAAACCGGAACACTTGCAGCCGTACATTGACCATGTGTTGGCAGCGTTTGGGCCGGGGCGGGTCATGTTTGGCGGTGACTTCCCTGTGCTAGAACTCGCTCACACGGATTACGAAGGGTGGGTCAAAACGGCCTTCAACGCCACCGCGTCCCTGAGCGAGGCTGACAAGCAGCGGGTTTTTTACGACAATGCGAAGGCGTTCTACCGCCTGCCGTAATGCAATTCGAGGTGGCGTGACTGCTCCAAGTGAGCGGTTGCCCACCTGCCCCTCACCAATAGCCTAATCCACCAAATCTTTCAGCTTTTCCAACAGCGACTTAACATCGAATTCGTCCGTATCGTCTTTTCGGCGTCGGCGGCGCTTGTCTTGCCTGCGGGTTTCGCGTTCTTCTTCGTCGTCTTCCAAGCGGCGGCGTGAACGGGGCTGGGGTCGTGGCTGCGGCTGTGATTCTAGCTTTCGTTTTGGTTTTGCGGCGGCTACTGGCTCGATTTCACCGTCATCGGTAAGGCGAAACTGTGACGGCTCAACGCGTTCTTCTGGGTAGCGCTTGGGCTTTGCACCGCCATGCAGTTTGCGGTCTAGCTTGTGCTCGACCCAATGCTGATACTCGCCGTAGGCAACATACAGCGCGTGTGGCAGCAGCGTTAATGCAGCTACAACCAGCAGCAAACGCAGCCCCGGCACAAATAACACAACGGGGAGTAGCAGTATCACCACAATGATGTGCGCCGCGATGAAAAAGCGCCGATTGTAGCGCTGTTTGAGTTCGTGACGGGTGTATTCTCGCTCTTGGGGGTCGTACATGAGGTTCTTCGGTTGGCTCCGTGTTTACACTGGGTCACATTGTACACGATTACGCAAGCTCGTCGTCATCGTTGCACCCCACCCGGAACGTGTTACAATCCAGCCTAGACGCGTCTTAAGGTGTGCCGACGGTTGGCATACATCGGTTGTATCTCATGTGAAGGGTAGCACACGGGTTCCCTAGCTTGTGTGGACGCCGTCGTTAGCGGACTAGCCACCGCGACTTGAAGCTTCCGAATAGGAAGCGATGGACTGAGGTTACTGTTTTCTGGACACTGCCTCAGTCCATCTACTCATCACAGAGTGATGCCAAAAGCGTATCACATCTGCTT
>CAWUJQ010000604.1:0-2672 GCA_963922445.1 uncultured bacterium
GGACGGGTCGCGGGTGATAGTGCGCGTGTTGAACCCGGCAGCGGCGAGGGCGCGGGCCATTGGCCCACCCTGCACGCCGGTTCCGCCATAGCTGAGTACGGTCTTGCTCATAATTTTGACTCCTTAAGCTGGTGTATACTGGGAGCCATTATTGGGTGTTTGTCACCCTGCCGCGATACGCACATTTTCCGCGCATAGGCACAACTTTGTAACTAATGGAGGCCATCGCCATGACTGAAGCCAAGACCATCGGCACCTGCCCGATTGAACGCACGGTGCAGATTATCGGTGGCAAGTGGAAGCCGCTGATTCTGTATTACCTGTTTGACGGCAAAAAGCGGATCAGTGAGTTGCAGCGCCTCATCCCGGCGGCGTCCCGGCGGATGCTGACGAAGCACCTGCGCGAACTGGAGGCGGACGGCATTATTCACCGGGAGGTGTATGCGGAAGTGCCGCCGCGTGTGGAGTATTGGCCGACGGAACTGGGGTGCAGCTTACGTCCGGTGCTGTTGAGTATGCTGGCGTGGGCGGAAGATCACGCCGGGGAGTTGGACGCGGTTCAGGGGCGGGAGTAACATTGGGGTGCGGTGGGCGCAACGGCGTGTTCCTATGGGGCATAAAAGGGTTTGTAGGGGCTTGATGCATCAAGCCCCTACGACATTGTATTCATTGCGCCCTACGACGCAGACAGACACACGTCGGATTGTTAATTCCCCTCCTCTACCCCATCCCCATCCCGTTGTGTGAGCATCCCCCGCACGTCACGGAACACGCTTTTCACCGCGTCGGCGTCATCGCCTGCGGCCAACAGACCCGCACTCACCTCGTAGGCCGTTTCTTCGGGCAGGTGGCGCACGGTAAATGGACGCGTGTCGTCGCGGCCCAGCCGCCGCAGCGTGAATTTCTCCCATGCCCGGAGTTCATCTAGCGCGGCGGCTTTGGTATCGGTGGGCGGGGTGTCGTCTGTCTCGGCGGACGCAGCGGGCGGGTTATCGTTGGTTTCGGCGGACGCAGCAGGCTGCGTCCCTACATCGGTGTCTGAGTTGTCAATTGGGGCCACCTCCCGCCGGACGTTGGCAGGCACCTCACCCCACCCGATAGGCGGCAGGTCATAGTAGCGCGCCCGGATTTCGTTCACACTCAGCACGGGGTAGGCCGTCTCGATTTCGTTGAGCTTGGCCTGCTGGTCTGTCGGGCGGATGTCCTCGAACGCGGCAACCGCGTCCGCCTCCCAGAAGGGCAGCAGGTCACGGGTGATGGCGTCCGCCAGCCGCACCAGCTTGGGATACAACGTGCGTTCGATAAAGGTGCGCTCGGCTACTTTGGCGTTGGCTTCGGTGGCGTTATCGCTGACGAGGCCCACAGGCACACCGAAGATGTTCAGGATTTCGTCGCGGTTGGCGGTGCGCCCTGCTAAAAAGTCCATGTCGGTGTGCGTGGTGGCGATGCTCTGCCAACTGACCTCACCTGCCCGCAGGAAGGCCGTTTTGCGCTGGGTGCCGCCGTAGCTGGTGCGCCACTCGTCCTGGATGCGCTTGAAGTCGGCGTCGTTGGTCATAGCGGGCAGCGTGACCAACCCTGCCGGGATGCCGTTGTCCTTGCCGAAGGTGTTACGATTCCACTTGGCCATAGCGCGGTCGGTTTGCACGGCGATTTGCGCCGCCTGCAATGCAGATAGGCCGTAGTAGTCATTGAGCGGGTGCCAGCGCTTAAAGTGAAGCACCTCAACGGCTTCGAGCGGCACCTGCACGCCGTCCACGGTATAGAGGTAGCCGCGAATGTAGTTGTGCTCATCCGGCACGATGGACATCCGATCTGGGCGAAGCGGCCAAATTTGCGTCGGCGTGCCGTTTTCCCCGGCCAGGTACCAGTAGGCGTTGCCCGTTAACTCCAACATGCCGATGGTCTGCTCTAGCAGCTCAAAGCGGCTGGTGAACGGGTTCGGGTGCTGGAGCAAGTTTTCCAGCGGGTGCCGTTCGACAGGAATGCGCTGCTCACCCGTCAGGCGGTAGACGTGCAACGGGACGAGGGCGGCGGCTTCTGCAATGCGGCTCACAGCCAAATACACCCACGGCGAGTGGGTATAAGCGTCGGCTTGGGCTGCATCCCCCCCAAAGTTAGGGAATAGGGTATGATTATGCTGTGCGATCATACGCACATGGGGTGTCGTCGGCTGCAAGGCGCGCCGTCCGGTGAACAATCGGGTAAGCCAGGTCAACATGATGTCTCCTTCTTGATAACGGGTGGGGCATCCTCATGAGCGCCATTCACGCTCCTATGATCTCAAGTTAGCACAAATTGGCCTGATAAATAAAAACATATGTGCGCCCATTTCGGCGCGGATTTGTCTCTGTCAACCGTTGTCGTCATTTATACATTTTTTCAGCTTGACGGCCCCGACTTTGTTACACTAGGTGTTGTATTACGGGATATGCTACAAGATATGCTAACCAACTTGTTAAATCAGTATCGCTTGTGGATGCCGCCGAAGTTCGCTGATGAGGCTGACAATCGGGTGGCGGCGCTCGTCTACACGGTGCTGGTGGCTAGCATAACAATTGTCACCGTTGGCGTGTTTGTGTGTGTGTTGGTGAACCCGCTTACGCGCGCCGGGTACGCAGTGACAGCCGCTATCCTGGTGGCGGAGGTGAGCACGCTGCTGCTGCTGCGCC
>CAWUJQ010000605.1:0-2669 GCA_963922445.1 uncultured bacterium
ACCCGGCGAGCACGCAACAGCCGGCTAAGCCGGAAGTCCCAGCGATGACGGAAGACCCTGCCATGACCGAGGAGCCGTCTGAAACCGAAGACCCGCAAGAACCCGCTGAAACCGAAGAAGTCCAAGAACCTGCCGAGACTGAAGAACCCGCCGAAACCGAAGAAGCCTAACCTAACCCCCAACCAGGGCACGGTGATACCGCCGTGTCCTTTCTTCATCAACAGACACACCATGAGCGAACCCGCATTGTGACGACCATTAGCACATATGTAACCTTCGGTTAGTTTTTAGCCATTAGTCATTAGTATTCATAACATTTGACGGAAGCTCACGAGTAATCAGAAGATGTCTAAAACTGATAACTGAAAACTAAAGACTTACGACTTTTTACTATACAAGGGGATGCTATGAAGCTGGGATTAAGTTTGGGCGGTGGGGGCGCACGCGGTAGTGCGACCATCGGCGCACTGATGGAACTGGACCTGCTGGGCATTCGGCCCGACCTCATCACCGGAACCAGCATCGGCGCAATCATCGGGGCGATGCTCTCTGCCGGGTTTACCCCCAACCAAATGGCCGACCTGTTGCGCGGGGTAAAGCCCACCTCGCTGTATACGCTGCCCCAAGATGGCCGTTCGATTACGTCCAATGAGCGCGTAGAAGCAATGCTTGCCAAGCGCTTTGTGGACTTCTTCGGAGAGGCGCATTTCGAGGGCCGCCCGCGCCAACGGCCCACCTTTGCTGACCTGACCATTCCGTTGGCCGTCGTGACAACCGACCTCGTCACCCATCAGGAAGTCGTCATTGATGAGGGTGACCTGGTGCGGGCGCTGGTGGCATCGGCCAGTGTGCCGGTGTTGTTCCCGCCTGTGCCCTACGCTGACCGGATGCTCGTGGATGGCGGTATGGTCAACAACCTGCCCGTGGATGTGGCGCGCAGCCGGGGGGCGCTGTTTACAATTGCCGTTGACCTGAGCTATGCCGCACCCTACACCAGCGAGTTGCAGCAGCTTAAAGATAAAGACAACCTGTTCAAAGTGGAGTGGGCGGAGCTTGTGAGCGGCAAAATCTTTGACCGGGCGTTGTACAGCGCAGCCCGCCGCCCCATGTGGCATGTGGTCACCGCGCTCATGGATATTGTCACCACACAGAACTCCCGCTTGAATTCGACTTTTAACCCGCCAGACGTGTTGATTCGCCCGTACATGGGCGAAATCGGGCTGTTGGACTTCCATATGGCAGATGAGGGCATCGAAGCCGGGCGCAAGGCGGTGCATCGGGCCGCACCCGATATCGAACGGCTGTTAACACGGATGACGCATTTGCGGGCGGCAGACGCGGCAGATGACAACGACCATTAAGACTCAGGCTTAAACATTAATGAATTTTAAGGATTTACTAAACTAATGGTGCAGTACAGTAAAATAGACTGTATCGCATCATGTAAGCAAGAAAGGGGTACCGTTGGCTACGCTAACTATCATTGAAAATGAACACGTTGTACTGTACTACCACGAAGACACAAAGATCGTGCATCACATTTACCAGCCCACCATCCACGGGGAGTACATCCGTGAGGAGTTGAACAAGGGGGTAGACCTGCTGAAAGAACATGGGGCCCTCTGATAATCACCTGTTCAATGACCTGCCGCAAGAGGACAATGATTGGATTGGCAGTGTGTGGCTACCTAAAGCTATAGAAGCAGGCTGGAAGTATTGGGCGCTGGTGGTGCCAGAAGCGGAAGCTGGCCGGATGAACATGGTGCAGTTTGTAACGAACTTCGCCAACATGGGCGTAGAAACGCGTGTATTCACTGATCCTGACCAGGCGATGGAATGGTTGGTTAGCTTAAACGAACCCGCTGAGGCTGCGCAGCCTGCTGAACCCGCCGAACCTGCCGAGTAATAGACTCACAGCCAGCGTCGTCGTGGCGGGGCTGGCCTCCTTCAGGATTGGACAGGCTCACGCGTAGAACTCCCCCTCTGGCCATCTCCCCAAACCAACTTCTAACCCCCAAACCATCTGAAGTTAGAAAAGTTTTATACCGTAGCACGCAGATTAGCCGCGCAGTCGGCGCGGCTGTGTTAGAATACTGTCACTTCGATACAGACTAGACGCGGGTACGGTCATGCGCTATTGGACACACATCTTCACGGAAAAAACCTGGAACCACTTCATTCACTCCGGCGGCAATGAAGTGGAATACAAGCTGCGGCGCTGGTCAACCGTGCAGGAAATCGCCAAAGGGGACATTATCTTTGGCTATGTGGGCGACCTGAAAACGTTTGCAGGTGTGCTAACGGTCACGGATGCGCCCTACAAGGACGGCAAGCAGTCATCGTGGTTTGGGGCGAACAGTCAGGCGTGTTTTGTGCCCGTGACGGTGTTGGCCCAGTTGCAGTTCGAGGATTGGGTGCCCGTGGTGCGCTTCCAAAATCAGCTTTCGTATTTGCGTGAGGCCAGCAGCCTGTCAGAAGCCATCGAAGGCCACTTTATTGACCCGCCGATTGCCGAAGCCAAGAAGGACGCTATCTATGTGCTGCGGCGGCTGCGCGGGACAATTCGCCGTCGCTTGTTGGAAGACAGCAAAACACCTCCTCAAGCAGACAAAACCGCAACGCGTGAACAGCCTCAAGCCGCTGCGCGCCCGGCCCCGCCGCCGCCGCAA
>CAWUJQ010000606.1:0-2660 GCA_963922445.1 uncultured bacterium
TGATTGCGCGGCAGCGCGCCGCCCGGATGCGCCAGCGCGCCGATGAGCGCGAAGAACGCTACGCCGAGTGAGCCTGCTAGATGACGCCAAGCTGCTGCATCAGCGTGAGGGAATCGGACAGCCGCCAAATTTCCACAATGGTGCGGTCGGTCAGGCGGTTGATTTCCAGCCCACTGATGGTCACTTTGCGTTTGGTGGCAGGCCTCCCCATGAACGGGCCGCTGTGAACGGCAGCCATCACCCAATAGACGGCCACGCTATCTTCTTGCGCTACTAATTTGTCGATGCGGATGCGGGTTGCAGTAAAGGCCGCGTGCCACATCGCACAGGACTGCGGTTCGAAGGGTAGGCTTTTTTCATCGCGGGTGGCGCTAATATGGGTGACGGCCTCCGGGTGTATCAACGATTTGATGGTGTCAACATCGCCCCGTTCCCAGGCTTGCAGATAGGTGCGGATAACAGCTTTGTTGGCTTCGGTTGGCATGGCAGCCACGCTCCAAAAATGAGAGTATATATTGCTCACCAGTGTACAGCCAAAAGCACGCCGCTTATCCAAACCTCATCCTTGTATGCAGTAAGAAGCCCCCCCGTGCAGCACTCTTAGGTTACGTATCGACACTTTAAGGAGCAATTCCAGATGCCCAAGGTAACCTTTAACGGCGCTGTCCTTGCCGACAGTGACAATACCGTCATCGTCGAAAATAACCATTACTTCCCGCCAGAAGCGGTCAACATGGACTACTTCAAGCCCAGTGCGCGTGACCTGACCACCGTTTGCCCCTGGAAGGGGACGGCGTCCTACTATGACATTCATGTAGACAGTGAAAAGCTGTCGGACGTGGCGTGGGTCTACCCAGAAGCCAAGCCCGCTGCTGAGCGCATCCAGGGCCATGTGGCGTTTTACAAGGGCCGCGTAACCATCGAAGACTAACGCAGCGCGTTGCATCACCCCCAACCGCCCCAATTTCGGGGCGGTTTTGCTTTCTGCCACAACAACTCCCCCCTTAGCTAGACCAATTGTGCTACAATCGTCCTACTGCGCACCAACCGATACGCTAGTGTTCTCTTTGGAGATTTTTTATGCCATTTATTGAAGCCCCTACCACATTCTACCTGGGCAAGCGGTTTGACCCCGGCAGCGGCGATGTCACTGACGAGGTGGTTTACTACGACAGCCGTGACCTGACCACCCACTCCGTCGTTGTGGGGATGACCGGCAGTGGCAAGACGGGGCTGTGCATCAGCCTGTTAGAAGAAGCCATTCTGGACGGGATTCCGAGTATTGTCATTGACCCCAAAGGGGACATTACTAATCTGCTGCTTACCTTCCCGAACCTGCAAGCCTCCGACTTTGCGCCGTGGGTCAACCCGGACGACGCCCGCCGTGCTGGGCTTAGCGACCAGCAGTATGCCGAAGATGTAGCCGGACGCTGGCGCGACGGCCTGCAAAGCTGGGGCATCGTCCCAGATCGGCTTCGCTGGATGCAGCTTGCCGCCCAGTACAGCATCTACACCCCCGGCAGTGACGCAGGCTTGCCGATTAGTATTTTGGCATCGCTGCGCGCCCCGCGTGAGGGCTTCCACATCAACGAAGAGGCCAACCGCGAGAAGATCAGCGGTATTGTGACCGCGCTGTTGGCGCTCACGGGCAAAAACGTCGGCCCTACCGACGAAGAGCATGTGCTGCTGGCCAACATCTTCGAACACAACTGGCGTCAGGGTATTGACCTGACGATGGAGTCCATCATTACGCAGGTACAGCAGCCGCCCTTTGATAAGCTGGGCGTGTTTGCCATTGACCAGTACATTAGCGAGAAGCGGCGCTACAAGATGGCGATGGAGTTAAACAACATCATTGCCTCGCCGTCGTTCCAATCGTGGATACGCGGCGAACCGCTGGACATTCAAAACCTGCTCTACCAGCAAAACGGTCGCCCACATGTGAGCATCTTCTATATCGCGCACCTCAGCCAGCAGGAGCGTATGTTTATTATCACGCTGCTGCTGGAAAACATGCTCAGTTGGATGCGCCTGCAAAGCGGTACGTCCAGCCTGCGGGCCATCCTCTACATTGACGAGATGTTTGGTTACTTCCCGCCCTACCCGAAGAACCCGCCCACCAAAGAGCCGATCTTGCGGCTGCTCAAGCAGGCCCGTGCCTTCGGCATCGGGTTGGTGCTGGCCACCCAAAACCCCGGTGACCTGGACTACAAAGGTCTTTCCAACGCGGGGACGTGGTTTATCGGGCGTTTGCAAACGGAAAACGACCGCAAAAAGGTGATGAGCGGCCTGGAATCGCTAGCGACAGCGGACGCCAACATGGACCTGAATCAGGTGGAGCGGCTGATTGCTGATGTGGAATCCCGCGTGTTCCTGATGCAAAACGTGCATAACGACGGCGGCCCCATCCTGATGCACACGCGCTGGGCCATGAGCTTCTTGCGGGGGCCGCTCACCCGCCAGCAAATCCGCTATCTGATGGCCAGCCAACGCCAACAAGTGATGGCCCGCTACCAGCAGCAGTTTGGCGGCTATGAGTACGGCCAACAGCAGCCGGGCGGGTTCCCGCAGCAGCCGCAGTACACCAACAGCCCTTACGGTCAGCAGGCGCAGTACGGTGGCAACCCCTACGCCGCGCCGCCGCCTAACTTCCCTGGGCA
>CAWUJQ010000607.1:0-2655 GCA_963922445.1 uncultured bacterium
GCAGCGCGCAGGCCGAAGGTGGCGAGGTCGAGGTATTGGCCTAGGCACAGGACGACCGAATTCATGACGGGGCATGTAGGGGCTTGATGCATCAAGCCCCTGCAAAATGCCGTTGATTTGCACGAACGGCAAACAAATACCTGACAACAGGACAGATCCCACTATGCGTTTATTTGCGTGGGCCGTTTTGCTGGCGCTGCCGTGCGTTTTGCTGGCCTGCGTCCCGGCAACAACCCCGCCCCAACTCGACTACACCCCCGGCCCGCCTGTCGTGATTGCCGATGATGTGTTCACAACGGCGGCCTTTACCGTCACGCCACCGGAGGGCTGGCGCGTGATTACCGCCGCTGCTGACGCGCCCCCCGGTGCAATCTTCGTTTCTCCCGATGACACCGCGCTGATCTTCGTGACGGCTGGCCCCATCGGGGAGCCGCCCCGCCCGCAAGTTGACGCGGAAACGCTGCTGCGTGACGACGTTGAAACCGTTGCCTTAGCCAATGCCGAAATCCGCGTTTACACCGTGGCCCCGCAACCGGACTGGTCAGACGTGCAGGTTGCAGCCCAGCGGGTGATTACCTCGCTGCAAACACCCTGAACAGCGGGTCGGGCGGGTCGGCATAGCGTCGATCCACCACCACACACGTTTCTCCCTCACACGTCGTGACCCACTCACCGCCCAATTGCACATCAAACGCCCCCGCTGGCAGCTCTAGCTGTGTCCACGCATCCAAATAACAGATAGGCGCGGCCTGCACCAGCGCGGCCTCGTTTGCGTACAACAGCGTGCAGTGCTGCACCTCAAGGGTGGCCTGGGCAGCGTCTGAGAAGGCGTAAACGTTGTCGCCATCGTGCAGGGATACGTCCGCAAGTGGGAAGGGGAGTTCAGTGATGTTCACGAGTAACAGCGTGCCTTCCTGCCGCCGAGAAATCAGCATGGCCGGGTAGCCCGGATGCGGTGACGGCGGATGGACAATGGGCAAAATCCAATCCGCGCCGCGCAGGGTGTCTTGCTCCCGGTTGAGCGGCGCGGTGGGGTCAATCAGCAGTTGGCGCGGGCGGTGATTGAGCGACATCATCGACCAAAAGCGGATGTCCGCAGGCATATCGGTGTCGGCTTCGTACCTATCAGACAGCCAGTGGGCAAAGCGCAGCATCATGTCGGGATTGTCGCTCATTTTGCGTGTTTGGCGGTCATTGAGGACTTCCCAAGTGGGCACCATTGACGTGATGCCCACCGTTGGATTGGTATGATAGACGTACACATAGCCGCCCTTGCTGCGCAGCTTCATCCGCCAGGACAGGTTATGCCCCTGTTCCGTCCAGGCGGTTTGGCCCGTGTACAGGTGTTGGCGCAGCGGCACCAGCAGTTGCACCGCAAAGTACACGGCAATCAAGCTGGCAGCGGCCCAACGTGCAGGCGTCATCACCGGAGCAAAATTCGCCAGTCTCGCAGGTGGGCGCAAGCGCAGTTCAAACCAGTGAGGCGGCAAAAAGATCAACGTGGCGGCCATCGCAAATACTGGGAACACGCCAATGCTAAACAGCGTGTCGTTCGTCCAGTGGAAGGCTGCCGCCGCAATAATCGCTGGAATCCGCGTCCAGCGCCACAGCAGCAGCGGCACAATAAACAGGTCGAACAGCAGGCCGCCGTAGCTAAAGCTGTACACCATCCACTCCTGATGGAAGTACTGGCCAATCACCGGGAAGTCGTTAGTGCCCAGCAGCCAACCGCGCATCGGCTCCCCCTGGAGCCAGTCCACGTTGATTTTGGCAATGCCGCCGTACACATACACGACGGCCATCTGCCCGCGCAGCAGCCACAGCGACCAGTTCGGCACCACCCGGCTGTAAATCGCCGGACGCAACAGGCTATCCACGGATAGGAATCGATGAGCGGGTACGAAGATCATCAAAAAGCTGATGAGGCTCATCAAATAGAAGTGATTGAGGTACTGCGTTTCGTCCAGCAAGAAGATGTAAGTGAACACCAGCCACAGCAGCGTTGTACTCACGCGGTAGGCAAACCCGGCAATAACCGCACCGCCCAAAAACGCTAACGCCAGAAAGACAATGTTCATCCCGTCGCCGGGGAAGGGCGTCACCCAGTGGAAGCCGTAGTAGTAGAAGTTGAAAATCGGCTCCATGTAGTAGCGTTCGATGCGGTCGTAGCGGAAGTAACGCCACACCTCCCAAATCATGACGCCACCAAAGGCGATGCGGAAGAACACCAACGGCATAATGCTGATCGGTTGGAACAGAAATCGGCGGAGTTGCGCAGGCATGAAGGGTCCCCTTGATTACTGGACGGTGTTGCAATCACCATTATGCCAACATAAGCAGAGCATGAGAAGGTATCTATTCACCTTGCCGTGAACGTTTTGGGCATGGCGGAGCGCACTGTGATCGCAGGCAATATTTGCGCCTCGTGACAATTTCGGCCACTATAATGCTATTTGAACTGTCACACTCAAGGGGACAAGCGAAATGCCCGATCCAATGGAAAACTTCACGCAGCGGGGCCGCCGCGTGATTAGTCAGGCCCAGGCGGAAGCAGAAAACCTCAACGACGCCTACGTGGACATGGGCCACTTTTTGATCGCGCTCACCAACGGCGGCGGGCTGGCCGCACGCGTCCTGGCAGACCTCGGCGTCACC
>CAWUJQ010000608.1:0-2647 GCA_963922445.1 uncultured bacterium
TGAAGGGTCAAATCTCTGTGATTTACAATTAAGAAACCACATGCAATTACCCTAAGCTGCCACACGGTTCTGTGGCGTGAATTTGCTATGAATTTACCTGCGTTACCCCTTAGCCCGCTTTCCGTTGCTTAAAGCCACAGCGGGGTGCTATACTGCTAATTGTGCAAGCCATCACAGACAAAAGTCGTTGATTATGCGCGTGATCTCAGTCTACAGCGCTTTAGCGTTTTCACATTACAACTAATAAGGAGTATTGGGTATATGACATCAAATGCCGGACTTGAGGGGGTTGTCATTGGGGATAGCATTATCAGCCTCGTTAATGGCGCGGAAGGCAAGCTGATTTACAGCGGCTACCGCATCGAAGACCTGGCCGCTCATTCCCTGTTCGAAGAAGTTGAGTTTTTACTGTGGAACAACCGCCTCCCGAACCAGGCCGAGTTAGACGCGCTGGTGAAAGAGGTGGCCGTGGGGGGCAAACTGCCAGACGGCGTCATCACCCTGATGAAAGGCCTACCCAAAGACGCCAGTCCGATGGCGGTGCTGCGCACCGCCGTCAGCGCCCTCGCCCACTACGACCCGGACGGCGAGAATAACACCGATAAGGACGTGGCTCATAACAAAGCCGTGCGCCTGACCGGGCAAATCACAACGGCCACGGCTGCCTGGGAGCGCATTCGTAACGGCCAGGAACCCATCCAGCCGCGTGAAGACTATAACCTGGCGCAGAACTTCGTTTACATGCTCAAGGGCGAAGAGCCAGACGAGACGACGTGGCGCGCCATCAATGTGTACCTGGTGCTGCTGGCCGAACACGGCGTGAACGCCTCTACGTTTACCAGCCGCGTGATTACCGGCACCATCTCCGATATGCACAGCGCCGTTACCGGGGCCATCAGCGCGCTGAAGGGGCCAGCCCACGGCGGCGCGAACACCGCTGCGATGAACCAATTCCTTGATATTGGCGAACCGGACAACGTGGAAAACTGGTTCCAGACGAATGTGAAGGACGGCCACACCCGCGTGATGGGCATCGGTCACCGCGTGTACAAAGCCCCTGACCCGCGTGGCGCGATTCTCAAGGTTCACGCCAAGGCCTTAGCCGAGCAGAGCGGCAATACCCAGTGGTTCGAGATAGCCGAAGGGCTAGAAAACGCCGCCCGTGCCGATGACTTCTTCATTGAGCGCGACCTGTTCCCTAACGTGGACTACTACAGCGCCATTGTGCTGTACACCCTCGGCATCCCGACCGATACGTTCACCCCGCTGTTTGCCATGTCCCGCATTGCTGGCTGGACGGCGCACATCATTGAGCAGATGGGGGGCCGCCTCATCCGCCCCACCGCGCACTACGTCGGCCACATGGATTTGGACTACGTACCAGTCGCAGAGCGCTAAACGGATGGACAACTGGCCCCGACTCAATGAGCGGGGCCACGTTTCATTATTGTGACAAAGGTATGCTTATGCCAAGTCGCGCAGCCCTGAGAATTCGCTATAATCGTTTTCTAGGTTGGTATCGTTGAAAGCGTTTCATGGCTGTTCGGTTCAGGTGGTATGAAAGGGAACGCAATATTGTCTCCGTCATGGTGCGGGCACCGTGGATGGAAGCAGATTCGCGTTGCATTCAGCGCTTGGTGACCCGTCAGGTGCAAACGCATCGCGAGGTATGTGACTACATTATATGGGTGCCCGATAGCCAAGCCATTCCCACAGGCAACATCATCCCCTACGCCCGCAAACTGTCCACCATCATGACGAAAAGTCGTGGAATTGGCGCGGTCATTTGCAACAACCCCTACCTGCACAACATCGCGCTCACCCTACACCAAACCCAACCCGACCTTCAGCGCCTATTCCAGGTCGTTCACACGGAAGAAGAAGCGCTCATGGTCATTAATCAGGCCAAGCGCGACCGCGCCAAGCGAACAACAGCTACGCTGGCGCGTACCATGGCCTAACCCGCTGCCCCTTGTACAGCCTCAATGTAGGCGCATTCGTCGGGCGTGAGCAGCAGTTCGGCCAGCCTCATTTGTGCCTCCGGTGACAGCGTCTCTGATGTCGATAGCAGGTACGCTTCGGCCACACGCCGCATACTCACCTGATGATCTTCCGCTACCTTACCCAACCGTTCCATCAAGCGCGCTTCACTGTCCGTCTCGCCCAGGTAAGCCTCTACCAAACGCCGCACCGTGCCCATACGCCCCTGCCAAATGTTCACCGCCAGCGCCGCGTCCGGCGTGTTGATGGCCCCCAGCGCACGGGCGGCACACTGGCGCGTGTAATACGGGTAAGGCTCCGCCAGGATTTGCGCTAACGGAATCACCGCCTCTTCTGAACCAATGCGGCCCAACACCTCAGCGGCGTGCAGGCAAATTTCATCACTGCGGTGCTTCATCAGGTCAATCATCGGGGTGATTGCCGCTTCACCGCGCAGCACCAGTTCGTCTTTAAGTTCTTCGCGGCGCTGCGCATAACGCAGTTGGTCACGCCCGCGCTGGCTGGCCGTGATGGCCGTGGTGAGTTTGCTAATCAGCAGGGGGATGGACTTCTGGGAGATGTAATCCATAGTCTCCTAAAATCTTTCTCTGACCAACAGCGACGGGAACCACCGCCTTCAGGCGGTGTGGGGAAGTCGCCGTTGGTT
>CAWUJQ010000609.1:0-2642 GCA_963922445.1 uncultured bacterium
GATGGGCAGTGATGGCGCGGCGGGGCTGTTGCACATGCACGCTGCCGGGGCGCGCACCTTTGCCCAGGACGAAGACAGCAGCATTGTGTTTGGGATGCCAGCGGCGGCGGTACGGTTGGGCGCAGTCGATCGTATGATGGCACCGGCACAGCTTGCTGCGACATTAAACAAATTATTGTAAAATGTATGGGTAATGCCCGTTTACCTGCACAAGTGAGACCCATCTCCTATGGCGCTAGAGGCTCTGCTCGTTGAAGATAGCAAAACCCAGGCGACGCAAATTAAAGAAATCCTGGAAAGTGTTGGCCTAACGGTTCGTGTGGCCTATGACGGCCCGGACGGGCTGCGTGAGGCCATTGACAATCCGCCGTCGCTGGTGGTGCTAGACGTTAAGCTGCCCACGATGGATGGCTTTCAGGTGTGCCGTCGGCTTAAACGCAACCCGGCGACGAGTCAGATACCCGTCATTATGCTGACGGACAAGGCCGGGCCAAAAGCGACCATCAGTGGGTTGCAAGCTGGCGCTGATGACTACATTCCCAAAGACGTATTCGCATCCGAGCATCTCATCACTACCCTAAGAGACCTGGGTCTTTTAGAAGACTAACCCATATAAATCGGAGTTCATAAGCGCTTATGAACAACCAAGCCAACCAACACCCGTACAACACCATTCCGCCTGTGATGACCGTGCGCGTGGAAGACGCGATGGACATCATGATTGTGCGCGACACCACCCGGCGGGCGGCCAGCCTGGTCGGGTTCAACCCGGCGCACCGCGCCCAGCTATCGAGTGCGGCGGCAACGCTGGCCGAACTCATTTTGAAAACTGGCGACACGCACACCATCCGCATGACGGGCGTCAGCGATGGCAAACAACGTGGGCTGCAAATTGCCCTGGCCACGCCCTGGCTGGCTGGCATGAGCGCCAACAACATTGTGGTTGCGTTGCAGTCCAAGTTGGGCGAGTTGGTGGATGAAATCCTGCTCAACGACGCAGACGACCCCACGATCTTGATGATTATGTGGCTGCTGCCAGAACGCGCCGCTAAAACTGTGGATTCCAAATCGACATCGTGATGACGACTGCCACGCCCGTTCTCCGGTTTACATTGTGTGAGCAGCACTATGCCCTGGCCATCGACGATGTGGTTGAAGTGGCGGCCATGGTGGAGTCTGCACGGTTGGACGATGGCGACAACACGTCCGACGCGCTGTACGGGGTGATTATCAGGCGGTCACAGCCGATGATGCTCATTGACCTGCGGCGGCTGTTTGGCTGTGCGGCAGCGCCCGTCGATTTGACGACGCTGTTTGTGGTGGTGCGCGCTGGCGATACGCTGGCCGGGTTCATTGTAGATGAGGTGCTAGGCGTGATCTATGTTGCGCCAGATGACGTGCGCCCTCACAATGGGGGGGATGGGCGCGTGCGTGGCATGATGGCCCGCGACAATACGCTCGTTCAGTGGCTACAGGTCGGCCCCATTTTGCAGGACGTGCTGCCCAGCCAAGTGAGTTAAGTGATTAAAGAACGCACGATGGACAACAGCTACCGCAAAGAGCATATCCTGTTGGTTGCCAACGACGAGCTACTCTGTGAGCAGATCACGGATACGCTGCGTGGCGCGGGTGGTTATCACCTGAGTATCGTCACGACGTTTGAAGACGCGCTCAGCGAGATTTTGCTGTCCGATTTTGACCTTGTCGTCACGCAGGCGGAACTGCCTGACCTGAGCGGCATGGATTTGCTGGCGGTAATTGGCGGCCTGCGCCCGAACGCGCGCGTGATTATCATTGACGACGACCTGTCGCCCAAAAGCGCGGTGGCTGTCTATCGGCTGGGCGCGCTGGACTACCTGTATAAGCCGTTGAATATGTCGTTTTTCCTGATGCAAATTGAGCGGCACCTGGAAGCGGAGCGGGCGCAGCGCCGCACCCAGCAAACAAACAGCGCCAATACCACCACCAGCACGCACACGCAGCTCTCGCAGGTTACGCCGCTGGAGGCGCGGGCCAAGCGCCTTGACCCCACCACGCGCTCAGCGGCGTTGGTACTCAACCGCAACCAGTTCGAGCAGATTAACGTAGAGCTAAAACGGTTGCTGAATCATGTGAAGGCGAGCTTTGTGGGCCTGGTGGACGCCGACGGCAATTTAGTGGGGGCAGCGGGCAGCCTGGAAGACTTCGACCTGCAACGGTTGTCGTCCGCCTTGCACATTGACCAGACGCAGCAGCAGTCCCTGGCAGCGATATTAGAGGAGCGCGGCTTTCACTCGACGTACCTGGAAGGCCAGCGCAACGGCGTGTACATCATTGAGTTTGGCGGGCCGTATGCGGTGTCGTTGGCGGTCATTTGCGAAAGCGATGTGAAGCCGGGCATGGTGTGGCTGTACAGCAAGCGCACCGCCAACATTATCGACGGTGTGCTGAAGTCGATTCCGCAGCCTAGGCGCTTGCCCCGGCTGGATAACAACTCACAACATTAGGGGATTAGGAGGCCCGCAATGGCCTGGAAAATGATCTGGCGGGTGGTGAAGTTCTTCATCTGCCGTTTTTTGTAACGACAACAGTGCGGGTTGTTTCACGCGGGCGGGGACGATGCCCCGTGCGGATTGTAGGGGACGGCCAACGTGCCGTCCCGT
>CAWUJQ010000610.1:0-2640 GCA_963922445.1 uncultured bacterium
CGGTACCGCAGCAGCAGCAGACCTCGCGCTAACCGCGACTGAAGCGGATGCTACGCCCACGCCAGACGCAACCGGCACCGCCGCCGCCGAGGAAATTGCGGGCACTGAAACACGAGTCGCGGTGTTGATTACCCCGACGCAGGCATTCATTGCTCAAGCGGCGACCGAAGAAGCAACGGAAGCCGTGACAGAAGTTGTTACGGAGGAAGCCACGGAAGCGGCCACTGAGATTGTCACGGAGGAAGCTACTGAAATCGTGACGGAAGTTGTCACGGAGGAAGCGGACGAGGTGGTCACCATTTCACAGGAAGTCTCCCGGAGCGTCGGCGGCTCGTCCATCCTGTTCCCGATTATCTGCCTGTTGATCCCGTTTGTGTTCATCTTCGGCGCGTGGTACATCGTGAACCGCCGCACGGGTGGCCTCAGCTAAGCAGCACCCCCCAGGCAGGGACAGGTTAGCCGTCCCTGCCTATCTCCACATTAAGCTTGCACTAAGCCCCAATCTGTGGGGTTTGTCACGACCCGCGAAATCAGGTAAGGTCAATTTGTTTACACGCGCTTACCAACCCTCAGGAGGTTTCAATGCGTAAGTTCAGCTTATTGCTGCTCATTTTGGTTATGGCTTTAGGTACAACCGCTTTTGCTCAGGAAGGCCGTCGCGGGGACGGGCCGCATCGCGGGCGTGGCCCAGTGCAGTTCTGTGGATCGCTGTCAGAAGACGACTGCGACCTGTACCAGGACTTCCAGACGGCCCTGCAACTGCCAGATTCCACCGACTTTGAACTGAACACCGATATTATCGCGCTGGTTGACGGCGCTGAGTTTGAGGCCAACATCAACGCCACGGGCAGCTACTTCTACGATATAGACGTGGTTGAAGCCTACCTGGAAAGCGTTGAAGATGTGCCGCTGATTGACGCCAGCGTGGGCGACTTCGTGGACTTTTTGGAAAGCGGCATTGACGCCTTCGACGCGGAACTGTTCGTCACGGTAGAACTGCCGCCGCAGGCTGCGTTTATGGTGGGCCAGCGCGAATTTGAGTTGAGCCTGTGGCTGGTCGACAGCGAAGGCTACGTTGACCTGACCCCGGCGTCCGAAATTGCGGGTGACCCGTCATTCGCGGGCGTGTTTGGCGTAGACGTGTTCGACCTGATTAACATCGGCCTGGAAGAAATCACGCTGGGGGACGTTTTTGAGGCACTCGAAGACGCCGACATGGACGAGTTCAGTGATCCCGAATTCCAGCGGCAGTTCCAGCAGCAGTTCGAGAATCAGTTCCAGCAGCAGCTTGACCCAGAAGCCATCGCTGAGTTTGCCACGCTCACGCGCCTGGAAGACGAAGAGATCGACGGGATGACCGTGGCTGTTTTCCAGACGGTTGTAGACCTGGCCGCCGTTTTTGAAAACGAGGAAATCCTCAGTTTGATGGAAGACAGCCTGCCACCGGAAGCCCGCGGCGAGGTTGACATGGACGATGCAGCCGACGCGCTGGCGGAATCCCTTGATGGCACGACGTTTACAATTACTGAAAAGTATGACGTAGACAGCCAGTTCCTGGTTGAGTCCGAAGTGATCTACAACTTCATCTTTGACCCGGCCCCGTTCGAGGCGTTGGAAGATGGCGGCATGATGGAAGCAGAGAGCGCAATGGGCGAGATGGAAGAAGCCGTGGAAGAGGGCATGGAAGGCGATATGGACGCTGACATGGAAGAGGCCGTCGAAGAAGCGATGGACGAGGAAATGGCCACCGAAGAAGCGATGGACGAGGAAATGGCCACTGAAGAAGCGATGATGGACGAGATGGCCACCGAAGAAGCCATGATGGAAGACAGCATGGACGAGATGGAATCCGAAATCGTTGAAGTTGACGTGGTGGTCACGTTCACCCGCTCCAACATCAACACGGCTGGCCCCATCGAACTGCCAGAAGACGCCGAACTTATCCCGGCAGACGACTTTATCGACCTGCTGACCGGCCCGCAAACGCAGCCCGTCGATTTCTAAACGCGCGAAAAGTAACGAGTAATGAGTGGCCGCGTTAGGTGCAACGCACCTGTTTTGCAAAGTCGCTCACTGTAGAAAGGTCGCAGTGGGGTCGTGTTTGATCGGCCACACTGCCTTTGCAGGGCGCGGCCACATGGCTGCGCCCGTTTGCGTTCTACCCTGCTGATGCCCGCACTGCTCGCCGTTCCGCTGCCCGCTGCACCACAAAATCGAACAACGCTTGCTGCGTCGTGTCAGTCGCGGCGGTGACTTCTGGGTGCCACTGGACGGCGAGTAAGTTAGGGCGGTTGGGCAGTTCTACCGCCTCGATGAACTCGTCCGGGGCGCGGCCCACCACGCGCAAGCCCGCACCGAGTCGGTCAATCCCCTGGTGGTGGCCGGATGTCGTTTCGACCGCCGTGGTGCCCATCACCTGGGCGAGAGCGGAATCTGCATCAACCGCGATGCCGTGCATGGCCCAACCGCCTTCGCTGTTGCGGTGGATGTCTTTGGCGCGTATGTCGGGGATGTGGGTGTGCAGCGTGCCGCCCAACGCCACGTTCAGCACTTGCAACCCCCGGCAAACGAACAACGCGGGCAGGTCACTGTCATGAGCAAGCGTGCGGGCCAGCGCGAGTTCGGGGCCGTCCCGCTCCG
>CAWUJQ010000611.1:0-2633 GCA_963922445.1 uncultured bacterium
GCACGTTACGGTCGGCATCCCAGTTGAACAGACTGCCCTGCCATGCGTCCGCATTGAGGCCGAAGTCGTCGCGGAATTCACGGTTGAGCCGGATAATTTGCATGTCTGGGGTGTTGGCGGACGGTGTGAGCAGGTTAAGGGTGATGGCAGTCAGGGCAGCGCAGCCGAACAGGGCCAGCGCCACCACGCCGGAGAACGTGGTTTGGCGGTCGCGCCACATTGATGAGCGTTCCGTACTAACGGGCGAGGTTGAGCGAATCCTAAACCAATGTTCAGGCCGTGCGAAGCCGTAATCATTGCTCTTTGCTTTGTTTAAGCTATAATTCTGTAAAATGTAGTGACAAGCCGAGAGCAAACTTCCATGATCGAAGTGACGATTGACAGCATCCGTGTGAGCCTGATGTCACAACACCGCATTGTGGTGCTGAAAGATTCTACGACCGAACGCTACCTGCCGATCTGGATCGGGCCGTGCGAGTCCGACGCGATTACGACCGAACTGCAAGAAATGCCCCCCCAGCGCCCCCTGACGCACGATCTGCTCAAGAACGTGATTAAAGAGCTTGGCGGCAGCGTGGTTCACATCCTGGTGAGCGAACTGCGCAACGACGTGTATTATGCCCGCGTGGTGGTGGATGTGGACGGCAAGCGCATGGACATTGACAGCCGTCCGAGTGATGCAATTGCGTTGGCGGTGCGGGTAAAGGCCCCGATTTTTGTGGCGGAATCGGTGATGGACAAGGCGTCTATCCAACCGGACGAGGATGTCGAGAACGAACCGGTAGAAGGCTTGGAAGAAGAGGTTGAAGAGGGCCGCCTGAGCGCCTTTGAAGACTTTGTAGACAAGCTGGATTTAGACCTGGACGACGACGACGACGATTAGCGCTTAGCTTTACCCTGCGCTTTGCTCGGCTGGCCAACTTAATAACTGTGTTGCAGGCGCGCCCGCTCTGCTGGAATGGGCGCGTTGTTTTTTCTATAGCGTTACCGTGACCGATGTGGGCTGGCACGCTGGTCGGCCCCCCTACGCGACCTGTTGCGCCTGTGAGAACTCATCCCCGCCCGATTATTTTACTCATAAGAGACTATGACTGACGACGCCAAAACCCCGCAGAACACGTTCGACGCTCCCTATGACGAGGAAATGGAACGGGCCGTTCTTGGTTCCGTACTGATTACGCCGTCTGTATTTTTGTCGCTGGCATCGTTTTTACAGCCGGACGACTTCTTTTTGCTGCGCCACCAGTACATCTGGGAGGCGTATACGCGCATCAGTGAGCGCGGCGAACCCATTGAGCGGCAGACGGTGCGCCGCGTGCTGGCCGATATGGACGTGTTCGAGGCGGTGGGCGGCGATGTATACGTCTCCGAGCTTGTGAACAGCACGCCGTCTGCAATGTATGCTGAACACTACGCGCAGCTTGTTGAGCGGGATGCCGTGCGCCGCCGCCTGATGATGGCCACGGACGAGATTCGTGGCGTGGCCCGTGACCGGGAGAAGTCGCTAGAAGAGGTGATTGCCGAGGCGGAATCGAAGCTGTTTGCCGTCAGTGAACGGCGGCAGCAGCGCGAAGTGGTTTCTATGCGGGAGGCGACAAGCCGTTACTTTGAGCGGATTGAGCAGATGATGCAGCGGCAGGGGCGCGGGTTGGGCTTGCCGTCTGGTTTTAAAAAGCTGGATGCGCTGTTGGGCGGGTTGCAGCGCAGCGACCTGCTCATTTTTGCGGGACGACCCGGCATGGGCAAAACGTCGTTTATGCTGTCGCTGGCGCTGAACGCGGCGGCCCAGTTCGATGCTCGCATTATGATCTTCTCGCTGGAAATGGGCGTGGAGCAGTTGGTGCAGCGCCTCGTCAGCATGGAGACGGGGATTAACATGCAGCGCTTGCGGACGGGTCAGTTTGAGCAGCACGAACAGCGCCTGCTCGTTGAATCACTGGGGCGGTTGAGCCAGCACCGCATCTTTGTGGACGATTCGCCGTCGCTGAACCCAATTCAGATGCGCACGAAAGTGCAGCGCATCAAGCATGAGTTTGGGCTGGATTTGATTATCCTGGACTACCTCCAGTTGATGCATGCGCCGGGGTATAACAACAACCGCGTCCAGGAGATTAGCTTTATCAGCCGCCACATGAAGGAATTAGCCCGCGAGATGAACGTGCCACTGATGAGCGCGGCGCAGCTCTCGCGGGCGGTGGAACAGCGGGCAGACAAGCGTCCGCAGTTGAGTGACCTGCGTGAGTCGGGATGTTTGGCGGGCGAGTCGCGGGTGTGGCTGCCCGATGAAGGCCGCTACGAGCAAATCCGTAACTTGAGCGGCAAAAGCGGCTTCCGTGTGCTGAGCCTAAACACGGACACCTACAAACTGGAACCGGCTGCGGTCACGAATGCGTTTTGCACCGGGGCGAAGCCCGTGTTCAAGCTGGAAACGGCGTTGGGGCGGAGCATCCGGGCGACAGGGAATCACAAGTTCCTCACGCTGGACGGGTGGAAGCGCCTGGATGAGTTGCGGGTGGGGGATTGTATTGCGGTGCCTCACCTCACCCCTAAATCCCCTCTCCGTGGGGAGAGGGGACTTGATTCCGGTGTGACTGTGGATTCTGGTGTTCCGCTGCGGAACGCATCGCGCGTAG
>CAWUJQ010000612.1:0-2617 GCA_963922445.1 uncultured bacterium
ATGCCTACTGAAGCTCCCGCCGAGACGGAAGTCGTCACGGAAGCAGCCGTAGCTGACGCCGAGGAAGCGGCTGAAGCGGCTGCCGATGATCCGGTTGCTGCTGCCATCGCTGCTGGGGATATTGACCTGGGAATGCAGGTGTATAACGAAACCTACAACACATCATCTGGCCCGTGGATTTGCGCAAGCTGCCACTCGGTGGACGAGAGTGTGATTCGGTTGGTAGGGCCGGGGCAGTGGGGGCTGTATGAGCGCGCAGAGGAGCGCCTTGCTGAGTCCGGCGACCCGGATGTGGTGACGTACATCCGCAACTCAATTTTGCACCCGAATGACTACATCGTTCCAGGGGACAGCGCCGGGCCGTATCCCGAAAACCTGATGCCGCAAAACTACGGCGACATCCTGACCGACGAGGAACTTGACGCGGTGGTCGCTTACATCCTCACCCTGGGCAATCCAGCCTACGACGGGTAGGCAACGTCCCCGCCCACTATCGCACATGGGACGGCACGTTGGCCGTCCCCTACAATTTGCACGGTTGCGTGGCGTCCCCGCCCGCCGCCGCTAGGCTTCGTAGCCGCGTGTGGCCACTTCCTGCTCGGTGCCCTGCAACCCGTCAAGGAACGCGTCGTGGGTCATCGGGCGGCTAAACATGGGATACGTCTTTTCGGTGGCGGCACGCTGCTCTTCCTCGCTCAGGCAGGCTGTGCAGTCCGTCAACGTAATCACGTTGAAGCCCTTTTCGTAGCCCGTGCGCATGGTGCTTTCCACACAGCAGTTGGTCAAAAAGCCGCCCAGTGCGATATTCTCAATGCCCCGGCTGCGCAGGATAAAGTCCAGGTTGGTGCTGGCGAAGGTATCCAGGCCGCGCTTGCCCTCCACAACGATGTCGCCTTCTTGCGGCGCGACATCGTCCACAATTTCCGACCCCCACGTGTCCTTGACGAAGGCGTTGCTGTCAACCACACCCTTCAGAATGCCATAGGGATGCTCAGAAATTTCGTAGTAGCCCGGCTGAAACGTAATCGGCGCATAGATGACCGTCGCGCCCAGTTCACGCGCTTTGGCGATGGTTTCTTTGGTGTTTTCCATCATATTGGTGCTGGCCATCACACCCTTAACGCCGTCGTGCAGCGCGCCCCCTTCAGATGTAAAGTCGTTCTGATACTCAATCAACACTAAAGCCGTCTTTTTGGGATCCATGGGTAATGTAACCTTTCAAAAAATATTGTTTGCGATGCGGGTATTATACCGCTAACGCACCTGTTAGGCGATACTTTGATACTACGTCTGCGCGGCAAGGTGGGCACGGATGCGGTCGCGGTCTGCTGTGCTGAATTGGCTAAAGGCGGGTGCTTCGCGGTCGTAGTTTATTTGTACCGCATACAGCCCCTCATCGAAGGTCTTGCGGTAAGCAACCCCGAAGTCAAAATCCACCCGGTCATCCCCGTCTAATGGAATCGTCACCGTTGGGAGTGCGTCAAGCACGCCAAAGCCATAGGTATACGCGTTGCCCGCGTCCAGTTCAGGCCGGGGGTCAATCACCGTGATGTGGTAGGGGTACGCCCCAGACTGCGTGCGGCTGTAGTTCGGCAGGCGAAGCGATGTCGGCGGCTGCGTGTAGATGAAGTCCACCTCTACAAACACAATCCCTGCCCGCAGCACCTCTGTCCGCTTCGTAGCGTAGTCCTTAAAAGCGGATCGTGGCAGCTTGTTCGACGGCGATAGCACCTCTAACCACGCAACCGGGGCTTGTTCGTCGGCCCCAAGCTTACGAATTGCAACGGCGTTGTACTCGTCTGGTATGTTGGTCGTGTCCACGAATTCAGCAGCGGGCACGACCGACGTCGCTGCCACAGCCGAAGGGGTTGCGATTGACTCTGCGGCAGTCCCTGTGTCATAAACCGCCACATCGGGCACTCTGAAACCGGGGGTATCCCCGTCTATATGACGCACCTGCAACCCCGCTTCTGGCTGAGCGATATAGCCCAGCGGGAGTACAGCCAGCGACAGTGTCTTGGCAATATCAACGACAAAGATAGCGTGAAAGCTCCGCCAATCGCTTTCGAGCAAGCGACTTTGCAGATACGGGTTCACACCGGGAAAGATGTTGTGTGGAAATGTCTTCATGGCGATGGTCGGCTCAGCGCTTCATGATGAGGTTGGGGGAGTGGGGGCGGCAGACGCGCTGCCACCCCCATGCGAATCACGGCCTAGCTGACGCTATCTGGCACCAAGACCGTGTCAATAATGTGGATAATGCCGTTGCTCACTTCAATATCCGGCTGTGTGACCGAGGCCACCCCGTTGATGAGCAGGCCCGCGTCATCCAACGTCAGGGTAAGCGGCTGCGCGTTCAACGGCTGGATTTCCGTCATGCCGCCCTGCGCTTCCACAAACACACTGATGTCATCAAACGTTGAGGCGCTGTCAATCACATGCAGCGTCACAATATCCACCAGCGTCGGCGTGTCCGAAAGCAGCGCATTGGGCGACACGCCCAGGTCAGCCGCTGCCGCCTCGAATGCCGCGTTCGTCGGCGCAAACAACGTAAACGGGCCGCCCGAATCTAACGTGCTGGCCAGCCCGGTGTTTTCGGCGGCGGTCACCAACGTGG
>CAWUJQ010000613.1:0-2614 GCA_963922445.1 uncultured bacterium
GCGCGCTATGCTGAGCGCTACCGGGGCCGCCTGACCGTTCACACCGTTGAGCGTACCGCGTCACTGGCGGAGGCGCTGGCCCCGGTGCAAATCAAAACGCCTTATGCCGCGCTGCTTGCCCCGGATTTCACATGGCACCCTGCCTTTTTGCACACCTGCCTCACTCAACTGGATGAAAACCCGGACGCCGTCGCCGCCCTCACGCAGACGGGCTACGTCAAAGTGCGGGAATCGCACGGCAAGGCGCTGATTGACGCCGAAGGCATTTATAACCCTCATCTGGAGCGCATTGCGGCGAAAGCGCTGGTCCATCCGACGCCGATTCCGTTGGCGTCACTCGTGATGCGGGCGGAACTGCTGCCCCGTATTGCCAGCATCCCGGATGAGCCGCTGGCCTCGTGGCGCGTCTATGCAGAGTCGATGAGCCGTGAGCGCTGGCTCGTGGTCGATAGGGTGTTGTGCCACAGATACGGCGATGGCAGCGAGCAAACGACCAACACCGACCTTATTCCGCAGATGGCAGCAGCAGCCCGCGAATTGTACATGCGCTATGCTGTGCCCGAATTCCACTATTTGACGCTTTACTTTGAAACCGCAGAGGAACTCCCGCGTATGATTCACTATGGCCAGCGCTATGCGCAAACCGCCCGCACGGCCACATGGCGTCATCGTGACGGGCTGCGTACACTGCGTGGGGTGTATCAACTACTGGTGCCGGTTTCCTTCCGCTTGATGCTGCGTGACCAACGTGTGAGGCTGCTGAACTATGTCCGACGTTAAGCTCCCGCTAGATGGCGTGCAGGTGGTGTCATTCGATGTGTTCGATACAGCGCTGGCCCGCTATGTGCTGGCACCCAAAGACCTGTTCCTCTACCTGGGTGAACATCTGGCCGACCGCACTGCTCATGAGTTCCGTGACCAGCGCGCCGATGCAGAGCGCGCCGCACGCCACGCCGCCGGTGAGCGTGAAATCACGCTGGATGCCATCTACGCCCAGCTAGACCTGCCGCCGGAAGAAGCCGACATGCTCAAGCAGTTGGAAATCAACGCCGAGCTGAACTTCTGTCAGGCAAATGCACGGGTGTGGGCTGCCTACCGCACCTGCCTGGAGGCGGGCAAGCGGGTGGTGTTCACCTCGGATATGTATTTGCCTGCGGAAACCGTTGCAGCGATGCTAGAAAAGTGCGGCTACGACGTCTATGAACGGCTGCTTGTTTCCAGTGAACACGGCGTGACGAAGCATCACGGTGGCCTGTTCGACATCCTCATTGAGCAGGTGGGCGTACCAGCCAGCGCGATCTTGCATGTGGGTGATAACACCTTTAGCGACATCGAAAACGGCCAAAAACACGGCGTCAAGGTGTTTCACATCCCTAAAAACCGCGAGGCGGCCAACGGCGCAGGTGACCCGCTGCGCATAGCGCACGCCGTGACAAAACGCTATGACCTTGCCGAGTCCGTTGCGGCGGGGTTGTGTGCCAACCGCTATGCCGACCTAACCGACGGCGGCCAGCTTACCGATGAGGCGTTGTGGTACTGGTTTGGCTATCGCTATGTGGGGCTGCCCATGTACGGGTTTACGCGCTGGCTGACCGAAAGCGCGCAGTCTGAGGGCGTGGACTGCCTGTACTTCCTGGCGCGGGACGGGCACCTGCTGCACCGCCTGTATCAGATATACGACGACTACGCGCTGACGCGCATCCCTAGCGTTTACCTGTACGGGTCACGGCGGGCGATGACCTTCCCGACAACGTTTGACCTGACGCAAACCGAACTCACCTACCTGCTGAATAATGTAGACGGGCTAACGCTGGAGGCGATCTTTGCGTCATTTGGGGTAACGCTGAACGCAAGCGATACACGCCTGGGCGCTGCTGGGTTTGACCGCATCGACCAGCCCATCAACTTGCGCACACAGCCAGAACTGCGCAATCACCTGCGCAACCTGTATCTGCTTTATGAGGATGAGCTATTGGCGCGGGCGACCCACGAACGCGAGTTGCTGACGGCTTACCTGGAACAGGAGCGCTTTTTTGAGCATGAGCGCGTGGGCCTGATAGACGTGGGTTGGCACGGCAGTATGCAGTATTCGCTGTGGAAGCTGCTGCGCTACTTGAACCGTGACGTACACATTACGGGGTACTACCTGGGCCTGAACTACCGCCCGGAACGCTACTTTTTTGTCGATCACCTGGATATGCGCGGCTATCTGCTACACAAGGGACAACCACCGGCGCATCATGCCGCGCTCAAGCACGCTGCGGAACTGTTCGAGTTCTTTTTGAGCGCGCCCCACGGTACCACAGTCGGCTACCAGCGTGACGGTGAACGCATAACCCCTGTGCTGGCCGATATGCCCGACGACCCCTACCGGCGTCACGGCTTTGAGGCCGTTCAGCGCGGCGCAATCGACTTTATGACGGATATGCTGGCAACCGTCGGCAGTGTGCCCGTCAGCCCGACGGCAGCGCTGCGCACATTAGCAGAGTTTATTCAGCAGCCCACCGATCAAGAGGCGCGGTTGTTCGGTGATTTGCTGCACGCTACATCTATGACGGGTGACGAGGGGCGGGCGTATCTGGCGCGGCCTGATATACCACGCTGGGGTGTGATG
>CAWUJQ010000614.1:0-2613 GCA_963922445.1 uncultured bacterium
CGATATCCCTGGCGTTGTCATCTACGAAGATGAAACGGCAGAGGACGAAAACGGGCGTAAGTACGTCACCAAGACGGCGGTTGATCGCATGTTGGAGGCAGTGGTCGCGGGTGAGGTAGATGCCACGCTCGCCAACGCTGTTGAAGCCCGCAAACTCATCAAGAAGCGTGACCTGCAAAATGACCTCGTCATTACCAATCTTCACGAACGTCGTCTCGTAGTCGATATGGACGAAGTCGAGTACTTGTACGGCCTGGGCTTGGTCGAACTACACACGCCGATTCTGTTGGGTAACTACAACGACGAGAGTGGCCCGCAGGAAGAGCCAGAGCCGACAACCGTTGGCCGCGCCATCTTCAATCGCATCTTGCCGGATGAACTGCGCTTTGTGCAGGAGACGCTCGGCAAGAAGGGTCTCAAGAACCTGGTTGCCCGCTGCTACACCACCATTGGTGCAGAACGCACGACCGATGTTGTAGACGGCATCAAGAACTACGGCTTCAAATACGCGACCGTCTCTGGCACGACGATTGCTGTGTCTGACCTGACGATTCCGACTGAGCGTAAAGAAGTGCTTGGTGCGGCTGAAACAATTGTCGAGCGTGCTGAACGAGACTTCCGCCGCGGTCTGCTCACCGAGGAAGAGCGGTACCAAATCACCGTGGAGCAGTGGACAAATGCCAAGGACACGCTTCAGGAGTTGATCCGCCGCACGCTTGATCCGTATGGCCCGATTGCTATCATGGCAATTTCTGGCTCCACGAAGGGTGGTTTCGGCCCGATTACGCAGCTAGCCGGTATGCGTGGCCTAATGGCCGACCCATCCGGGCGTATCATCGACCTGCCGATTCGCAGCCACTTCCGTGAAGGGCTGACCGCGCTGGAATACTTTATCTCCACGCATGGTGCGCGTAAGGGTCTTGCAGACACGGCGCTGCGTACCGCTGACGCAGGTTACCTGACGCGCCGCCTGGTTGACGTTGCTCAAGACGTTATCATCAACCGCACCGACTGCGGTACTGAGATAGGCATCTGGGTTAGCCGCGATCAAGACATCGCAGGCCAGTCCATCTTTGAGCGCATTATGGGCCGGTGTGCCGCCCACGACATCATTGACCCGGAGACGGGCGAGATTATCGTGCGACACAACGAACTCATTGACGAGGAAATTGGTGAACGCATCCAAAACACCAGCGCGATCAATGAAGTTCAGGTTCGCAGCCCAATGACCTGTTCACTGGTACATGGCATCTGCGCCCTGTGCTACGGTCGTGACCTGGGTCGCGGCGAGATGGTCGAAATCGGTACCGCCGTCGGTATCATCGCTGCCCAGTCCATTGGTGAGCCGGGTACGCAGCTCACCCTGCGCACATTCCACTCGGGTGGTACGGCACAGGCAAGTGGTGACATCACCAGTGGTTTGCCGCGTGTGGAAGAGTTGTTTGAAGCGCGCAAGAAGCCCAAGGGTGAAGCCATCATCAGCGACATTGGTGGGGTAGTTCGCCTGTCCAAGCGCGACGGCGTCCGCATTGCGACTGTGATTGATAGCGAAGTTTTCCGCGATGAGTATGTCATTCCAAGCGACTGGAGCCTTTTGGTCGAGGAAGGGCAGAAGGTCAAGGAAAACGACAAGCTGGCCGAGTCACCCGATGGTGGTGAGACAACGCTGGCCCGCGTCGGGGGTGAGGTTTACGGCGAGATGGACGACCATGGTCGTGCCATCCTGTACGTGCGCTACGAGCGCCGCCAGGAAGAGGAATACGAGCTACCGTCTAGCTCTCGCTTGATGCCCGAAATCTTCGAGGGCGCTCAAATCGGGGCCGGACAACAGCTAACGGAAGGCTCCAAGAACCCGCACCGCATTCTGCGAATCCTGGGTAGTGAAGCGGCACAGCTCTACCTGCTGACGGAAGTTCAGAAGGTATATCGCAGCCAGGGTGTGAACATCTCGGACAAGCACTTTGAGATCATCATTCGCAAGATGCTGTCAAAGGTGCAAATCACCCGCAGTGGTGGCAGCAACCTGCTTCCAGGCGAGTTGATCGACCAGCTTCAGATGTTGGATGCCAACGAGCGCCTCATCAGTCAAGGTTTGGAACCGTCCGCAGGTGTACCCATACTGCTTGGTGTAACGAAAGCGGCACTCAGCACAGACAGCTTCCTGTCTGCGGCTAGCTTCCAGCACACCATTCGCGTACTGGCGGGTGCAGCCATTGAGGGCAAGGTTGATAAGCTGTATGGCCTGAAGGAAAACGTGATTATCGGTAAGCTGATTCCCGCAGGGCGTGGTTTCCATACTTATCAGGATCGTGAAATCGCGTTGCCAAACATCACGTTGGAGTCACAGGGCGCTTACGACCGTGAGAACGTTGAGGACGAAGAAGAAGACGTCGTAGCGACGGGCGGCGACTAGACTTATGAATCACCCACTGTAACAATAAAAAGCGCGTGGCCCAGCGGTCACGCGCTTTTTGTTTAAGGCCATATAAGCTTACTGACGGATTTTCAACGACGAAAATCCGTTCATGCGCTCACTGAATGTTTGGATGGCTCCCGGCTGACCTTGCAACAGTTTAGCGGACACCAAAAGTGTCAGATAAACTAAGCAGGAGC
>CAWUJQ010000615.1:0-2581 GCA_963922445.1 uncultured bacterium
ACTTGCCATATACGAACAGGTGTGCTTAAATATAAGCGATGATGCAATGCTATCGCTCAAATATTCGAAAAAGGTCGCCCAAAATGGCAAACACCGTCCCTGCAATGCGCCTGCAACTCGTGCCCATCCCCGTCGCAGACATCGACCGGGCCAAAGCGTTTTACGTTGACAAGCTAGGCTTTAACCTTGACCACGACGTTACCCCGTCAGAGGGTGTGCGCGTCGTGCAGATGACCCCGCCGGATTCCGCCTGCTCGATTGTGGTCGCCACGGGGGTTGGTGACTTCGATGACATGACGCCAGGAGCGGTGAAGGGGCTGCACCTCGTGGTGGACGACATCGTGAGTGCGCGTGCTGCACTCATTGAGCGGGGTGTGGCGATGCAGGCGCTAATTGAGTACCCCGGCGGCATCAAGTACGCCGGGTTTGCTGACCCTGACGGCAACACATGGACGTTGCAGGAGATCGCAACGGAGGCATAAGGGCATTGCGCAAAGGCGCGGCCTGGGGGATAAATGAGGTGTAGCCAACACGGAGAGAGCCACGATGCGACCCATCATCGGTGACGACGGCGAATTCATTCAGGATGTACCCATTTCGGTATCAAAGCAGGCGCTCAAACGGGCCGCCGCCGACCGCGTGCTGTATCGCAAGCGCGCACGCGGCACCGGCTATGACCCTGATACCGTTGCGCCTGTCATGGGCAGGCTGATGGTGCTCATGGTTGTGGGCACTTCAGCCGCTATTGTCCTCTTCGTTACGATCTTCGCTCTGGTTTCCATCACCGCGCAGCTTTTCTACTATTGAGCAGAGTCTGTACATCGTCTGGCTCATCCGCCATACTTACGCTGCAAACAACCACGAGGAACGTGACCATGTGTGTTTTCTGTGCAGCCGTGCCCGCAACCGTGGCCCTCAGTGCCGCCGCCAAAGCCAAGCAGCAGCAAGCTGCCAACACGGAATCCGACGTTAAGCCACTCCCCAAATGGATGCTGGCCATGCCCGCTGAGCGCGTGGCAGCAGTGGTTATCGTCGGGCTGATGGCCTCATCAGCCGTCTATCACACGCGCATCAGCCCGGTTTAGCAGCTACGGCGCGGGTTCACCTGTAATGCGGGTGAGTTCATCCGCCAGCAGCACGGCAAAGTCCGGCTGGGCGGGAGTAACCTCCTGCCAATCTGCAACGCGGGTAATGTCCGCGTCGTTACGCAGGTCAAGCGCCCACTGCTGAAAAACGGTGTTGAGGCGCGTGTTCGCCTGGATTTGCGTCAGGTCACTGACATCCACATCCGCCGTGACGCGCTCGTAGAATATCAGTCGCAGCGCCCGCCCCCGGAACAAGGTTCGCACGGTGTCGCGGTCGGTGTTGGCAAATGCGGTCGCCTCGTCATAGAAAGCCTCGACGGCTGCATCAACGGTTTCTGAATCTGCCAGCGAGGTGTCGTCCGCCTGGGCAAAGCTGTTCGTGAGCGCAATCTGATACACCACTGGCACATCCACGTCTGCTTCAGTGATGGTTAACCCTAGCTCGTCCGCCTGCTGACCGAGCAGCACATCAACTTCCATGCTGTTGAGTACCGTTTCGGCCAGCCGCGCCGGGTCGCGTAGGGCTTCCGCCTGCACAGGATACGCCAAATCGAGCATATCGCGCACAGGGGTGCTGCTGGACGCATTTTGCGCGGCGTAGCTTTCAGCAAATGCCGTGATTTCCTGCAACAGCAAATAGCCTTCCAGTGTATACCGCGTTTGGAACGCTGCGGCGGTGATGTTCGTGCCGTTCACCGTCGAGATCACAAGTGGTGCTTCTTCGGTAGCTGCATCCTGAGCATGTACGGGAATCACAGCCGCAGCCATTAGTAGCACAAGGGCGATAGGTCGCCACATAGAGGGGGTTCTCCTAACAGGTTTCGCAATGCAAGGTATGCTATCATGGTCGCAGACGACGGTAGAGTACGGGGATTTGACAAGCCAATGTTAAAGTCACGCTCCGCAGAAGACTTCATCAAAGCGGTTTACGTGCTACAGCAACAGGCTGAGCGCGTTTCGACCAATGCCCTCGCTGACGCACTGAGCATCACAGCGCCGTCCGTGACGGATATGGCCCGCCGCCTGGAAGACACCGGCCTGCTGGACTACCAGAAATACAAGGGCGTCAAACTGCTGGCGGACGGCCACGCTTTGGCGCTCAAGCTGCTGCGCCGCCACCGCCTGATTGAACTCTACCTGGTGCAAGAACTCGGCTACGGGCTGCATGAAGTCCATGATGAGGCCGAGGTGCTAGAACACAACGTGTCTGACCGTTTCGTGGAGGCGATTGCCGCCAAGCTCGGCCACCCGGACGTTGACCCGCACGGTGACCCCATCCCCACTGTAGACGGTACCATCGTCAAGCGTGACCTGACGCTGCTGTCGGAAATTGCCCTGCACACTCCCGCGACGGTCGCCCGCCTCAACAGCGAACAGGGCGACATGCTGGAACACATGATTGAGCGCGGCGTGTGCCTCAATGCGGACATCGAAGTGGTGGAGCGTGACCCGTTCGAGGGGCCGGTCACGGTGGTGGTGGACGGGGAAACGCGCAT
>CAWUJQ010000616.1:0-2580 GCA_963922445.1 uncultured bacterium
CCCAGCGCCATCAACGTGCTGCGTACCTCCATCCCCTATGTAGATGAAGTGCGCAACCGGGGCGCAGCCAACGGCGGTCGCGACGGAGAAGACCTTGAAAACGCCAAGATGCGCGTGCCCGGTCACCTGCGCTCACTGCAACGGGCTGTAACGGCCAGCGACTACGAATATCTGGCGAAGCAGGCCGTACCCGGTAAAATTGGTAGAGCGTACTGTTTGCAGCCGCCCACCACCAACCGCGGCGAGAACCGTCTGCTCCTAATCCCGTTTATTCCGGTGCTCAAGGGTTTCATCTCACCAGAATCGCTGGAACTGGCCGACGATGTGCGCGAAGCGGTACAGCAGTTCTTGGATGAACGGCGTTTGCTGTCTACCCGATTGGAAGTCACCACGCCCGTCTATCGCTGGGTAGAAACGGAAGTCCGGCTAAAGGTGTCGCGTCACTACGAGTTCGAGAAAGTGCGCGAGATTGTTGAGCAGCGGCTGTTTGAGTTTATCAACCCGCTGACGGGTGGCATGGACGGGCAGGGCTGGCCCTTTGGCCGTGACCTGCTGGCGGGTGACGTGATAACGGCCCTGCAAATTATTGAAGGTGTCGAGTTCGTCCGGTCGGTGAGCCTGTATCCCATTGTCTACGAAGCGCGCCAGTTCCGGCGCGAAGCCGAAGTCGCCGAACTCGCAATGCCCACAGACGGGTTGTTGGTGAGCTATCAGCACACCATCGTCCCAGATTAGGCGGTTGAGGTAAGACGCAGGTTCTGCCACAGGAATATGGATAAGGCTGTATCGCCCGACACAGAACGGGTCGTAGGGGCGCAATGCATTGCGCCCATCAAAGAACGTGCCCGCTGGCGCTAATACGGAAGGTTAAAAGATGGTCGCACAAGCAGAAGAAATTCGCCTGCTGATAAAAATCAACGGGCCAAACCTGGATCGCAACGAAATTATCGTTGGGCGCAACGGCCTCAAGGCGGGCCGCTCCAACGATAACGACCTGCCGCTCAACCACCGCGAAATCAGTCGCCAGCACATGCGCATTACATGGAACGGTGAGCAGGACAAGTACTTCATTGAAGACCTGAACAGCAGCAACGGCGTCTGGCTCAACGAAGTGCGCCTCGTTAGCCGTGTGCAGCACGAACTGGACGTGGGCGATACCATCCGCGTCGGCCCATACATCATGACGGTAGAGAACTTCGTCTATTCCCAGCGCCCGATGATTGCCCGCCCCCGCGCCATCGAAGATGCCAGTGAACAACTGCCGCCCGTACCCGCCCGCATCGCAGAATACCCGCCCGGTGTGCCGCGTGACCAAAGCACCTGGATGGAGTGGCTGCCGGAGGTCTACCAGCAGAGCGAGTTCATGGGCCGCTTTTTGCTCATCTTTGAGTCAATGTTTGCGCCCATCAGCTACATTGTCGATAACTTCGACCTCTATCTCGATACCGAAATCGCCCCGTCGGAGTGGTTGCAGTGGATGGCAAGCTGGTTTGACATCCTCCTGCTGCCCGATTTACCCATCGAGCAGCAGCGCCGCATTATGGGGCAGGTGGGGTGGTTGTACATGCGCCGGGGCACCCGCGCCGGATTGAGCCGTATGCTGGAACTGTACTTTGGCGTCGCGCCAGAAATCATCGAGGACGACATTGGCCACTTTACCGTGCGGATGCACCTCAACGGTGATGAAAACGGCCTCGGCAGGGAAGTCGCAGAGCGCATCATTGAGGCGCAAAAGCCCGCCTTCGCCGCCTACTCCCTCGAACTCAGTTAGCGACCTGTTTGCCAAGCCGGACGCGCTTTTGCACGTCCGAACGAATAACTCCACGTATATTGTAGGGACGCAGCTCGCTGCGTCCGATTTTAATTCGCGATCTATGCTGCCGCCGCAGCCCCACGCGCCGGGATCGGACGCGCACTCAAGCGGCCCCACGCCACAAATGCGGCCAGCCCGCCCAAAACCAGGTTAATGACAATACCTTCGTAGCTGCCATCAATAATGTGCGTAATCATTGCTCCAACCATAATGATGGCCAGCCCGACACCCGCCCAGCCCGTCAGGAACGGTGCGATGCGCGTCACGGCAGGGAGGATCATGCCCAAGCCGCCAGCCACTTCCAAAATGCCGATGATAACCAGCAGCCACGGCACAGACGCGAACAGGCTGGCCCATGCTTGCTGTAGCACATAATCGTCATATGGCGTGATGACCTTCAAACTACCCGACGCGATAAACGCCACGGCAACCAACACTTGCGCAATCCACAATGCATATTTCATGAGGCAATCTCTCCTTGCTGGTAGAAATACAATGATTAGCTGGCTATATTTCGACTTTAGCATATCAAACGGACGCCCGTCCGTAAATGTTGCATTAGAAATTGACTTGCGCAACCTATCTACTGGGGAGGTCGCCTCCGCTTCCACAATATCAAACAACCATCCGTTGCGGTTGGGGTTCTTTACAATAAACAGCCACACCACACAGGGAGAATTACCAATGACAGCGGTAAGCCTATTCTTTCGCCTGACAGGGTGGTTGCTGCTGTTTGGTGCCATCTTCGGAGCAGTTGCAGGTGCCTT
>CAWUJQ010000617.1:0-2576 GCA_963922445.1 uncultured bacterium
TCCCAGTCCTGTGCAGAAACAATGCCGCCAAATACCAGTAGGGCAGTCAGTACGGCAGCAAAACGGAGCGGAGGTAACAGTCGAATATTATTTTTCATGGTAGCAACTTTCATTAAGCTATGTGAGCATTGACCTCAAAGCTTAACGTTCGATGAAATAGATGTCAAATTTTGGGGATGAAACGCAAAAATCGCCCTTGCCGATTCAGGGCGGGTGTGAGATTATTCGCATGTGGAAATGGTGATTCCTCAGGCCAACCATACCGCTCCACACCCGCGCAGACGTGCGCCCGACCGATTCGACCTCACAAGGCTGCCCGCGTGTTGTGTCGCAATTGGCAAAACTCAGGCTCGGCGAAGGGTAACTGAATCGCAGTTACCCTTGTTGCGTCTAGGCATCAATTCCTCCCACTCATCTATCCAACACATCTACAAGTTATCCGCGTGCTTTGGGGATATTTCGTAGTAGTAGAGGTTTGATGCATCAAACCCCTATTACATAGCACAGTAATGATATTGGCGCGTTATTTCACTGCACCCATCGTCATCCCGTTAACGAAGTTGTTGCGAATCGTCAGCGATAGAATAAAGATCGGCACCATCACAATCAGGCCCGCCGCCGCCATCTGCTCCCACATGATGCCGCGCGCGCCGCTTGTTGTCATCAGCGCTACTTGCAGCGTGCGGGCGTTGTCTTGGCCGATGATGAGCGCAAACAAGAACTCATTCCACGACATGATAAACGAGAACACGGTGGCCACCAGCACACCGGGCAGCACCAGCGGCAGGCTAATCCGCGAAAGCACCTGCCACTCGTTGCAGCCGTCCACCATCGCCGCCTGTTCTACTTCCTGCGGCAGTGCGTCCACAAAGCCCTTAATCATCCAGATGGCGTAGGGCAGCACGATGGACATATTCACAATCACCAGCTTGGCCAGCGAGTCTGAGACCGCCCACGGGAATATCTGGTTAGCGCGGAAAAATGTGAAAAACGGTATGGCCACCACAATCGCGGGGATGAACTGCGTCGTTAAAATCCACACGAGCAGCCAGCTATTGCCGAAAAAGTCGTATCGGCTAAACACATACGCGGCCATTGTCGCTAACGGAATCGCAATCAGCACGGTTGCGCCGCTCACAATCACGCTGTTGAACACGTTTGGCCCCATGTTGCGGCCCACTTCGCCGCGTTCCAGGCGGCTGCCCTCATTGACGATCACGCTGCCCTCGGCAAAGATGATGCGGAAGTTGTCTATCGTGGGCGTGAAGATCACCGTTGTGCTGTAGGCTTTTTCCTGTGGCTTGAGCGCGGTAATAGCCAGCCACACAATCGGTACAAGAATAAACCCCAACACGACTAGCAGCCCAAACACCTCTAGCGCGGCGTACAGCCGTTTGCGCAGCGCCAGCGTCTCACTGCGTGTGGACGTGCGTTTGCGCTTTTCCTTGCCAACGAGGACGTTGGAATCGGTTGTGCCTTCCATAGTAATTTGCTCCTGTTGGCTAGGTGGCGGGCTGGCGGTTTAACACCAGCGACACATACAAAATCGCGACGATGGACAGAATAATCACCAGGATGTAGGCCAGCGCCGACGCATAGCCAATATCGAGTGAGCGCACAAAGCCCACCTGATGAATGTAGAAGTTAATGGTTTGCGTGGCGCGCACCGGGCCACCGCCCGTCATGGTGACCACCTGGTCGAACATCTTGAGTGAGAAAATGGCCTTCAGCATGCCCACAATCAAGATGACCGGGCGCAGCAGCGGCAGCGTCACCCGATAAAATATTTGCACCGCGTTGGCCCCGTCAATGCGGGCCGCCTCGAACACCTGCTGGTCAATGGAGCCTAACGCGCCCACAAACATCAGCGCGATGAGCGGTGCCCAACCCCACACCTCACTCATGGCCAGCATAAACAGCGCCCAAAATTCCTCACCCAGCCACACAATATCCGTGCTAATCAGCGGAATTTCTAGCAGTGGTAGCACGTTAATCACGCTGAGCAGGCCGTTCATCGGCATGATGAAGATGCGGTCGATCAGCAGGTCATAGATGCCATATTCGCTGTTGAGCATAAAGCGCCAGCTATAGCCCTTCAGCGCCGGACTCACGGCAAACGGGAAGATGAGCGAGATTTTGGTCAGTGTTTGCAGGCGTCCCGGACGCTGCACCATCAGCGCGATGGCCAGCCCAATCACCACAGACAGGGCCACACTCAGCACGGTAAACCAGAATGTGACGTTCATGCTGTTGTGAAAGCGCCGATCATTGAGCGCTTTGGCGTAGTTGTCTAGCGTGAGCAGGCTGGTGTCCGTCGTCATGAACGGCTCACGTGCGCCCGTCTCTTCATCAATAATCTCGCGGTTAAATCCATTCATCTGAACGGCAAACTGCGGTCTACTCATCAATTCATATTCATGGAAGCTAAAATAAAGGGCAGAAAGAAGGGGGTAGGTCGTCGTTAGGGCAATGACCAGCAGGGCCGGGGTCAGCAGTGCCCATTGAATGACTTTGTTTTTTCGCATGGCAGCAATCCAGCTCGTGGACGATTAGGGTGGGGTGCTTTTTTTTCGTAT
>CAWUJQ010000618.1:0-2575 GCA_963922445.1 uncultured bacterium
GCACGGGCACCGGGCGCGGCGGCAAGTCCGGGGGGTTGGGCAAGCGGTGAGCCGTGGCCGGGCGCGTCTTTTTCCCCTTGATAACCACACCCGCCTGTAATTGACGAAGCGCATTGTCATCGGGCACACGCTCCACCTGCACCCAATACGTGCGGGGGTGGGCATACTGCGGCTGCGTGAGCCGTGCGTTGAGTGCGCCGTCATCTGTGAGGATGAGCAGCCCCTCACTGTCCTTGTCCAGGCGGCCTGCCGCGTAAATATCCGGGATGTTAATGTAGTCGCCAAGCGTAGGGCGGCCCTCCGCGTCCGTGAACTTGGTCAGCACGTCGTAGGGCTTCCAAAAGCGATAAACTTGCGTCATAGCGGGTTTAGGGGCACGGCGTACCGTGCCCGTGAGCGTCGCTCGAATCTGGCAAACAGTGCCAGCTACTGTTCGAGCGGATTGCCCGCAACCATCCAATCGTGCGTGCCGCCGTCCAGGTTGACGAGCGTGACATAGTTGCCTAGGCTGTTGAGGTACTCAGCAGCGCGTTGGCTGCGGCCCCCGTGCTGGCACACCAGCAGCACCGTCACGTCAGCCGGGATTTTGTCCGTGTTGTCGGTGATGGTACTCAGCGGCACGTTCACAGCCCCCGGCAGGTGGCCCGCCGCATACTCATCCACTTCGCGCACATCCACTAGAATGTGATCAGTTTCGCCGTAGGTAGCGGGGTATTCCGTAACGGGAATGGTCAGCATTTCGGCCATTGTTGAACGTCTCCTCATGACTTTGCTTTTGCACAAAGACGGTATTGTACTTGGGATGGAGGTCAACGTCACCCTAAAGCATTGGGGGGGTATTGCGCTCAGCGCAACGCCAACAATGCCCCCCTAAGATACGACCGCGTCTGGTTCCAGATTTACAAGCTGCGCGCTGATGCCCCACACGCGCTGCGGTACGCCGTCGGCGCTGGCAGCACTGGGCCAGTCCGTCTGCTTGGCTTTGGTGTTGAAGTATTTGCCGTTGACGCCTTCCACTTCCGACGACGAGGCCAGATAGATCGAGGAGACAGCGGCTTTTTCGGGCTTGGCGCTGGTGACAAAAAACTTAACTACCGGGAACAGCAGCTTAAGCACGCCAGGGAACATCTCTCGCGATAGCCCCTGCGACATGTTGGTGTTGGCCGCACCGGGATACGCACCATTGAGGTGAACGCCCGTGCCCTCTAGCTGCCGTGCGAACTCAATGCTGGCGGCCAGCATCACTTTTTTGGCGTGGCTGTAGGTCGTCAGGCCGCTGAATGACTTTTCTGCTTGTAGGTTATCGAAGTCAATGCCATCGTTGACCGCGCTGCCGCCGTCCACGTTAATCACGCGGCTGGGCGCACTCGCCTTGAGGATGGGCAGCAGCTCGTGCGTGAGCAGGAAGGGTGCTAGATGATTCACAGCCAGGTGCATCTCGATGCTGTCAACGCTTTCAGTACGCTCTGCGCCCAGGTAGCCTACATTGTTAACCAGCACATCCAGCCGGTCGTAGCGCTGCATGAACTCGGCGGCCATCTGTCGCACAGCCGCCTGTGATGACACGTCCGCGAGAATCAGGTCTACCGTGTTGCTGCCGCTGCGCGCTTTGATGTCCGCAACGCCTTCCTCGCCGCGTGCTTGGCTGCGCCCACTCACCACCACGTGAGCGCCCATTTGGGCCAGTGCAATCGCTGTTTCCCGGCCAATGCCGCTCGTGCCCCCTGTAATCAAAATTATCTTGCCGTTTAGATCGGTCATCATCTCATTCCCTTACGCATATGATTAAATAGCCAGCTACACATCACCTCAAAAATTTTAGCGGGCATTCTCCGCATTGTCTATGACGCGTGTCAGCATCTCAACGAATTGGCGCTTTTCGTCGTCGCTAAAGCCCTCTACAAACTGCGCCATCAGCCTGGGCCGTTCACCAATCAGCTTAGCCAGAATCGTTTGTCCTTTTTCCGTGAGCGCCATGCGCTTAACGCGGGCGTCTTCCGGGCTGACGGTGCGTTCCAGGTAGCCGCCATCCACCAGGCCGTTCACCAGTTTGGTCAGTGTGGGCGAGGCAATTTCCATGTCCTGGAGCAGCGCACGGTGTTCGGCGCACTCGCAGGCAGCCACCCGCCGCAGTACATCCAGTTGAGCAAAGGTGAGGCCGTATTCAGCGATTTTGCTGTCCATTGCCTGACGGCACGCAAAGTGGGCGCGGCGCAGCAGGTGGGGCAGGTCTTGGATGGAGGTGGTGGTGGAATCGTCGGTCATTCGGTTGCCTGATGTTATGGGGGTGGATGTACGGGTTCCTGTTTAACCCTAGTTATACCATATGGGGCCGCCATAATCGTATAGGTGGTGCTACAATCGCGCTAGATAGACGTGTCATGAGGTAGCATTATGGCCCTGGTCAACGCGGTGGCTACCGATAAAAATACGCATAACGCGATGTCGGATCGTTAACGTAACCCTATGTCGTGGTGGGCGACGGCGGGTCGCCCGTGCGGTCGATAGGGGAGGCATCAGGCCGCCCGGCGGCGAACCACCCGTCGCCGCTGGAACACCTCTTCATTGCGGGTGC
>CAWUJQ010000619.1:0-2570 GCA_963922445.1 uncultured bacterium
ACGAGCCGGGCGGTGCGCTCGCCGCCGCGCAGAAACGGTCGCAGATGCGCCGGGTTCCACACATCGTCGATGACCAGCAGCACATCGGCATCGACCAGCTTCTCCGCCAGTTTGGTCGCGCCCTCCTCGATCTCAATGAAGCCGGGGTTCTCATCAGTCAATGCGCGGTAGAGCACCATTAGCTTGTTGATGAGGTTCGGGTTCTCGCCCAGCGTCACCCACAGCACGCCCTCATCAAACGCGGTCTGCACGTCCTCGTCATGACACAGCGCAATCGCCAGCGTCGTCTTACCGAAGCCGCCCGCGCCCTTGAGTGCCGTCGTGATCGCCACCGGATTATCAAAGTCCGCATCGAGCAACTGTCGCTTGAGTGGATCGAACTTATCCGGGCGCGGCACAAAATGCTCCGGCAGATCGGGTGCCATGAACGGCACTTTCGGCACCGTGCAGGGTGCTTTCAGGTAATTGACGAAGGTTTCCCACTCGTGTTCCAAGTTGTAGAAGTGCGAATCGCGCATCCACTTCGGCATCGCGGCGAAGTCTAACGACAGTCCGGGTACTTGCACCGGATAGACGCACACACCTTGCTGACGGGCATAGCGCCATTCTTTCTTCACCACAGCGGATGCAATCGCGGCGGGGGTCGCCACCAGCACCATAAACTCGACGGCCTCGAGCGCGTCGGCGATCTGTTTCCACCAGCCGACGCCGCCCTCCATCTGGTCGCGGTCTTGCCAGAGGGTTAGCCCTTCGGCTTCCAGCCGCTTGCGTAAATCTGTGGCGAACTGCTCCCCGTCCCCGCGCGAATAGGAGATAAACACCCGCGGCTTGCCGTCGCCGCCGGATGACGATTCGGGCTGTGAGCTGTAGTAGATGTTCTGCGTTCCGCCGATGTTGATGTTGCTGCCGTCGCCGCCCTGGACGCTGCCGCCAATGTCGAAGTCCTGCTCGTTGGACATAGTTCTCTCCTTTAGATGAGTCGGGTTATGCTGAATACATCTTGGATGTGCTTGTAGGCGTTGTGCTGCTGTTGATTGGTTTTCTTGAACTCAAACAGGGCGCTCATTCGCATCAGAGATTGGTAGTAGCTGCGAATGGTTATGCCGGTTTTTTGCTCGAACTCATTGATGTTGAACTTTGGCCCGCCAAACGAGTTGTCTGCTTTGTACTCCGGATCAAAAGTGCCCGTAACCATGAGCTGGAAAATCTCAGGGTAGTACTCCGCAATGATGAGCAGCCGGATGATGTTCTCAATGATGTACCTGTCGAGATCACCCTGATACTTGTTCAGGAACAGCAGGTAGCGGTTGAGAATGCGCTTGATCTTGCGCGGGTTGTTGAACTCGCACTGTTCCAGCACCTTACCGAACGTGTCAAAGTACTTGGCATATGCGTCACGGCTGTCATCGCTGACAAGCTGCGCCATCCGTGCTGACACAAAGCGCCGCACACTGCCCACCTCCGGCTCCGGGACGTAGAACGTGTAGTTGAGAATCTTCTCCAGGTACTCCCGCCCGCTGACCGCCGCGCCGCCGTACTTGTGCCGGATGCCCTGATACACCACCTTCGCGTTGAGTCCGAGTACGAAAATGGCGCGGTTATCTACGGCCAGATAGTTCTTGATGCTCTCTAGCAGCCCGATGGTGGTATCCGGCAGGCAGCGGTCCAGGTCATCCACCAGAATGACAAAGCGTACCTTGTTAGCGTCAATATCGAAGCCGTCCGCGAGATCGGTGGCGTAGGTATCCAGCAGAGCGCGGAACGCATCTTCCAACGCCGCTACCTGATCCGTCCAGCCGCTGAGCAGCGCTGTCAGCGGATCGTCGGCCTCAGCGTCCTCCGCCTGGGCAAAGTAGCGGTTTACGTCCTCGGTGGTGAGCGCATTTTCACCTAGCAGCGGCTGTGTGATTGTCCGCAGCACTACATCGGATGTCATGGTTGCGCTGGCATGGGCGAACTTGCGAAACCAGCGGGTGAAATTGGCGGAGGGCTGTTCGCGGTTCATGCGGCGCAGGTAGTCGCGCCGGATTTCGTGCAGCAGCGGGTAGATGACGGTGGTTTCGTTCTCGTAGCGCCACGCGTTGAAGAAGATGGGCACGGTGAACGCCTCGCGCTGGCGAAACTGGTCGTCCAAGCGGAGGCGCAGCAGATTGAGCACGGACGTTTTGCCCACGCCCCAATCGCCCAGCACGCCGTAGACAAAGGGCGGCTCCGTGTTGAGCACCGCACCCTCAATCAGATCAACGAAGTCGCCGAAACCGAGCAGGTCGCCATCGTGGTCGCGGATGGGGTCGTCGGGGATAAAACGCATGGTGAAGTTATTCATGCGTCGCCCCCCGGCTCGTCTGTGACACCCATGAGCCGGCGCAGGGCCGCGTTGGGCCGGAGGAAGTGGACATTGCCCACCCGATCCCCAGCGACGATCATGCGGAAGTTGTCGCTGATGGCAACCGACAACATCTGCGCATCGGCATGGAATACATATAAACATTCGCCGGTCTGCCAGTTCCACACGCGCACGGTTTGGTCAGATGAAGCGGAGAGGGCAACGTCGCCACTGACCACCACCG
>CAWUJQ010000620.1:0-2555 GCA_963922445.1 uncultured bacterium
GCCAACAGGACGCCCGGCTGTGCCTGTGCTTGCAATGAATTCGGGAACAACAGAATCGCTATCGTCGCAACAAATAACCCAAACCGCATGATGACTAACTCCCTTACGCGAGATTTGCGGGCATTCTAGCAGCCTGGTGGCACCCGCCAAGGGGAGTGCGCAACGGCAAGGGTATTCGACAAACGTTATAGAATGCGATAATCTATGCAAACAGAGAAAGGCAGGCCGCCCGTGAACAGACTAGCAGTGTTATACACAATCGCACTCCTAATGGCCGTTGTGATCGTAGGCTGTGGCCCAACAGAGGCCATTACGCCCACCGTCGCTCCCACTGAACCCTCACCGCAAGTGACCGAGGACGAAACAGAAGAGATGGCATCAGCAACACCGCTTCGCACCCGCATCCCGTCAGAAACGCCAGAGGGCAACGATGATTCAGACGGGCAGGCTGCGCAACAGGGACAGGCCACTGCCTCAGCAACCGATGACTGCGCACCCCGCACCGACTGGACGCAGCGGTACACTATCCAAAGTGGGGACACGCTGTCATCCATTGCGAGCCGAGCGGGTGTGAGTACACAAGCGCTTGCCGACGGCAACTGCATAGAAATCAATGCGGTGATTTTGCCCGGTCAGCAACTTAACGTGCCCCAGATGGTCAATCCACTGCCGCCAACCCTGACGCCCACGGGCATCCCGCAAGACCTGACGCTCGGTGCCACGGATACCCCCACCGGGTTGCCCTCCACAGACACACCCACCGGCATACCAGGGGCCACAGACACACCCACCGGGGTCGTCGTTCTGGATGATCCCCCTATCCCGACAGACACGCCGACGGCCCTTGGCTCTATTGTGCCATCGCCGACCTTCAACAGTTTGCTAGACGCGACCGATACCCCCACAGGAGCGGTGGGAACGCCGCGGTCACTGAGCGTTGTAACCGAAACGCCGACGCAGGCCGTCTTCTGCTGCGGCGAAGCCACAGCCACGCCCACCGGCGCACGCTCTGCGAATTAGCAAGACGCCTCCGGGAAGTAAATCTGGCGCTGCTGGCAGGTCAACTCCGGCACATAGCGGTTGGCCTGCGTCCAATCCATCAACTCCGGCAGGCTTTGCACCCGCCACTCGCGTACAGTGCCGTCCCAACTGGAGGAGAGAATCTTGCTGCCATCTGGACTCACGGCCACACCCGTGACCCAATGGGTGTGGCCATTGTAGCGGCGCACTTCACTCCCTGTGAAAATGTCCCACAGAATAATCGTGTTATCGAACCCGCCAGACACAACGTAATTGCCGCTGGGATGGAAGGCCACACTCCACACATCGGCATTGTGGCCGTCGAAGCGCCGCACAACTTCACCGCTTTCTGTATCCCACAGCAGCATCGCGCTGTCACTGCCCCCAGAAAGGAACCGACTGCCGTCATCATTGAAAACCAACATACGCACGTTCGCCTCATGATCTTCGTAACGGCGTACAATTTCGTCCGTTTCCATATCAATCAGGGCGATGTCATCCTCACCCACCGCCGCCAACACCATCGTCTCTGACGGGTGCAGCGCGACTGGCCCGGTTTTGATCTCGCTGCCATCGAACTGCCACAAAACCTCGCCCGTGTTTACGTCCCACAACATGATCTGGTTGTCGTTGGCACTTGTGAGCAGCGTCTGGCCGTCCGCGCTGAGTATCGTTTCCAATACCCAATCCTCGTGCCCCTCTAATGTGCGAAGTAGTTCACCCGTTTGCGCGTCCCATAGAATAATCTTGTTGTCCGTGGCACCCGTCACAACCAACGCGCCGTCATTGCTGATGTCCACGCTGCCCAGGCGATTGTCATGGCCCCCCTCAAGGCGGCGTAACACCGCCCCGCTCTCAACATCCCAGATGATAGAGCTGTTATCACTGCCCGCAGAAACGGCCCACTGCCCGTCATGGCTGTAAACCACGCGGCGAACTGTCGTTTCGTGGTCATCAAACGCCTGGATTTGTGCGCCATTGGTAACGTCCCAAAGGATTATGCTGCGGTCGTCCGAGCTAGAAATGAACTGGTCGCCCGATGAATCAAAGGCCACACTGACGACAAGGTCATCATGCCCGCCGAAGCGCTGCAACTCGCGGCCAGTTCCTGCCCCCAGCAGGTGAATTTGCCGCTCACCGTCGCCAACTAGCAAATGCTCACCTGTTGCACTATATGCAACCGACAACGCCGCCAGGGAAAAGTCAACCGCCCACAATTGCGCGCCGTCTTCAGCGTTTACCATCCGGACTGACCGGTCTTCCGAGGCTGTTAGCACGGCCTCCCCATCTGGGCTAAACGCGACATCCCACACGATGTCCTCGTGGTGCTGCACACGCCATAGTTCGCTGCCATCGCTCACGTCCCATAGAATCACACTGCCCTCACGCCCGCCGGTAACGGCCCGTCGCCCTTGCGGGCCATAGGCCAGGCTGTACACCCGGTCACGGTGCCCGTCCATCGTGCGGATCAAGTCGCCATCACTGGCGTCCCACAACCGCACCGTGCCGTCCTGCGATGCAGACAGAATGCGCCC
>CAWUJQ010000621.1:0-2554 GCA_963922445.1 uncultured bacterium
CAAGAAGGCGGCAGCGTGCTGACCCGCGCAATCCGTGAGCTGCAAACGCAAGGCCTGCGCACCGATCAGCCGGTCAGTTAGAGCATCGGGCAAACGGCACCACAGGAGTTCGTGTACTGGCTGATTGGGGCTAGTGAGGGGGGGCACGGCAAATCCGTGCCCATCCTGCTTAGTACGCCTTGGCGAACAACGCCACTTGATCGGCCTCGTCGCCCGTCATGAAGTTCTTGCCCGTGCCACCCGGCTGCTCAAACGGGTAACAGCGCAGGGTCGCCGTGGTATCGTCCTTGATCTGCTTTTCCAGGTCACTGTTTTCGTTCCACCAACCGCGCGCCCACTTGCCATCCTCAACCACCTGCTTGAGTTCGTCGTAAGTGGTTACGTCCACAATGTTGCTGTCACGGAACTCGGTGGCCTGCTGCAATATCGCCGCCTGGATGTCCGCCAGCATGTCTTTCACCTGCTGGCCGATGTTTTCCTGCGAAACGAAGTTCTTGGCCGCTTTGCCAGCTACATCCCGCCGGACGAGTACCGCGTTGCCCTTTTCGACATCCTTTGGCCCCACTTCCAGGCGAATCGGCACCCCGCGCATTTCCCAGTCGTTGTACTTGTAACCGGGGTTATAGTCACGGTCATCCAGGTGAACACGCACGCCCGCAGCGCGAACCTCAGCAATCAGCTTATGGATCGTTTCCATCACCGAGACCTTCTGCTCATCGTTCTTGAAGATGGGCACCGCCACGACCTGAAACGGCGCAACCACAGGCGGCAGCCGCAAACCCGTGTCATCACCGTGGGCCATGATGATAGCCCCAACCATACGCGTCGAAAGGCCCCAACTCGTGGTGTGGACGTACTTGCGTTCCTGGTCGCGATCAAGGAACTGAATGTCAAACGCTTTGGCGAAGTTCTGGCCCAGGTAGTGCGATGTACCAGATTGCAGCGCCTTGCCGTCACGCATCATGGCCTCAATAGTGGTGGTATACACCGCCCCGGCGAACTTCTCGCGCATACTCTTGCGCCCCTTAATCACTGGGATGGCCGCCTCGTTGATCGCAAAATCCGCGTATACGTCGAGCATTTGCCTGGTTTCTTCTTCTGCCTCCTCTTGCGTGGCATGGGCGGTATGCCCCTCCTGCCACAGGAATTCAGCCGTGCGCAGGAAGGGCCGCGTGCGCAGTTCCCAGCGGACAACGTTGGCCCACTGGTTCATCAGCAACGGCAGGTCACGATACGACTGAATCCACTTGCTGAAGGACTGCATAATAATCGTTTCCGACGTGGGGCGCACCACAAGCGGCTCTTCAAGTTCCTTGCCACCCGCTATCGTGACGACAGCTAACTCCGGGCTAAAGCCCTCAACGTGTTCAGCCTCACGGCGCAGGTAGCTTTCCGGGATGAACACCGGGAAGTAGGCATTTTGATGGCCCGTCTCCTTAAAGCGGCGGTCAAGGCCGTTCTTAACAGCTTCCCACAGTTCGTAGCCATACGGCTTGATAATCATGCAGCCGCGCACTTCACTTTGGGCAGCGAGGTCGGCTTCATACACAATTTCGTTGTACCAACGCGAAAAGTCTTCGCTCATCGGCGTAATTGCCATGATGTTCTCTCCTTGGTGATGGTCATCGACAGGAATACTGCACAGATTGTTAACGCAAAGGCACTCAGAAGCAAGCGAGGGCAGGGGCGGGACGCGCTAACGACGCGCCCCATCCCAGAAGCTACTTCAGTTCCACCGCCGCAATAGAATCAGCAATGTGCGTGGGGCCATAGGGGTAACGGCTCAGGTCATCGCGTTTGGTCATGCCCGTGAGCACGAGAATCGTTTCCAGGCCGCTTTCTACCCCCGCAATGATATCCGTGTCCATGCGGTCGCCAATCATAATCGTGTCGCTGGAGTGGACACCCAGGTAATTGAGGGCTGTGCGCATCATCAGTGGGTTGGGTTTGCCCACAAAAAACGGCTTCTTCCCGGTTGCCGCCTCGATCAATGCAGCCGTCGCACCACACCCTGGCACCAGACCGTGTTCCGTTGGCCCGCTTACATCGGGATTCGTCGCAATAAACTGCGCCCCCGCGTCAATCAACCGGATGGCCCGTGTGAGCATATCGAAGTTGTAGGCGTTGGTTTCACCGAGTACCACATAATGCGGATTGATGTCCGTTAGAACGTAACCGGCCTGGTGCAGCGCTTCCGTGAGGCCGCTTTCCCCAATCACAAACGCCGTGCCGTCGGGACGCTGGCTTTGTAGAAAGCGCGCTGTCGCCATGGCAGAGGTGAAAATGCGCTCCTCGGGTATTTTGAGGCCGATGGTGTTCAGCAGGTGCGATAGGTCACGCGGCGTGCGCAGCGGGTTGTTGGTCAGGACAATGAATTCAACGTTGTTGCCGATCAGCGTTTCGATAAACTGCTCTGCGCCGGGAATGGGTCTGTTGCCATGAACCAATACGCCGTCCATGTCGATCATGTAGTTCTTCATCTGTGGGATACGCTTCCTGTTGTGGGGAACAAGCACATAGGGTCGATTATAGCGCCTGTGAGCGGGGTTGGCAG
>CAWUJQ010000622.1:0-2546 GCA_963922445.1 uncultured bacterium
CCCTAAATCCCTCTCCCCAGGGGAGAGGGACTTCCACCCATTCAGCTCCCCCTTCGCCCTTAGGGAGAAGGGGGTCGGGGGGATGAGGGCCACGTCAGGCGTCCGCACAATGTTGATATTTGCTGCGGTGGCGGTCATTCTATCCGGCGTGTTCAACCGGCAAATCCTGGCGCTGAGCAAAGGCCGCATCATGTTTTTCGGGGCGTTTGCCTCCCATGCGGACGTAGCCGCGATGACGTGGCTGCGCACCAACACCACCCCCGACGCATACATCCTCAACTTCCCCGGCCCGCAGGAAAGCGATTGGGTGCCCGTTATCGCGGAGCGGCGCAGTGTGTATTACCGTCCACAGCCGTTCTTTCAGCGGCCCATCGGCGGTGACCCGCTTGCGGATACGCCCGAACAGGTGGCCATGCGCGCCTTCTGGGACGATCCCGCCGACCCGGCCAACGCCAACCTACTGCGTGAGGCGGGCGTGGATTACGTCATTGTGCCGCAGGTGGTGGGCAATCCGGCGAGCTTCGCCACGCACTACCGCTGGCGTGCGCCATTCACAGACTTAATCGACATGCAAAGCGCGGTGAGCGAGGCCGATTACCTTACGCTCGTCTATTATGCGGACGGCGCACAGGTCTACGCGGTTAGCCGCTGATAGGCCACTCGCCAGACGAGCGCTATACATCCCACAAAAGCACCAATCACCCACACCAACGTAAAGCTTAGGCGGCGGGGCGCTTGCGGCACGGGACGCATAAGATAGGCCATAGTTGCGTCCATGCCGCGCCCGGTGACCGAGTGCGGCGGGTAGGTAATGGGATTGTCGTGAAGGGGGAAGGCGCGAAGCTGCTGTAGGTTACGGGTGTGGGGCGGCAGCGCCGTGATGTTGTTGTCCCCGATGTGCAAAATACGCAGCTCTGTTAGTTGGCCAAGCTCTGGCGGCAGGGCATCTAGCTGATTGCCATAGGCGTACAGGGATTGCAACTGCGTCAACTGACCGATTTCCGGCGGCAGCGCGGTAAGGTCGTTCCCGTCGATGTATAGGCTTTCCAGCGCAGCGAGTTGGCCGATTTCCGGCGGCAGGGCAGTCAGTTGATTGCCAGATAGATGCAGTCCTGTCTGTTTGGTTATTTGTCCGATTTCCCGCGGTAGGGCGGTGAGGTCGTTCTGCGAAAGGTACAGCCGTTCCAGCCCGGTGATCTGGCCGATTTCTGGCGGCAGGGTCGTCAGGTCGTTGTGTTGCAAGTAGAGCGCTCTAACGTCCGTCAGCGTGAACAGGTCGGGCGGCAGGTCGGTCAGTTGCAACCCGGTCAGGTCGAGGGCGGCGCTGCCAGTGGCGCGGGCTTCCTCCACGGTTCGTGCCGCTAGCCGGAGGGTGGCCGTATCCTGGGCGTGGGCGGGGATGGGTAGGACAGCGAGGAAGATAATGAACGAGAAACGGAATAATTTCAAAACAGACAGTCCTATATGGTTCGCACCCCACCGGACGCAGCAGGCTGCGTCCCTACGGGTCACGGTGGTCGCGTAGGGACGCGCAACGGCGCGTCCGCGTGAGTTGCCTGCGATTATACAGTGGAGCCTACCCCTATAGCCAATGCCATTGGTGCTAACCCCACCCCCGCCTCACCGGCTACAGTGTGTACACACGGACGCACACACCGAAGGACAACGCCGATGCTCCCGGACGGCTTCACCATCAGCGATGACAAATCCCGGTTGGATGTGGATATGATCCACCGCTATTTGAGCGAGGAGGCGTACTGGGCCATCGGTCGCAGCCGCGCCCAACAGGACACGGCCATTGCTCATTCGCACTGCTTCGGCGTCTACACGGACGCGGGCGCGCAGGTGGGGTTTGCCCGCGTCGTCACGGACTACGCCATTTTCGCCTATCTCGCAGATGTGTTTATCCTGCCGGACTCTCGCGGGCGGGGACTGTCAAAGGCGTTGCTAACGGCGATGTTCGAGCATCCGCAGCTTAAACCCGTCCGCCGCTGGATGCTGCTCACGCACGATGCGCAGGGCTTGTATGGACAGTTTGGCTTTGTACATCCCGAATTCCCGGAGCGGGTGATGGGCAAGTTGGTGTTGGCAGAAAGTGATGAGGGATGAGCGGACGGGGAGTTATTAGTGTTCAGTAACGAGTAAAGCGTGATGAGTGTATAGGGAGTGGTTAGTAACCAGTAATGAGGGATGAGTAAAAAGTGAACAGCGCAGGGCGTCGTGTGTGGTGTGATCGCAATAACGATGCTCTTTTAAGGAGACTCCAAACGATGACTTAACCGCTTTTGTGCAGCAAATGGCTGGAGCATCAACTCAGCCTTTTGACTTATCACTAATTACTTGCCACTAATAAATAACCACTTCCCACTCATCACGAACTACTGCTGTGGTGCATCACCCCGGCGCACGGGATGCGTGGGCTGGGTGTCTTCGTCGTTGAGTGGTGGCTGTGGGATGACGGGCTGGGGTGGCGGGGCATAAACCACGCCGCGCCGTTCGTCCCGGTTGTTCAACCGCCACAAATCCCGCGCAAAGTAGATCACACG
>CAWUJQ010000623.1:0-2533 GCA_963922445.1 uncultured bacterium
AGCGGCAAGCGCCTCCGCGGCTTTAGCTTCCGCCAGGCCGCCGAGATCGAACGCAGCCTGACCGACGTGACGCAGGTGAAGGCGGGCAAGCTGCGCGTGGGCGCTACCCCCGGCGTAAGTGCGTATCTGGCACCGGGGTGGTTGGGCGCTTTCCGTGAGGAACACCCTAACGTTGAAACCATCCTGACGACCGGCACCACAGACAACATTACCGATCAGGTGGGCAACCATGCTTTAGATGTAGGCATCACCGAGGGCAACCCGACAGCCGCCATTGACCAGATCACATATGAGGAGTTAGTCGCATTTGAGCAGTTCGTGATTGTTGGCAGTGGTCACCCCTGGCGTGAACGAGAACGCGTACCCCTGGCAGAACTCACCGGACATTGCCTCATTACGCGGCAGCCAGGTAGCCATTCACGGACGTGGTTAGAAAACGTATTGATCCGGCACAGCGTGCGTGTGGAAGTGGAAGCGGCCTTCGACGGATTGGAGGCGATCAAGCAGACGATTGTGCCGTCGAAGCGCTGTTTTACCGTGCTGCCTTTGTATACCGTCTTAGCGGAGGTGGCAGCGGGGCAGTTGCATCCCCTTTCTATAGAAGATGTTGCGCTTTCCCGAAGCTTATGGCTCGTGACAAACCGCCATATTCCGCTGTCCCCATTCGCGGAGGCGTTCCTGAACGCAATCCGAGCGAGTGTGGCGGTGGGGTGAGGGCGTGGCAGACGCGCCGTTGCATGCCCCTACAAATAATCGACGTATTTTGTAGGGACGCAGCCCGCTGCGTCCGTGTGTATGTTTGTATATCACAGGGCAGAGCAGGGGCGGTGCTCAGGTTACCTAACCGCCCCTCAGTCATGGTAATACACCCCGCCGATGCGTCCACCGTTGGGGTTCGGCCTCCCGCTGCGCACAGAACGCCCCTATAATCCCAGCCACCAGCGAAGTGACCTGTCGGGGTTGTGGACGGATAGTCCGCGCCCCAACGGGGATTTTTCGGTTGGTTCCGGCTTACGTTCAGCCGATGACATGAATATACCCATTTTCGCGAATCTTGTCAATAGGTTCCTGTAAATTGTCAGGCGGACGCAGCCTGCTGCGTCCCTACAGGCTGATGTGCTGGATTGTAGGGACGCGCAACGGCGCGTCCGCCGCAAAAACCCTACACCCTACTATGACCCTACGCGGCGACCGCATTACTAAACTCCGTAAAGAAAGCGGCATTAAGCAATATGACCTGGCTGATAAGTTGGGTGTTGCCCGCAATCAAATTTCCAAATACGAAAACGGCTACTCCAACCCCACCCTAGAAACGCTGACGAAAATGGCCGAAATCTTCAACACCACCGCCGATTACCTGCTCGGCCTGTCGAATATTCCCCACCCCGGCGCGGAACCCGACGCCAACCCCGACCTCACCCCCAGCGAAATCGAATGGCTGTCCCTGTTCCGGGATCGCTCCGCAGCGGATCAAAAGCGGATACTAGAAATTATGGAAATTATGCGTGTTATGCGTGGGGATGATTAGGCAGAGCAGGGGCGGCGCTCAGGTTACCTAACCGCCTCTCAGTCATGGTGATGCGCCCCGCTAACCAGGTTGCATCGTAATTGGATTCCCGATGATGTAAGATAGCATCTAATCAATACAGACGGGTGAATGTAATGGTCACTGTACATCCTATCGAAAGCATCGTGTCTGACCCGGCCATCCGCAGCGGTCAGCCGCTTGTAGCAGGCACGCAAATCCGCGTGACAGACATTGCCGCCAGCCACCTGTATCGCGGCCTCACAGCGGACGAACTGGCGGTCAATTTCAATTTGAATTTGGGGCAGGTCTACGCAGCCCTAGCGTACTACTACCAACACAAAGCGAGCCTTGACACGCAAATGCGGGCCGACGCAGCTAAGGCCAAGGGCTATTTGCGTCAGTTGGACGAGCAGGGGAAGCTGCACCGCATTGACTGAGCCGAGTTTCTACTTCGATGAAAGTGTTGAACTCGCCGTCAGTGAGCAACTGGCGGCGGGCGGCATCAATGTGGTTTCTGCACACAGTCTGGAACAGCTTGGCGACAGCGACCCACATCACCTGGCAAGGGCAACTGAAATGGGGTGTGTGCTTTGCACCTATGACCAGGACTTTTTGCGTTTGGCCGCAGGGGGTGTGGAACACAGCGGGATTATCTTCGCGGCACAGCAAAAGGCGACGATTGGCGGTTGGGTACGTGAAATCAAAGCGATTCATGCTCAGATGCAGGCTGAAGATTTGCTAGGGCAGGTTGTGTTTCTTTCCCTGAGTTGACGCCCTCCGTTTTGCTGAAGGGCAGAGCAGGGGCGGCGCTCAGGTTACCTAACCGCCCCTCAGTCATGGTAATACACCCCGCCGATGCGTCCACCGTTGGGGTTCGGCCTCCCGCTGCGCACAGAACGCCCCTATAATCCCAGCCACCAGCGAAGTGACCTGTCGGGGTTGTGGACGGATAGTCCGCGCCCCAACGGGGATTTTTCGGTTGGTTCCGGCTTACGTTCAGCCGAT
>CAWUJQ010000624.1:0-2521 GCA_963922445.1 uncultured bacterium
GAAGCCGAATCGCGGTGGCTGGAAGGTAACATAGGTGCGGATGTAATTTGACGTGCCCACATACAGCGGCACAAACATCGACACGACGGTGAGCAGGATTGCAACCCAGCCCCGCATTCGGAAGAGCGCGGGAATCACAACGCCGAGTGCCGTGCCGATGCCCGTTGCAATAATGATGCTCGGCGGCACATCATTCAGGTTCAGGTACATCCAGCCGTAAGCCCACCAAATCGTTTGGCCCAGGAAGTAAGCCGCAGTAATTGACCAGATTGCCCGCGTCCAGTTCGGCCAAAAGCCTTCTAATCGCTTGGGGAACGTGAACGCCATCAGCGTAAGCAGGCCAAACAAAAGGCCGATGAAAAGGCCGCCCGCTGTGGTATTTAACACGCGCTGGCTGGCAAAAAACGACTGCGCTCGGTAGGTTCGGTAGATGTGTTGGCCCACGCCCAACCAACCACCCAACAGCGCAAAGCTGAATGCCCACACGATTTGCATCGGGTTTTGTGACAACCGCCGCCCGGTATTGATGAGCCATGCTAAAAAGCGCGGGGTGAACTCAACGTTTTTGGGCAGTGTGGGCACTTCTTCAAGAATATACGCGAGCGCGTTCAGGGCCGCGGCGTTGCCACGTTTCCATTCATCCACAATGTGACGGACTGCCCGTGATGAGCGCATCCGGCCAACTGCGCGGGAGGCCGCTGCGCGGATGTTGCTGGTTCGGCCACCAATCGCAAATTCGGCCACCAATGTGTCAATTTCCTGCGAGTAGGTCACGTTTTGCCAGCGGTCAGTTGCAATGAGTTGTAAGCCCTCGCGGGCAATTGTGCCCAGAATTTGCCCACGAAATTGCGTGTGAACATCGAAGTCTTCTCGCCCTTCGATCAGGCGTGCCCGGTCAGCCAGAACTTCAATCCCGGCAAGCGACACCATTTCGTCGTTTTCAATCGTCAGCGCTTGCGCGGTTTGCTTGGGAATCTGCGGTGGGTCTGCATCGGGCAGTGTGAGCAAGCGTTGGAATGCGCGCACGCGTGCCTGCGGATTTTCACTGCGGATGGCGTGCAAGCACACCCAGCGACGGCTGTCACTGTTGACCTTGTTCCACCAGTGATCGAGGTGATAATCGTATTCCAGGGCACCACGCAGCAGCATTTGAGCGCCAGATTTATCAAATTGCAACTCGTGGCGCTCGGCTGCCAAATAGTAGTCACTCATCACCATAAAGTGGGTCACGCTGAGCAAGAAGCGCCCGTTACCATTGGCCCAAGCGCGGCGCGCGCGCTCATAAATGTCTACGGCCTCGCGTAACTGCACCTGGCGCGGGTCGATTTCAGTCACCAGGTCAACAAACGGCGTGGACTCGCCAGCCCCGCTGCCAGCCCCCAGCACAGCCCCTTCTGGTACCAACAGGCTCATGCCAAGGGCTTCTTCAACGTCTTTCATAAGTTCGCCAACATGCTCGTAACGTTCTTCCGGGTTGACGGCGGTACCCTTGCGCAGAATGTCAGTGAGGTCTGCGGGTAGGTCGGGGTTCAAATCACCCAGGTGGGGCAGGTCATCGCGGAACTGAATCTGCTTAAGGGCCAGGGGAGTGATACCCTCGAACGGAAGGCGGCCTGTAAGCATGTGGAAAATCACCAGGCTAAAGCTGTACACATCCACACGCAGGTCAAGCTGATCGGATGTTAACTGTTCGGGGGCCATATAAAGCAGCGTGCCACTGCCAGGATTTTGGGCACGCCCTTCAGGCCCCAGTACGGTTGCAAGGCCGAAGTCTGCCAAGTAGGGCGCGCCCCGGCTGTCCAGCAGGATGTTCGGCGGCTTTAGGTCAAGGTGAATGATATTCTCGCTGTGGGCGAATTCTAAGGCGCTGGCGATGGCGCGCCCAATCTCAACCGATTCCTTGTAGGTTAACGCACCCTGCGCCAGCTTATCTTCCAATGAACCGCCCGCGACAAAGCGCATCGCAATGTAGAGTTTGCCCTCAAAGCGCCCAAAACCGAAAATCGGCAAAATGTTGGGGTGGTCTAGCTGGGCAATGGTTTTGGCCTCGCGCTCGAACATCGCAACCGGGTCTCCCTCGGATGAAAGGTTGCGCGCAATCGTCTTGATGGCGACCATGCGGCCCAGGGTTTCGTCACGGGCAGACCAAACGTCGGCCATGCCGCCCCGCCCGATGTGTTCGATGACCATATATTTTTCGATTTTTGTGCCGACATCCATAGTCTCCTAAAACCTTTCTGTACCCAACAGCGACGGGAACCGCCGCCTTTAGGCGGTGTGGGGAAGTCGCTATTGATTGGACTTTAGTCTTGTTTTTCAAATGTGTAGCTGTAGCCGTCGGCACGGTGCAATATCCGCATGTAGTCCGGGTTGATGTCGTGACCGTTGAGCCGGAATGATTTTCGCGCTCTAACGGCTACCCGTCCAGTGTGGGTGCCCTGCGCTTTCCCTTTCGGAACTACTGCTTTCACGATGTCGCCTGTCTGAAACCCGTGACTTACTCGTGCTTGTTTGGCCTTCG
>CAWUJQ010000625.1:0-2516 GCA_963922445.1 uncultured bacterium
GTTTGCGCCTGCGGGATGCTGCGCCCCTGCGTGCCCGTCCCAGCGACGGTGGTGACTGTTTCTTCGGTCAGGTCTATCGCACGCACGGTGTGATTAAACGTATCGGCCACGTAAAGTACCTCATCACGGAGCGCCATGCCCTGCGGCTTGTAGAACTGCGCTTCGTCGTAGTCCCCGTCCGTGTAACCCTGCGCCCCGTTGCCGATTACGTCTAGCACCTCGTAGGATTCCAGGTCAGCGATCACAATGCGGTGGTTCACACTGTCCGCGATGAAGAGGCGATTGCCGTCGGCGTCCGCCAGCACCTTGCCGGGGTAGTTAAGCGCGCGGGGCGGGGCAGCGTTCAGTTCCGGTTGGAGCTTGTCAATCGCGGTGCGGTCGAGTTCGCCCTGCGTGTCGAAGTACGTCACCATCTGCCCGATCACATCGTCTAGCGGCTCAAATGGCACCTCACCGGACTGCGCCGCAAACACGTTGCCACGCGGGTCGATCAGCACGAGGGTGGGCCATGCCAACCGTCGCCCCAAAAAGCGCTCATACGTCTGCCACATGATGAACTGATTGTCGTTGAGTACCGGGTGCTTGACCTCGTAGCGCTGCACAATCTCCTGGATATTGCGGGTTTCGCCTTCGTTTTCAAACTTGGCGCTGTGGATGCCCACAATCACCAGTTCGTCAGCGTATTTGGCCTCTAGCTGCTCGAACACGGGGATCATATGCAGGCAGTTGATGCAGCCGTATGTCCAAAAGTCCAGCAGCACGACCTTGCCTTCCAGGTCGGCCATCGTCAGCTCGCCGTCCACGTTGACCCACTCCGTGCTTGGTGGGAATTCCGGGGCGACGGCTTCCGGGTTGCCAGCGGGGGGATTGTCTTGGGCGAGTGCGCCGCCAGCAGTCAGGGCTGTGACGAGCAGCGCGACGGTTAGCCACAACATGCGATTGTTATTCAATGGGGGTGTCCTCTCAATGAAGTTTGGGGTTTGGGTTTCACGGACGAGGCAGGCCTCGCCCCTACGAATAATCGACCAGAATTGCAGGGGTACAGCCTGCTGTGTCCGCGTGAAATAGCATAAACATAAGGTCATTATCCTTCGGACGATGCAACGTTATCCGTAGGGTGCCCTACATCGGTACGGGCACACCGCCGGAACCGTCGCTGTCGGTGCTATCTTGCGCATCTTGCGCTTCGGCGCGCTGCCGGTTCTGATCTAACTCGTACATGACGGCCTCCACTTGATAATTCAACTCGTAGATGAGTCGTTCAGCGGTTTCGCGGCGGTCAATGCTGATGGCGCGCTCAGCGGCGGCGGTTTGCAGCGAGCGCAGCCCGGCCATGTACACCCGGAACGTGTCCAGGCCGACGGCAGTGTCGTCGCTGTTTTCGTAGTATTTGCGCAGCTCAAAAAATGAGAAAATGAAGTCTTCGAGGGGTTTGCCATCTACCCAGGCGTGCTTTTTCACGTCAAAGTTGATGGCGCTGTAGCACGTAACGATCTTGTCTTCGATCTTGCGGCGCTCAATACCGAGGTTCATGCCAGTACGTCCGTTAACAGTAAACTTGCAACGTCGCATATTATACAGGGCGTGACCGGGGCATCAGCGGATGTTGGATGAACGCTCATTTGGTGAGACGCAGCCAGGGTGAAGAGATACTGACAACATCGCTGGTAAATCAATGTATTTCGTAGGCGCTTGATGCATTAAGCGCCTACATGGTACGCGTGCTTTATATGGTTGGCTAACTGCTCTCAAGAGCGGACGTAAAGCTGATAATCAGTTCGGTATCCGTGGTGTACGCCGCCGTGACGGTTGTATCCACCGGCACATCGGACGTGCTGGCAATCACGCTCTCAAACGTGATTGATAACGTCGCGTTCAACTCCGCGATGGTCGAGTCGGGCAGTGGAATGTCGTTCACGGTCGCGTAGACAATTGTCACCTGGATTTCGCCGTTCACCGCTTCAATAGCGGCCAGCATCACCACGCGCCCACTGATTCCCTCGCTGAGCGTTGCATCCTCAATCGTGACCAGTATTCCCTCCGGGATGAAATCCGCGCTTACGGCAGAACTGCTGTATCCGGCCTCCACCAGCGCCTCATCTAATGCCGCGTTGAATTCAGACTCGCTAACGGAGATGGTCGCATCCACTGTACCGGTTTCGGGATCAAACGACACGGAGCCGTTTTCCAGCAGATCATTGATGTATGTTTCGAGTTCGTCGGGCATCTCGTCAGAGATGATGGCCTGCGCTGTGCCCTGCAACTCCTCTGTGGACAGGGCGGCAATCGTAGAGAGGGCTGATGCCGTACCTTCGATTTCGTCCAATACAAGGGATGCTTGCGTGGCTCCGGCCATGCCTGTTGCTTGTGCCTCGTCAATCTGAGCGGCTAGGGCGGTCGCCGTCATCGGGACGCTTTCGGCAGCGGCGGTTGCGGTTTGCTCGATGGCAGCGCCAGTGGCTTCCACATTTGCGCCAGCAGCTTCTGCTGTTGCTTGAACGTTGGCCCCTTCATTC
>CAWUJQ010000626.1:0-2508 GCA_963922445.1 uncultured bacterium
TAGCATCACCTGGACGGCAGGCGGCGCTGCACAGTACCCGGTCAATACCAGTGAAGGTCAGGCCGTGGTTATCGACGGCAAGTGGTACACCTTCGGCGGTTTCGACAGCCAGAAGAGCTGCTGTACACCTACCGACCGGGCCTACGAGTATGATCCGACTGACGACACCTGGACGCCGCTGGCACCCATGCCGAAGAGCAGCGATGACCTGAGCCACGGGGGTATCACCCACGGCGGTTTCGCAACGGATGGGGAAGATGTGTACATCGCAGGCGGTTACACGTCCAACACGAACAATGGCCAAATCTTCGGCACCAATGCGGTATGGCGCTACGATGTCAGTGAAGACACCTACGTCCGCCTGCCGAACCTGCCGCAAGATCGGGCAGCGGGGCACCTGGCCTATGTTGATGGCTACATCTACTACATGGGCGGTACCAACAAGGCCCGCAACGAGGACACCGACGAGCATTGGCGACTGCAAGTTCTGCCAGAAGTGGGCACGGAATGGGAAGTACGCGCTCCGCTGCCGTTGGCACGCAACCACCCCGGCATCGCCACGCTGGACGGTTACATCTACTTCATCGGTGGCCAAACCGATCACGATGGTGACCTGACACCCTTTGCCGACCTGCAACGCTACGACCCCGTGGCAGATGAGTGGGCGCAAATGGCGCAAATGGCGTCTGGCGTAAACCACATCACTGCAAGTGTGTACCCCTTCAACGGCCAAATCGTCGTCATGGCGGGCCAGTTGAATCACACCAACGGCATTGATGATGTTCAGGTTTACAACCCGGTTACCAACTCGTGGTCACAGTCCACGCCACTCCCAGTTTCACGTCACTCCGGGATGGGTGCCATCATCGGCAACACGTTCTACTACGCCAGCGGTTCTGGCGGCGGTGCTAAGGTTACCTATGTTGGTGAACCGCAGTTCAGCACCCTGCCGACGAACACCGCCGTCTTTGAGCGGCCAGCCGGTAGCTACACGGTGACGCAACTGCTGGACGGTGACAAGTGGGCGCTTGAGGACATCGTTTGTACGGGCGATGGCGACGGTGGCACCAGCACAAACGGGGCCAGCGCGATCATTGACCTGGACATGGGTGAAGACATCACCTGTATCTTCATCAACGAGAGCGACGCACCCGTCGATGAAAACGAGCTGCCGCAGATTCAGCAGCTTGCGGATCAAACCGTTATCGAAGGTGACCAGCTTGACCTGCAAGTAGCAGTGACCGACGCGGACGACGCGGATGTCACGGTTGCGGTTGTTCTGCCGAACAATACCGGCTTCATCACTTCTGGTGTAACGAAGAACGGCGACGGCGACTACACAGTCGATCTGAGTATCGCACCGCAGCTTAACGACCGTGGCGACTACATCGTCACGATCACGGCGAACGATGGCACTAACCCTGAAGTCAGCAGCCAGATCAACGTCAGTGTCGTACCGCAACCGGGTTGCTCGCCCATCAGCATCTTGCCCTGTGACCAGATCGCGGCTGAACTGCCGTTCAACCTGGGCTGGGAAGGTGACGAGGGTGGCCTAAACGATCAGAATAACGTGGGCACTGGCTTCACCATGGCGGTTGATCCATCAGCGCGCCTGGATGTTGACGGTGAACCAACCTACCCTGACGCCGAGGGCTACGAACCGGGCAAGCTGACCGTTGCCGAGGGCAACCTGTCCATCGAAGCGACGAAGGGCATCTTGTTCCGTGACCCGGGGACGAGCAGTGATACCAACTCCCAGATCAACGCATTGGGTGTGGGCTTTGATGCCACACAACCGTTCATCATCGAAACAACGCTGAGCAATGTGGATATAACGCCTGCGGGCAACAACTCGCAGCAGGGCGGCATCTGGTTTGGCCTGGATGAAGACAACTACGCTAAGCTAGTTATCGTTAAGACGGGCAACAATGCTAACGCCAACGTTAAGGTTCAGCTTCAGGTAGAAGATTACATCACGGCACCGGGCGCTACGCCAGTGGAACTGAATACGGGCAACGTCGGCAATCCGGCCAACGTTGACATCACGCTGCGCATGGTACTTGACCCGGCAACGGGAACCGTCACGGGCTTCTACAGCGTAGATGGCGGCGAGTTCGTGCAGGTGGTTCAGGGTGGCGTCAGCGAACTCGCTGCAAATGCGGCCTTCTTCACGGGTGTGGATCATGACGCGGACGCCGAAACCGATCCAATCAGCTATGCGGGCCTGTTCACGACTATCCGTAGGGCCGCGGCCACCAGCCCCATCACGTTCAACTTTACCGACTTCAGTATTGAATTGGTGAACCCGCCGTCGAACACCGCGCCACAGGCTTTGGCCCAGGACGTGACGACGGACGAAGACACCCCGCTGAACATCACGCTCACGGGTACAGACGCGGACGAAGACGCGCTAACATTCAGCATTGTTGCAGAAAGTGGCCCGGCTAACGGTACGCTCAACACCGACAACCTGCCAGAAGTGGTGTACACACCCAACGCAGACTTCAT
>CAWUJQ010000627.1:0-2495 GCA_963922445.1 uncultured bacterium
TAAGCCGAGACAGTTTAGAACGCTTCTTGAAACACAATCTCACTGAAGTGATTCATGCCGTGGACGAGTTAGCCTTATTTGGCGTCAAGGGCACCCCCGTCCACACGATGAATACGCAAAGCGAAGCAGCACACATCTTTGACCGGCTGGCCGCCCGCATTGACGGTGACCTTGCCGCTGGGGCAGATGGCACCCCTAGCTGAGTGATGCCATCGTACTTTTGATAATCGGCTCCAGGAAGACGTAAACCTTATTGAACGTGGCGTCGTCGGTCTTTTCCGCCGTGCGGCACAACTCAATGAAGTTCACGCGGTCGTCACCGTACATGGCCAGCGCCAGCCAGTCACTCTCACGTGTGATGGGCATCCCCAGATTGGCTTCAAGGAATTGGGCGCGTTCGCGCAGCATCTTGCACACACGCATGTATTGGCGCGCATCGGGGATCGTCTCGCCGCGCTTGACGCGGGTCATCATTTGCCACACCTGGGCGTCGAATTGGCTTTGCAACTGCATTTGCTGAACAATGGTGCTTTTGTCCATGACGGTTGGCTCACTTTCAGAATGAATTACACCATGTACTATACCACATAGCATTGTGGAAGCCGTAAAGGTACTGTAAAATTTACGGTTATCGTTAATGAAGCGCCAATTTAGGAAGAAAGTATATCCATCCACAGCGCCAACCCGCGCCACTGGCCATACACCGCGTAGATCGCCGCAATGTCTTTGTCGGTAACAGGGTCGCCGTGGTTGTGAACGGTTGCAACCGCCGCCCGCGCCACGCTATCGATCGGCAGCCACTCATAATAGCCCAACATCCGCATCAGCGAGCCAACAGCATACGCCCCATACCCATGAAGCCGGCTCACCTCCTTGTAGAGTGCTGCGGCATCCCAACTTGGGTCGCGCCAGCGTTCCACGTTTAGCTCACCACTCGCGATGGCCGTAGCCAGTGCGTGCAAGCTCTTGACGCGGTAGCCCGCCCGCACATGCGCGGTTAGCTCATCTGGGGATTGGCCGGCGACCTGCTCTGGCGTGGGGAAGGTGCGGCTGCCGTCGGCGGCGGCATCACCATAGGCAGTGATGCGCTCACTCATGCTGATTGTGTTCGTCCAGGAGACGTTCGTCGTGAACAGAATCTTCACCAGGTCTTCCCACAGCGTGGGCGATGCCAGCAGACGCCCGTGGCCGCCCGCTTCTACCCAGGCAAAGCGCGGCTCTGCTCGAATCGCGTCGTAAAACGGGGACAGGTCTACATCCAACGCCAGCATCCGCCGGACGGCTGCCGTCAGGTCGTTTTGCTCGTCAGCCGTTAGCGCAGCATCTGCCGTGACGTGTACCCCATCGGTGAGGGTGAGATGCACCACGCGCCCGCTTTCCAGGCGATGCACCCGGTACAGCGTCAGCGTGTCAGCGTCATAGCGGAACGGCGCTAAGTTGCGCCAGCCGTGACTTTCTACCACGGCCTGGAAGCTGTAGCCGGGTGGTGTGGGCAGATGTAGCGTTGTCGTCATGGGTTAGTGGCTGCCATTGGACAGTGCATTGACGCGGGCTTGATCGACGGTTTCACCTTCAACGCCGTCTTTGCTCTGGTCGTAGAACATAACCGTGCGGATGGGGAACGGAATCGTCATGCCTTCGGCTTCCAGGCGGGTTTTCATATCGCGCAGCACACGGTTTTGCACCCGCAAAAACTCCGACCGCTGCGGCTTCGACCACCAGCGCACGCGGATGACAACCGCACTGTCGCCCATCTCCCACATAATCGTATCGGGCGAGGGGGTGTTCAGCACGCCGGGGGTGCGCTCCATCACCTCTAGCATAATCTCCTGCGCACGGGCGATGTCGTCCGCATAGCTGATGCCCACATCGTATTCGTTGCGGCGGCGTTCGTAGGCGGTGTCTACCAGCACGGAATTTTTAAACAGGTCTGCATTGGGAATCACAACCAGACGGCCATCGAACGTTTTGAGGTAGGTCGCACGGATTTGGATGTCCTCGACCTTGCCTTCATACTCATTGATCTCAATCTCATCCCCGATGCCGAACGGCTGCGTGAAGATAATCAGCACACCGGCCATAAAGTTCTCGAAGATGTCGCGGAAGGCAAAACCCACTGCCAACCCGCCAATCCCTAGCACCTGAATCAGTTCCGCAGGTTGGAACGACGGCAGCGCCACTGTCAGGGCGATCATGAAGCCGCCCGCAATCACACCAGCGCGCACAATGCGCCCTAACAGCGCGGACAGGCGTTGAAAGCGGCGGAAGCGGTTGAGTCCGCGCACGAACTGGCGCTGTGCAAACCCCGAAATCACATAAAAGGCATAGAATACGACCAGCCCAAGAATGATGCCGGGCAGCGCAGCCAGAAACGTGGCAAAGCCGGACTGTATCTTATCCAGGGCGAGGTTGAGCGTTTCTGTCATTTGTCGGAGCGTCTCCATAGTCTCCTAAAACCTTTCTGTACCCAACAGCGACGGGAACCACCGCCTTCA
>CAWUJQ010000628.1:0-2488 GCA_963922445.1 uncultured bacterium
TGCAGCCCGATGTCGCGCCGCCAACAGAGGTCGCCCCGCCTAGTACCAACGATGTGCCGCCGCCGAATCGCATGGATGACCCGGTAGAAGTGCCCCGCCAGACGGTGTTCCGGGCGGCTGAAGGGGGCAGCGTGGCACTTGACCAGGTATATGAGGGCGAAATTACCGACCGTGACTACGCTGTGTTGCTCACGGTTGAGGGACAAGCTGGCCAAACGATTGACATCGAAATGCGCGATGTCAACGGTACGCTGGATCCCTTCCTTATTTTGCTAGACGGCGATGGGCGCGAACTCGCACGCAACGATGACGTTGATGACCAGTTCAATGCCGCGCTGCGGCAGATTGATCTGCTGGAAAATGCTACCTACACCATTGTTGCAACGCGCTGGCACCAGCGTTATGGCACCAGTGAGGGTGCGTTTGAACTGGAAGTGCGTGAAAGCGTTTACGACGGCGAGGCAACCGAACGTGCCCGCCGCATTAGTTACGGGGTGAACCAGTCTGGGACGATTAACAACGACACCCCGGAAATTATCTATTCGTTTCAGGGGAACGCGGGCGACGTTGTCTCGCTCGCGATGGTCAATGTGAGCGGTGACCTAGACCCGACCCTGAAAATCACCGATGCGTTTGGCAACGAACTCGCGGTAAACGAAGACGTCAACGTGCTGAACAACTTTGAAGCGCGAATTCAAGCGCTGCCCCTCACGTACAGCGGCTACTATAACATTGTGGCCACGCGCTACCTGGAAGGGGCAGGGACGACGTCTGGTCGGTTTGAGGTGCGGGTGGAAGTTGAGGGACGTTTGCCACCGGAGGAGCAGCGCTTGCAGATGCGGGCCGCGCTTGACGACGTTGAATCGAACACGCTGTTGACGGGCGGACTGGGCATTTTGGAAACGGGTTTTTACGTCGGAGATCGGCTGTCTAATGAGCAAGAAGCGCGTGCCCAACTGATTTTGACGTTTTATATGATTGCACCACCGGGGCGTGGTCAGGATACCATCATAGGCGCAAGGCTCGATTTGAGTGACTGCGATGAGGCGGGCCTTGGGTTTGATGCCGTGAGCGGGTACAACGTGTATGTGGACGATGTGGGGCGAATGGACTCGCAAATGCCGTTTGATCCATCACCGGAGGCGGAACTGGTGGGTAACTTTAACGCCTGTAGTGACATGGACGTGACGGAGTGGGTACAAGACGCCTATAACGGGCCGGGGGCTGTGATTAAATTCCGGGTGCTGCCGCAGGCCACGCTTGAAAACGAGCAATCTGATACGGTGGTGTTTCTTGATCCACGGTTGACGCTCCAATTTGAAGAGAATGAGTAAGGGGCCACTATGAATGCAGCCGCGATACGGGTGCTATTTGACTACAACGCGTGGGCACATGCCCTGCTGTGGAACGGCATTAAGCAGCTAACCGAAGACCAGTTCACCCAGGAGTTTAGCTACTCGTTGGGGTCTATTCGCAATCACATGGTGCACCTGGCCAGCGTAGACGCCCGCTGGTTGGCGCGGGTGCGCGGGGTGCGCCTGCCTGATCGCCTTGACGGTGATGACTTCCGAGCGCGGGAGGACGTAAGCCGCCTGTGGAGTGTCGTTTACAACGATATTGACCTGTACCTGGAGCATTTGAGTGATGCTACGCTCACGGAAACGCTGGACTACAGCGCACGGGGCGAAGCCCGCGAAACACAAAAGTGGCAAATCCTGCTGCATGTGATTAATCACGGCACCGATCACCGGGCGCAGGTGATGTATTTGCTGCATCAACTGGGGGCACCCACGGCAGAACAGGACTTTGTGTACTATTTGCGCGATGAACTGCCCCCACGCGGCCAGATTCACATTGACCCCGCTATGATTCGCCAACTGTTTGAATATGACATGTATGCCACGGGCCGCCTCGTTGGTGAGTGTATGGCGGGCCTGACGGATGAGCAGCTAGACCGCAGTTTCGGCTACTCCCATGACACGGTGCGCGCGCAGTTGGCGCACTTGATGATGGGCGGGCAGTACTGGTTGGCGCGCGCTTTTGATACGCAGATACCCGGCAGTGTATCGTCCATCTTTTCGGCGGCGGCAGCGCTCACGATGGGGGCAACGGAAGCCGACCTGCTGGAACCTGTGGAGTACACAACCGGGGCGGGCGTGGAAGCGGCCAACATCCGCTGGGAGATGCTGTGGCACCTGGTTAATCACGGGACAGATCACCGGGCGCAGGCGTTAGCCTTTTTACATGAACTGGGTGCGCCGACGTTTGAGCAGGACATGATGATTTACTTTTGGGATTACGACGTGGATGCCTGAGCCAGCGCAGCCGCGATCTGTGCGGCGATGTGAGCGTTGTTGCGCAGCAGGGCGGTATTCGCATCCATAGACGCGCCATCCGTGATGTGCTTGACGCGCCCCAGGATGTACGGCGTAACGGCCTTGCCACTGATGCCCTGGGCGTCCGCTTCTTGCACGGCCTGATTGATGGC